>NZ_JBGOOU010000013.1:0-122256 GCF_041439815.1 Vibrio sp. 1F279 | reverse complement strand
GTCCAAGGCTCGTCATTAAGCGATAAGTCCAGTAACCACATGGTCCTGCTTCATAGACAAAGTGCAGAGTGGCTTTGGGATACTTAGATTGCAGCTGTTTGGCCAATTTAATCAACGCGGACTTATTCGATTTAATACGGCCAAGGTGTAGTGGATTTGCCCCACGATGTTCTTGTAATACAGTGACTTGAATAAATGACTTATGCGTATCTAAGCCAATAAAAATTATGCTATCTTTATTCATGCTAGCCTCCAAATTTAGTTGTTTGACGCACTAATTATGGCTCTGGCTTTAAGCTAACCCACGATATTGGAGGCTAGCACCTTTCGTGGGGGTCATTATGTCTATGTGTTCTTCCAAGGAGTGGTAATGTTCAATTCAAACGCAAATGTTCCAACAGATAATATATACAAGTTCTTTGCTATTTTGGGGCTCGTATTAACAGTTTTCGGAGGTTATATTTTTAATAGTACACATAATAATTTTAATAATAACCTCTTTAAATATGCAATAAATCTATCAAAACTTGAGCTTATTGAAAAACCAAACTTGCACGAAGAAATGCAGATAACTGCACTTAAAAAAAGGATTGAATTATTAAAGGCTGATAAGCCTTTTAATATGAATATCTCAAGTTTTTTTATAGCTTTAGGATTAGTTTTGATGTCATATGGCTTTATGAGATGGCACTTTCACCTGCAACCGAAACTTGATGAGTTACTGGATTTACAGTTAAAAAAAGCAAGAGCAGATGCTAATGGAAATAAACATATCAAATTTAAGCGGTAACAAACACATAACAAGGGCATTCAAGTGGAAAAATAACAGTTGGCCATCGCTACGCGATTATATGCCAACCATTATTTTCCACTTAATAGCAGCGTTAGCTTTCAAAGCAGATTTCCCCATACTTATCTGTATGGTATTCAGCTATAAATAGTTCAATAAAGATAATACTAATATTCGAGGTAAGATGTGAAACTAGATCAACCGTTATTTCTTCGCCCTGATTTGATTCGTGACGATTTTAGACAGCCTCAAAAGTATGATGTTGCCATCGAAACAGAGTTTAAGTTGACTACTGCTATTTCTGATGTTGTGCGGGGCGTTAGAATAGTTAACGATGAAGCTCGACGAAAAAAAGTTACTTATGAGGACGTTATCCAATGGGCGGTTTCTCAAAATCGTGGTTTACCAAGACAACCATCCGGAAAGGAGGGTAAGTTTCGAGGGCGTATTGGAGAGGTAGCTTTTAATGCCATGTTTGACGGGTTAGATATGAATGAAATCGAACCTAATCACCCTGGGTGGGATTTTGAATATAAAAACTCTCTTGTTGAAATAAAGTCTACTTCACCCGAAGACGGCAAAAATGGTACAGCCAAGTTATCACAGGGAGATTCCCCAGATGTGTACCTTATATTCCTATTTAGTTCATCTGGTACTATAAGAAGTGCGTATTTGCTACCAGTGGATATCGTTAAGTGCAGAAAGAAAGGTATTCCAAAGGGTGTTAAAATAAATGACAGTCAATGGGTGAGTCAGTTTGAAATTTCGTTAGATGATTTGGGTATGTACTTTGATATAAGGCATTATTATCGAAATTACTTTTTGAAAGATCCTATCGCAATCCCTCGGGGGATTCTGAATAAAGCAGAAAATCATAAGAAACTAAGTAAATACCTTAATTCCAATCAACGCCTTAATGTGACAAGCCTTTTTAATATAGAGTCTAAGTGGTGGCTAAGCTTGTTTAGTGCTCAGATTCACTACGTGAGACATTTTGGTCATTCTCCTGTTTGGGAGTGGTAGAAAGCTAACAAGCGTTTAAGACAGATTCCCAACGCTCGGCATTTTCAGTTCAAGTCGAGTTTTAGTGTTTAAGGTGGAAAGGTTTTAGGTAGGGAGGTGGCGTTGCTCACTACTTAACGCGGCTACATGGATTCCCCCGGTTGTCAAACATCCGCTAAACTTATGTTGATGGGTTTTGGACTGCCGCTCTACATTCGGCCTACTTATCGACGATTCGCATACGTCGTGGCCCTGATGACTTGCGCGACTGCGGTGCCTTATTCGTTAGATGACATCTAGTGTGTCCGCCGCATTAACAGGCTCTCCGCAAGTGGTCTTAACCTATCTCCATCATTAGCGTCTGCAATGACCCGGTGGGTTTAACTCTTTATGCTGCTTAAGGTTTTACTTAAGCAGCATAGTTTTCATATTCTGTTTGATTGTGTAAAAGCGACCATATAATTCGTGCGTTCTTCGCGGCAAGTGCCACTATTGCTCGGTTCATTCCTCTTCGTTCCAGAACGCCTCTGCACCACTGACTTAACTTATCTTGCTTGTCGCCAAGGTTGGCAATCACGGTCCTTGCCCCGTGAACTAATAGTGTTCGCAAGTATTTGTCGCCGTGTTTGGTTATTCGACCTAAGCGAGGCTTTCCTCCCGTCGAATATTGCTTTGGTACTAGTCCTAGCCAAGCAGAGAAATCACGGCTTTTATCAAATTGAGAACCATTGCCTATCGAAGCAAGTATCGCAGTAGCGGTTTGCGGTCCAATGCCCCGAACCTTCATCACTCGTTGAACATTAGCGCTGACCTTAGCAAAAGAATCGAAGACTTGTTCAGTATCGGCGATACGTTGATTCAATTCTCCAAGGTGGTGATAAGCATCGGCAATCACCGTTCTTGCGAGGTGTGGCAGTTCATTTTCTGCGTCTTCCAGCATTAAGGGAACCTGTTTCATTAACGAAGAGCGGCCAACAGGAATGACCAACCCGAATTCAGAGAGTAGGGCACGCATGCGATTCATAAGCGCGGTACGTTCACGAACCCAATGCTCTCTCATTCTATGTACCGATAATATGGCTTGTTGCTCGGGGGATTTTACGGGTACAAAGCGAGTTGATGGTCGCTGAACAGCTTCGCATATGGCAACAGCATCATTAAGGTCGTTTTTTCCCTTAGTTCGATAAGGAATTACGTATTTAACGGCCATAATGCGGGCGTCGTGACCGAGTGTATTGAGTGTTCTTGCCCAATAATGTGCACCACCACACGCTTCAACGCCTATACGCATGAGTGGCATATTTGCTATTGTAGTCAGTAGTTTAGAGCGAGTTACTGACTTATGAAGTATGACCTTACCATTTTGGTCTACGGCATGAAGACTAAAGTGGTTTTTAGCTAGGTCGATACCGCAGAAATAAGAAAAATCAGACATGGTGCCTCCGGTGCAATTAAGTACCACATAAGTGTGGCAGATCCTCGGTAGGGGGAATCCATGTCATTCGTTAGGTGTATGGTCGAATTATGAAGTTAAATATAAATTGTATGGAGTGCTTTCAGGAGCAAGGAAAGCCTTCTCTAGAATTTAGTTCAGTTGAAATCCGAGATGACGGTTTATACTCGTCGACGTGTAGTAATGGGCATTCGACTATTACTGTAATTCAAGAGCAGAAGTTCGAAGTTTTATTCGACTTCGGAGCTCTGGCTCTACTTGATGGGTACCCTCGCGAAGCGGTTACTAGTATCGCGGCAGCTCTTGAGCGATTCTACGAATTTTATGTGGCAGTGACATGCGTAAAGCATAAAGTCGACTATGAGAAATTTCTTAGTACGTGGAAGCATGTGTCCAATCAATCAGAGCGTCAGTTTGGTGCGTACCTATTCGCATATTTGATGGATCATAACGGTAGTGAACCGCCGATTATAGATGAATCTAAGCCACCCTTAGACGGTATAGCAAAGAAAGACATTCGTACGTGGAAAGGTTTCAGAAATGCAGTTGTGCATAAGGGCTACATACCTTCTTACGTCGAAACAGTGGCATATAGTAATATCGTTTATCTCCATATATATGAATTGATTTCTGATTTACAGAATCGCAGCGGTGACGCATTACAAAAAGTAATGTTTCACCATATCGCACGTGCTAATAAGGCTGCTGAAGGTAAGGTTGTATCCACAATGAGCATTCCTACTTTAATTCGCTTAGCGCGCGGTGAAGCACCACCTGAATCATTTGAGCTAGCTCTGGGTAGCATAGAAAAATATCGTAAGTGGTTACATCATGTCTGAATAAGACACATACAAGGCGTTTAACAGTGACCAAAAACGCTTGGCATTTTCACTTCGTGAAAGTATATGCCAAGGTTTGGTGCGGGTTATCTTGGCGTTATTTTTGAGGTGTAAAAATGTACGTACGATTTGTCGTTGATCAGCTCGATGAGGATTCAAATCAGAGAACAGGCATATTTCAGGCAATCAGTTGTATGAAGAAACAAGAAGTATTCTACGACTATGAACTTGAACATATCGCCGAGGTGATGGGGTGGTTCGATGAAAACCTTGAATCTCCTCTAGACTACTTAAACAAACAGAAGTCTAAGAAATCTGATGTGTATATCAGTTGGTTTCTTGAGTCTTCCTCTGAACACATATCTAAAGTACGTGAGTTTGTTTTCTTAGTTGAAAGTAAGGGGGTCGTAGTTGATCAACTAAGAACAGAAACCCCTGGTAAAATAGTTTACGCCGATAAATATCAGGTGTTTGCTAAGCCATTCAGGCGCTTCTAAGCAAACATAACAATAAATTTAGAGTGATTCACAACGCTTGGCGCTCTCACTTCAAGTAAGTTTAGTGTTTATGACACAATGTTTTAGGTAAGGTAGTAGCGTTGTTCACACCTTAACTTGGCGTCATATGTACGGAGTGTTTTATGAATATATGGATATTTAGCTCGGGGTTATTAGCCCTGTTTACTACGTTAGTGCATGTATTTGCTGGTCAAATAGACCCGGTTAGACCTTTTCTTAAATCGAAGCTCGATGATATACCGAAAGCGACACTTCTAGCTTGTTGGCATCTTGTCTCGGTCACTTTGTTTGTTAGCTCATTAATGCTTTTATACGTCGGTTGGTATGGTATTGATTCACTCTATTTCCTAATCCAGTTGCTAGGTTTTTTGTATATTCTGTATGCATCGGTGTTTGTGGCTGTTGGGCTGTATTTTTTTGGAGCGAAGGTTTTTGTAAAGCTTCCTCAATGGATATTGCTCCTTCCAATCGGCTTTCTAGCAAACTATGGCGCAATGTATGTATAACAAATACTATGGCGCCAATAACTAACTTTTGGCGCTGTTTCCATCCCATATAGTCTTATCTATCATCAACCATTTCAGAACGTTAAATGGTAGGTCACCACAATCTGTAGAGGAAAAGTGCATTGAAGTTAACGAATAAACTCGTACGTTACCCGCACATTGATGTTGATCGTGCGTTTGAAAAAGAAGCTGAGTTATTGCAGCAAATACAGGCGGGTGAGATTGGACAAGCCTTAATGCTGTGGCAAGCAAAAACGCCGACACTCGTTTTGCCCGCAGGTAAAAAGTGGCCAGTGACGGTGGAATCTAGAAAGCAACTCGCGGCACAAGGCTGGCAGCTCACCTCGCGTAAAACAGGTGGTGCTCCCGTTCCTCAACTGCCGGGGATCATTAACTTATCGCACATTTACCATTGGCCTAGTGATGAAGCCTACAACATCCAAAAAGCGTATCTACATTTATGCGATGTATTAGCCCTGTTTTTTAAAGAACTGGGCATCGATGTGGATGTACACGCGACTCCCGGTTCTTATTGTGATGGTGACTACAACCTCAATATCAATAAACAAAAAATAGTGGGCACTGCGCAGCGTGTTTTGCTTAAACAAGGGGGCGGCCAAATCGTACTTTCGCAAGCCTGTATCTTGTTAGATGTCGACCTAGAAAACATCGTTGCGCCCGTGAATTTTTATAATCAAGTTTGCGGGAATCCAACCGTGGTGGACGCGCAAGTTCATACTCCGTTGTCCGCACATCTTACAACCCTACCCAACGTAGATTCACTCTTTCAGCAGTTAAGCCAAGCTTTCATCAAGTATGCGTAATGTCTTCCTTTCGCTAACGCACAGCTCGCTCTTGGTTTAGGACGAGCAATTTCTCGCTTATCCTTTCTCTTTATAGATCGCAGGCTTGATATCCAACAGTGGTGTGTTGTTCAAGCAGTCCAAGCCTCTCACGGTCACTGTGCCATTCTCTATTTTTTCAATCGGTAGCACGGCAGTACCAATTGGGTTTGGCCTGTGTGGTGAACGCAGTGCAAAGGTGCCATTGGTCGGCGTTTCTTCATTCCAGCTTTGGATCAATTCATCTCGTTTGGCGCCTTCTAACCAATACAAGATCAATATGTAGTCGCCACGGTTTAAGCCGAGCAAGCCTTGCTGGTAAACGTCATCTAAGATGATTTCACAGATTGGGCCGTTGTCCGGTTGGATGTTATTCGGACACTCTGAAATCGAGTGGTACGGCGTAGTAATTCGGCCAATAAATTTCAGTTCTTCAGACATGTTTAGCTCCTATTTAATTCTTTAATTAGTCATCATTTTTCATAGTCACTAAGGTGTAGATGAAGATCGTAATCAAGATCACCACACCACCAATAATACTGGTCGTTGGCGGGATCTCGGTGAAGAAGATAAACGCCCAAACTGGCGCTAACACGGTTTCTAACATCAGAGTCATTGATACCTCTGGCGCGGTAATGTGGCGTGTTGCGACCATAGATAACACTCGTCCAACAGGGGCTGTAAACAAGCCCATCATGCCCATGATTAACCACGTTTCAGCGCTATAGCTTGATGGTGTTGCGAAGAAAAACATCACAACTGCGAGTAACAAGCCACCTAAGCCAACACTCGCCAATCGGCTGACGTCTTGATATTTACGCAGCAAGGTAAACATCATCGATAGGCAGATAACTGCGAACACGGCCAACGCATCACCCATCCAGTTGCCTGAAGAAAATAACCCTGAAACGACTATCGTAATACCAATCATCACAGCGACAATGGCAATTAAGGTCGAACGGCTGGTGGCTTCTTTCAATATTAACCAGCTGAAAATGGCGGCAACCGCAGGGGCTGCACTGAGGATCACAAAGGTATTAGCGATTGAAGTCATTTTGATGCTGAAAACCAAACCTGATGCGCTGCCGAGCATAAGAATACCCGCCGCCAACAATGGCCAACCGCTTTGTGCTACTGCCTTTCGTATTCCGCGTTTGTCGTTGAATTTAAGCAAAATAGGCATCGAAATTGCGCTGAATAAGCCGAACAAGAAGGCCGTATCAAACCCGCTGACACCCGCATAACGAATAAAGATGGGGTCAATACTCATTAATACAGCACCTGCGATCGCGAGGGTAAAGCCGAGGGTTCGAGTATTTCTTGCTTCAGTTTTAGGGAGGTTCATTGTCGTCATTTCTCTATCCAATTATCTGCCATCAATAAATCATACTGGTAAGTATGATTTTAAAAATTAGTTGAGTCAATACAAATCATACTTTAAAGTATGATCTCTGTTTTGGGGGGGATGAAGTAATGAGCAAGATTGAGCAGAACAAAGAGAAGAAACGACTCGCGATTTTAAAAGCGGCGAAGGAGATATTCCTCGCGGAAGGCTATGTGCAAACCAGCATGGACCGAGTCGCTAGTGAAGCGAAAATGACGAAGCAAACGCTTTATCGTTACTTCTCTTCTAAAGATGTGTTGTTTGGAGCGACGTTAAGACAAATGGGGGCTCAGTTTGATGAGCTTTCTGTCGAGCAGTTAAAAATCTCTGATAATTATCAGGCATTGTATGGGTTCGCTACGGCCTTTTTGGCGTTTCATTTGTCGGACGAACATATCGCTACGTTGAAGCTATTGATTGCAGAAAACGGTAAGTCTCCCGCTATCTTGGAAAGCTTTATGTGGGTAGGTGAAAACGAAACCGATATTGCACTCGCTCAGTTTTTCAAGGATAGGTTTGATACCGAAGATGTCGCCACTAAGGTTACTCTTTGGACGGGAATGCTATTAAGCTTGAGAAGCGGCGTGTTGATGGGGATGGCAAAACCAAATCTACAAGATATTGAGCAACATGCTAGCGCAAGTACGGAGTTTTTGTTGGCTGCGCTAAGCGCAGAATAGCTGTACTAGGTTTTGAGCTTGAGAATGCTTCTAACAGTGAAGCACTCATAGCTCGTTTCGCAATCTGGTTTGGCAAATAAGACTATATAAAAAAAAAGGGGGAGGGGGGATTAAATAGAGTCTATTTGGTCTTATGGCTTTATCGCCAATAGCATCTGAATATTAGGTTAATAACACTAAACCTTGGTGAATTTGAGTATTTTTAATTTGGACTTAATTGAACCATCTGGAGGTCTGAATATACGGTGGAAGAGTAACCTTTTATACTTTTCCCTTGTGCGAGCCTACTTGCTTCTTTTGCCGCTTTGAAATAAGACGGTAGATGATGAGGGAGTAGTTCTTTGATTTCTCCAACATTAGGATCGTAAAAGTCGACCGTTGTACCATTTGATTTAATGGCAGTCGCATGACTTCCACTTGATACATAATAATAATGATTTTTCGTTAGAGCTTTACTGAGTGACTTATACGGGTATTGGAAGTTTTTTACCTTTCCCGTTAGTGTGCAAGTGCCAGTTAGTGCTTTTTGTAAATCCTTTTGCATCAAATGTGATTTAACGATGTCTTGGCCAAATGTTGTTTTTTCTTTCGAACCAAGTACGGTATAAATCTCCATACGATGCTTATCTAAGCTCTCAATAAAGTCTATATTTTGAACATCATATTCTATCCATTTAATAGCTAAACCTGCACAAATACCATCCCCTAGAGCTTGGTAATCACCATCTTTCAGCGCCCATATAAATGAGTGTTGAGCTAAATTCCTAGTTTTACCTTGAGTTTTGTGTGATAGCTTTGCAAATTCAATTTTATATCGATTTACTGCTTCGATTAGAATTTTTTTAGATATTGGCATTTAATCTATCCTCGTTTTGAAAAATACAAAACTAAATATTGTCTGTTAGGTTGAAAGCCTAAGTTATTCTCACTTAACTTAGTTTGATTTCGAATTATTTGGTAACTGTTGCTCTTTCTGATGAGCATTATGGTTCTAATCTCTATCATATATCCCTCTCTATTAAATTACCAAAAGGGATATTACAGAACGCAGTCGTATTGGAATTGAAACGTAAACGGCCCAATGTATTAGATGACATAGCAAGAAAGCCCCGACCAAAAGGTAAGGGCTTGTTGTGTGTTCTTTATAGAACGTTTTTCTAGCTAACTGGTGTCGTTTTTATCTATTTAGTGTATCGGGCGTTTAATGCGCGTGCTCGTGTGAATCTTGGTACAACTCAGCGTCGACTTCTTCGCCTTTGTTTGGACGAGGAACAATCTCAAAAGAGGTATCAGCTTCAGTCAATGAAGACAGCAGTTTGTTCAACGATGTTTTGTCTCCTTTCACGCCCGCTTGGCCATCTTCCAATAATTGGTTGAGTGTCGTTTTCTTCAGTACGATGTCTGATACATCTGATTTGTTGATGACCAGTGTGGTATCGGCATCTTGCAGTTCGCTCACTTGAATGTTGTTCAGGTTGCCATTCGACATCTCTACGTAGTAGAACTCTTTCACATCAGGTAATTGGATATTCATGGTAAACGGCGTGTCTTGCGCCTTCAATGAGTCCACTTTTACCGCTAAGTAATCCAGCAAGTTTTCGATGGTCATGTTCGCCAATACATCCGGAGAAGCCGTTTTTGGTGCGCCCGGTTGTGTGCCGATACGCAGTTCTTGAGCACCCGTTAGGTAGATGTTTCTCCAGCCCGCGCCTTCTGATTGGTAGCCTAGCTGTTCATAAGTATCGGCCAGTAAACCACGCGCTTTTTTGTTCTCGGGTTCCGCTTGGACAACCTTGTTCAGTGCTGTTGCAACGAAGCGATATTCACCTTCTTGGAAATCTTGCTGCGCTTTTTCAATCACCGCGTCACTGCCACCCATGTATTCAACAAACTTAACCGACTCTGGGTGAATTTGTAGCGGGTTCAGATTGGCTGGGTTCATGTCGAAGTAGCCAAGGTACATGTTGTACACCGCACGAGCATTGTGAGAGTAAGTACCGTGGTAACCATTGGTGTGCCAAGACTGTTGAATGCTGTCTGGCATGACTTTGTAGATCTCGTCGCCAATGTCTTGCAGAACAACACCATTGTTCGCAAGGCGAAGTGTTTGGTTATGAGTGAAACCGTAAGCGTCACGCTGCATTTTTAGGTAGTCAGAGATTTCTTGTTCGCCCCAAATTGGCGATGAGTGAGAGGCAAATAGCACCTCGGTATCTTCACCCCAAGTGACCAACATCTCGTTGATTTTCTTAGACCACTTCAAGCCATCACGTACTTTTGCACCACGCAATGTGTAGAGGTTGTGCATGCCTTGATACGTTAGCTCACCAGTCCAAAGTGCCTTCATGCTCGGAATGTAGGTCACCATTTCTGATGCCGCTTCAGTGCCTGATGCATCCATGAATTGCATCTCTAGACCATCGATAACCAGCGTTTCAATTTCTTCGTTATGGTTAAGTTCGTAATCCGGCAATACGTAAGTAATGGTGCCAGTCGACAAGCCTTTCGCGAGTGCCGCATCCACAATACCGTGCTCATGACGATTCAGTGTTGCGCCATATTGATAAGCGGTACGACGAGACATCGCATTACCTGCCAGTACGTTTTCGTCGACGATTTCTTTCGTGATGTTTTTTGAACCGTACACTTTTACGTCTGGGTAGGCTTCTTTGATTGCTCGTGCACCGCCAAAGTGATCGGCGTGTGAGTGTGAGTAAATCATCGCTACGATAGGTAAGTCGTCGCCATCAGGCACGTTGTTCTTAAAGAACTTTAATGACTTAGCTGCTGATTCCTTTGTGAGAAGAACGTCGTAAGCAATCCAACCATTGTCACTGCGGATGAAAGAAATAGACGCTAAATCGGCACCACGTACTTGATACACTTTGCCCGGGACAACTTCGTACAAACCTTCAGCAGCTTGGTTCAGCACGGCTTGACGCCAAAGCGAAGGGTTCACTGAATCGGGCGCTTGATCGGCATTGTTCACGCTAGGGTCGATGAAGTTGAAGCTGTTACGAATAATATCGCCAGTTTCTTGATCGAAGCTCGCAATCAACCCTTTGTTGTTATTGTCGAAAGCGCGAGTGTCTTCGAAGTTAAGCGTTTTCGCGAATTCTTGGTTTGCTTTCTTCGTCATCTCGGTCGCGTCTTTGCCACCCTGATCGCCGATTTCGCTAAAGTGCGCGTGGTCATGGTTAGCTGCAACAGCTGGGAACGCAAGAGAGATTGCTAAGAACAGTGATGCATTTGTGAAAGTGCGTGATGGAGTCATAGGTGCCTCTTCAATTCGGGATTTCGTTTCGTTGAGGAAATTATATGCCTAAGACATATAGCAAAAAATAAAGTAAGCTTTAGTTAATACATCACGATTGGCTATGTATTGAGTCGTGCAATGGTTAGGGAACGAAGATAAAACCTGACCTATGATTGATTAAGAGCACATTGACAGGGAGAGTAACGGTGAGCGACATGGAAAAGTTGGATTTAAATCTACTGAGCGTGTTCTTAGAAGTGTACCGATTAAAGTCGATCACGCTTGCATCAGAATCGCTTGGTATGACTCAACCTGGAGTCAGCGGCGCTTTGAAACGGCTTCAAGCACAATTGGGTACAGACCTTTTTATTCGAGAGGGTAGAGGTATAACGCCGACCAATGCAGCGATGCAGTTGGCGTTACGTGTAGAGCCCGCATTGGACGGGATAACCAGCGCGGTCAGCACGCTAAAGCAGTTCGATAATCAGCAGCATCATGTGTTTCGAATTTTGGTCAACGAGATCGGTTTAACCAAGCTTCAGCCCCTTGTGGAAAAGGACGAGACGCTTGGTAACATCTCAATTGAATTCAATATGGTGCCAAGCAATGAAGAAGATCTGCTGCAGAGTTTGAGCATGCAGCAAGCCGACTTAGCGATCGATATTCACTACCCACAAGTGAATGGCTATATGAACCAGCAAGTGATTGAAGATGAGCTCGTGCTGATCGCCAAGAAAGGGCATCCAAGGATTGATGGATCGGTAACGGAAGCGCAGTATTATCATGAGAAACACATCACCTTCAGAATGCGTCGCTCTCACCTTTACACCGCGGATTACTTTACAAAAAATCCGATACAGCAGCGAAAAGTCAGTTCCGAATGTGATTCATTAATGACGATGTGTGTGTTGGTCTCTGGCTCCGACTGTGTTGGTAGCACATCTAGAGGTTTTGCTAATCAATTTGCGGAGCGATTCCAACTGCAAGTTATCGAGCAGCCTTTTGAGGTCTTGCCGATGAAACAGTATATGATTTGGCATAAACGAACAGACTTAAACCCCGCACATCAATGGTTAAGAACCAAGATTCAACAATACATGACGAGCTCTCAAAGCTGTTAACGACTCAATGAAAAACGGCTTCCATTTGGAGGCCGTTTTTGTCTCTGTTACTTGAGGGTTTTAATTAGGTTTTTTGGATTCAATCAACTTATTGTGCGCGTTTCTGACGAGCGGCATTGAGCATTTTCATTGGCGACATTCCTGTCACCAACATGGTGCCGGTGATAACCAGAATT
This sequence comes from Vibrio sp. 1F279, assembly GCF_041439815.1. Classification (NCBI taxonomy): domain Bacteria; kingdom Pseudomonadati; phylum Pseudomonadota; class Gammaproteobacteria; order Vibrionales; family Vibrionaceae; genus Vibrio; species Vibrio sp. 1F279. The sequence continues at coordinate 109,689 of NZ_JBGOOU010000013.1, read as the reverse complement.
GAACCAACAATCGTATTGATGCCAATTGCTTCATCTAAGAACAAGTTACCCCAGAGAATACCAAATACCGGAATGATGAAGGTCACGGACAGGGCTGAAGGTGCGCCGAGTTCAGAGACGAGATTGAAGTAAAGTAGATACGCTAACCCAGTACATACCGCGCCTAATAAGATAACCGACGTAGTGATCGTAACGTCGGGTGTTTCTCTCATCGGAATAAAGAATACAAATGGCAAAACCAGCAACACCGCAGCCCACATGCTGCCATGAGCATTGTTGAATGCCTCAACTTTAGGGGCTTGTTTGGTATAGTTTGACGCTATTCCGTAGCTAAAGGCCGCCATCACTGCTGCAAAGATAGGAAGCATAGCCTCACGGCCAATGTTCATCGCATCCCAACCGACTAACACGCCAACTCCCGTTACCCCAATCCCAAGTCCCAATAGAACTTTCGCCTCGAGTGCTGTTTTGGTCCATATTGCACCAATGATTGCCGCCCATATTGGCGCGGTAGAGTTCAAGATGGCGAGTGTCGAGGCGTTAAGTGTCTGCGCGGCATAAGCGAAAAGCAAAAAAGGAAGTGTGGTGTTAAACAGCCCGAGAATGAAGAAGTGTTTAGCGTGATCATGAAAAGAGAGCTTCTTTTTTAAATAGAAAGAAACTAAAAGCAGAGTAAGTGCTGCAAACAGAACTCGCGCTTCAATTAAGACTGCGGGCCCTAATGGATTGGCCGCCATTCTCATGAAAAGAAACGAGCCTCCCCATATAGCCGCAAGTAGTATCAGTTTTAAAAAGCTCACAGTTTGAATCTCTGATTGTGTAAAACCTGACTATGGAGGAAAGATAACTATTACACAAACATAGATACCAATACTGTGCAGCTAATTGTTGGTATTTTGATAACGGAACTGACTATTAAATAGGAACACTTTTGATGAATTATGTTCTGTTTATTGTTCCTTATTTGATGAGTAATCTAGCGTTAGACATCAAACTTAGGCAAACAAAATGAAGATTGAACATATCGCAATTTGGACCAAAAAACTCGAAGTACTGAAGCGATTTTATGAAGATTATTTCGGCGCGACATCGAAATCAAAATATCACAACCCAACTAAAGGGTTTTCTTCATACTTCCTCTCGTTTGAAACGGGAAGTCGTTTAGAGATCATGGAAATGGATTCTGTGCCTGAATCGAAAGACGATATCTATGAGCAGTTCACAGGCTTCATTCACATGGCGATTTCATTAGGGTCGGAACAAGCGGTCGATCAACTGACTCAACGCTTGGTCGAAGACGGCTATGAGCGCTTAGATGGCCCAAGAAGAACAGGCGATGGCTATTATGAGAGCTGTGTGCTCGATCCGGATGGTAATCGCTTGGAACTTACCGTTTAATGTAGAGACTTAATTGAGTTACTCATCTACTAACGGAACTGAGGTATGACAATGATGAAGCTTGCTGTGACTTTCCTTTTTAGTCTTGGGCTTATGGGATGTGCTACCTCAGAACCGGTGTATGAGCAGGAGACGGACTCGAAACCTGAACCATCACAACCCATAGGTTACCTCGGTTTTAAAGCTCACCAAGAGTGGGCCATTCAATTTAACGACTGTACGGTCTATGATTTAACAGGCGCACAACCCTACCAGTGGTTTGATCGTACTTCAGCCTCTGTGAGCTGTTATACGTTTAAGCCAAACGATGCTATCAAGCCTCTGTTGGTTTACTCCGGTGCTGATTTCAACAGCAATAAACTCATTCCAATTGACCGTTTTCAAGAGTTGCAGGTATCAGAGTCAGGCTGGGGCAGTTTTCCTGCCGTCTACGAGACCAACGGCACCAATTGGCTGAAAGTCAAAGAGGGTTGGATTCACCTCACACTAGCCGATCAGACTTTGGTTCAGTTCTATCCCGGAACTCAAGACCAATCTAGCAAACACACACATGATCAATATTTTGAAGAGCACTGATCGTAACGCTGACTTTTGATTAGTCTGTAGTTCGATCAGAAAAAGATCGTTTAGTTATTGCTGAAACCGGTTTCAATCTGTATCTTTGCATTTATTGAAATCGGTTTCAGGGCTGCAATGAGCTCTCTAATCCTGATCTTTTTTGCGAATAACTTGTAGCGAGTAATGGTATGAACAACGAATTTCCGAACGATTTTTTGTGGGGTGGTGCGGTTGCGGCGCATCAGCTAGAAGGCGGCTGGGATGCGAATGGTAAAGGTGTCAGTGTTGTTGATGTTTTAACAGCGGGTGCTCATGGTGTACAACGTCGAATTACCGATGGTGTGATTGATGGCGAAAACTACCCCAACCAAGTCGCAGTGGATTTCTACCATCGTTATAAAGAAGACATTAAGTTATTTGCTGAGATGGGCTTTAAGTGTTTCCGTACCAGTATCGCTTGGACGCGTATTTTCCCAAATGGCGATGAAGCTGAGCCGTGTGAAGCGGGTTTAGCATTTTACGATGATCTGTTTGATGAGCTGTTGAAATACGATATTCAGCCAGTAGTGACGCTGAGCCATTTTGAAATGCCTTACCACTTAGCCAAAGAATACGGCGGTTGGATGAACCGTAAAGTGATCGATTTCTTCGTTAAGTATTCGGGCACAGTGATGGAACGCTACCAGCACAAGGTGAAGTACTGGATGACGTTCAATGAGATAAATAACCAGATGAATACTTCGGCAGATATCTTTGGCTGGTTATGCTCTGGCGTGAAGTTCCCACAATGTGAAAAGCCGCAAGAGGCGATGTATCAAGCGGTTCACCACCAGTTTGTGGCAAGTGCTTTAGTGGTTAAGAAAGGTCACGAAATTAACCCAGATCTTCAAATCGGTGCAATGTGTGCGATGGTGCCTTTCTACCCTCGTTCTTCAAAGCCAGAAGATATCATGGTGGCACAGCAAGCGATGCGTGATCGTTACTTCTTCTCGGATGTGATGGTTCGTGGCCACTACCCAAGCTACGCAAAACGCGATTGGGAAATCAAAGGCTTCAATATTGAAATGTAGCCTGAAGATGAGCAAATATTGAAAGAAGGTAAAGCGGATTATTTAGGCTTTAGCTACTACATGTCGAATACCTTGGATTCTTCTTCGCATCAGTCAACCGAAGAAGCGATGGACGGCGGTCATGAGAACTCGGTCGATAACCCGTTCATCCAGTCGAGCGATTGGGGCTGGCCAATTGACCCAACGGGTCTGCGTTTCTGTTTAGCTTCTTTGTATGAACGTTATGAAGTGCCATTGTTTATCGTTGAAAACGGTTTTGGCGCTGTTGATACCATTGAAGAAGATGGCAGCATTAATGACGACTACCGCATAGCTTACCTTGGTGACCACATCAAAGAGATGAAAAAAGCCGTTTCGATTGATGGTGTTGATTTGATGAGGTATACCCCTTGGGGCTGTATCGATTTAGTGTCGTTCACCACGGGCGAGATGAAAAAACGCTACGGATTCATTTACGTAGATAAACACAACGATCAATCTGGCTCACTAGAACGCAAACGTAAGAAGTCGTTCGAGTGGTATAAAGGTGTGATTGCATCTAACGGTGCCACTATTTAGAATGCATTTCCCAGCGCAGTTATGTGAACTGTGAGCTGTGAGCTGTCATTTTGCAATGAATTAGTCGGCCTATGTCGGCTAATTTTTTATAAAGGAAGAGAAGCCAATGGTAACCATGCTTGATGTCGCGAACCGCGCAGGCGTATCTAAATCGACCGTTTCTCGTGTCTTAAATGGCAAGAACATCGTGCGCCCGGATGTGGTGAAAAAGGTATTTGATGCGATTCAAGAAACAGGTTATCGACCGAACTTGTTGGCTCAGCAATTGGCGACCAAGAAGACCAATTTCATCGGCTTTGTAATCACCAATGAGTTGTTCAATGGCCCTTACTTTTCTTCCTTGATGTATCACGCGGCTTCTTATAGCGAAAGGTCGAATCACCAATTGGTGATCACCGATGGCAAACACAGCGCTGAAGACGAAAGAAAGGCGATCAATTTCCTGCTGGATATGAAGTGCGCGGGCATCATCATCTATCCGCAATGCTTAACCGAAAGCGAGATTGCAAAGATCATCGAAAGTACTGACACACCGATTCTGGTACTCAACCGAGAAATGCCGTCGAAGCCTAATCATGCCATTACCACCGACCATTATCAGAGCGCTTGTTTGATGGTTGAGCACATCATCGAGCAAGGCCATACAGACATTGCAGTGATTCGTGGTAAAGCCGGTTCTTCGACCGATGAGTTGCGTTACCAAGCCTATCAAGATGTGCTAACTAAACAGGGTATTGCATTGGATGAGTCCAAGGTTGTTCAAGGTGATTGGACGATGGAGAGCGGTTATCATGCGGCTCAGGCTCTGGTAAAAAGCAAAGCAACATTCACCGCTATCTTGTCTGAAAACGATGACATGGCGATTGGTGCGATTAAGGCGTTAACCGAACTTGGGTACTCATTGCCTCAAGATGTTTCTATCGTTGGTTTTGATAACAGCAAAGTGGGGGCGTTTTTAACGCCAAGCTTAACGTCTGTCAGTGTGCCATTAGAGCAAATGACGCAAAAGGCGATCCTGCAAATTGTCGGTGAAACAGAGCAAGCGACCACCATCAATACCACTGGCAGTTTGGTGTTACGTGATTCGATAGCGAAGCTAAATTAGCACCGTTCGAATTTCATATTTCACCTACAAAAAGTGACGAGCTGCGCATCTCTTAAACCAAGCTCAAACACTCCTTATTCACTGTTATTTAGATGTGCGATATTGCGTTTTTTGGTCGATGAATTGACCACCATTAGTTAAGTAATGTGAAACTAGCTAAGTAATATGAAAATAGCTGAGTGATGCGAGAACAGGTAAGTAACGTGAAAACAGAAAAACAAAAAATGCTAGCAGGCGAACCTTATCAGGCTTGGGATAAAGAGCTTTATGCCGCTCGTATCGAGTGTCGTAAGGTGCTTCAAAAACTCAATAACAGTATTCCTGACACTCCTGAATGGGAAGCGGCAACGCAAGAGCTCATTCCGGGCTGTGAAAACGCGCATCTAGAACCTCCATTTCGTTGTGACTACGGCTCGAACATCAAGCTGGGCAAGAACTTCTACGCTAACTTTAACTGCGTGATTTTGGATGTGGCTGAAGTGACCATTGGCGACAATGTGCTGCTTGGTCCGAACGTTCAAATCCTGACCGCAGGTCACCCACTCGATGTGAAAGGCCGTGTAGAAGAAGGCGTTGAGTTTGGCACACCGATTAATGTTGGCGACAATGTTTGGCTTGGCGGTGGTGTGATCATTTGCCCCGGTGTCACCATTGGCGAAAACAGCGTGATTGGCGCGGGCAGTGTGGTAACCAAAGACATCCCAGCCAATGTGGTTGCAGTCGGTAACCCGTGTAAAGTGCTGAAAGCGATCGATAACGGACAATAATCAGATGTAAATGACAAAGCCCGAACCTAGGTTCGGGCTTTGTTTTTTCTATTCTTGCTAGATGCTAGATGCTAGATGCTAGATGGAACAGCTTGTTGTGCTTGCTTCTTATCTAACGCACCACTGAATCGAGTCAGAACAAGAGCGATCAAAACGATCACAGCACCTACCCAAGGGGTGTTCATTAATCCAGATTTCGCGACAATCAAACCACCGCCCCATGATCCCAATGCGATACCGACGTTGAAGGCTGCAATGTTCAACCCAGAAGCGACATCGACTGCATCTGGTGTGTATTTCTCAGCCAGTTTCACAACATACACTTGTAGCCCCGGAACGTTACCGAATGCGAATGCACCCCAAACCAAAATGGTAGCAACAGCTGCGTAAGGGTTTACTGCGGTAAAGTTGAATACCACCAGTACTGCGGCCAAACCAGAGAAGATAACGGTCAGTGCTTTAATTGGGCCCATCTTGTCGGCCATTTTTCCGCCCCAGATGTTACCGACTGCTACTGACACACCGTAAACCAACATGATGAGACTGATAGAGCTCGAATCAAACCCTGATACGTTTTCTAGTATTGGAGCAAGGAACGTAAACGCTGTGAACGTGCCGCCATAACCTAGTGCTGTGATAGCGTAAACCAACAGTAAGCGTGGTTGAGTTAGAACCTTTAGCTGTGCCGAAATCTTCGCCGCTGGTGGTTGCTTAAGGTTGCTTGGAACCAAGATAGCGCTACCGATAAGAGCAATAAGACCAAGCAGAGCAACGATCAAGAAGGTCGCTTGCCAGCCAAAGGTTTGGCCGATATAAGTGCCCAGTGGTACGCCGGTTACCAATGCAACCGTTAAACCCGTAAACATGATCGCAATAGCACTGGCTGCTTTATCTTTTGAAACCAAACCTGTCGCGATGGTCGATCCAATCGAGAAGAACACACCATGGGCAAGGCCAGTCAAAATTCGTGCGGCGATCAGCGTGTTATAGCCTGGAGCTTGCCACGCCAATAAGTTACCAATGACAAACAATGCCATCACGGTCAGCAACACCGATTTACGATTCCATTTGCCGGTTAATGCCGTTAAGACTGGTGCGCCAATAGCAACGCCAAGCGCGTATAAACTGACTAATAGGCCTGCCGATGGCAGAGATACATTCAAGTCGCTCGCCATGGTAGGAATCAAGCCTACGATGACAAATTCTGTGGTTCCGATGGCAAAGGCGCTGAGCGTCAATGCAAGTAATGCTAATGGCATAATCATCTCTCTTACTGTTCTTTGTTAAATACCGAGCGCGATAAAATGGGGCAGCTTGCGACTGCAATAGGAGCGCTTCGTTTGATGGCGAGGATTATCTAGCAAAATATATTTGTGAAAAATGCCCTCATTAACAAATAACCTTTGTGTTATTTGCAATAATTGGAGAGTTAGCCGATCATTGGATTAAGCTGATGAGATCGAAAAGACATAGATGATTTGAGCTGTGATGAGCACAAGCGAGATGACATTAAACAAAATGAAGATAGCGAAGGAGCCTCATGCTAACCCGTTCAGATGATTTAGAAATGGTACTCACCGTTGTCGATGCTGGTGGTTTTTCTGCGGCGGCAGAGACGTTGGATGTGCAAGTCGCCAAGGTATCTCGTTCGGTGAGTAAGGTTGAGTCGCAACTCGGCGTATCAATATTCAACCGAACAACGAGACGCGTGGAATTGACGGAAGAAGGACGGCAGTTTGTCGATTCAGTCAGGTTGGGGTTACAGATGATCCAGAGCGCGGAAGAAGAAATCGTGTCGCGCGGTGAGCTGCCAAAAGGTCGTTTAAGAGTCGATGCCGCCAGTCCATTCGTATTCCATCAGTTAGTGCCGTTGGTGCAGTCATTCAAAGAGGCTTACCCAGACATTGAATTGGAACTCACTTCCAACGAAGGCTTCGTTGACCTTCTAGAAAAGAGAACTGATGTTGCGATTCGAATCGGTAAGTTGTCCGACTCAACACTGCACGCGCGCCCGTTAGGCAAAAGTTTACTCCATATTGTGGCGTCACCTGATTATCTCGCTAAGCGTGGGTTACCCACCAAACCTGAAGATTTGAGTTCGCATCAAATTGTGGGTTTTGCAGGGAACAAAGTGCTTAACCATTGGCCTTTACCAAACCAAAGTGATGTCGCGCCTACTGTGACAGCCAGTAATGGTGAAACCGTGCGTCAACTAGTCTTAGCTGGAAATGGGATCGCTTGTTTATCGGGGTTTATGGTGCAGGAAGATATGGCTGCGGGTCGCCTAATTCCTATTCTGGAACAAGACAAACTTGCCAACACAGACCGAGAGCGAGTGAATGCGGTTTATTACAAGTCGTCCTCTGTCTCTAAACGTATCTCGGCGTTTATTGACTTTATTCAGCCCCGTTTGAGCTTGTAGGAAAGAATGAAACACTCTTTAGCAGCACACAGCCAAACCGTTATTTGCATCGTTTGAGAACGGGTATTCGTATCAATGTTTAGAGAGCACATATTGTTGTATTGAGATTCGATAGGTGGATGTGATCTCAATAGCGTTTACTGACTTTCAGTGTTTAAAAACCGCCCGCCCACGCATCAAAATCGTCAATATTGTCGAGTTCTTGCTGGCTTCTTGGCACAGGGTAATAAGGCAAGGCTAACCTTTGAACGGAAGGTTGCAGTTCCCAATCGGGCGTAATCTTGAGTCGGGTTAATTCATCGTTGAGGCGCACAAACATATAGTAGCCATCGGCATGGGTATTGGCGTAACTCGCGATAGTTGCGATATCACCGGAAGGTAATTTTACGTCTCGACCGAGTGGATAGAGTTGGTGCAATGCGAAACTCACTTTGGGATCTTCAAGTTTGCCTTGCTTAAAGCGTTCTAATCCGATGGCGGTTGAAGTGGTGCGTGGCTTCCACCCTGTGAGGAACAATCCACTCAGGTTATCTTGGAATGGCTTACCCTTTCGATTGCCTTCATTGGTAATGAATTGAACGGTCAATGTATCTCCCGATTCTTGCAGAATTTCTAAAAACTGTTCACCAGTGCGATCGACCAAAAGCTTCATAATATCCAGCTACTATCAAGAATGAGAGACGATAAAGGGTACTACTTTAGGGGAGGCTTGTGTAGAGACGGTAAAGCTTACGTCGCGTGAACAATGTTTTCGGTGTTGATCCTTTCATGCCCTTAGAGCAACAACAGCTTTAATGCTTACGTAAGTAATGCGTTTGCACTATTTCATCAAGGTACGTCGTGACGTCTTTTAACGTAAAGTCGACGGGAGATACTAAGTCACCAAATAACGGGGATCCACCACCAAGCACGACAGGAATAGTCGAGATGATCAGCTCATCAATCAGGTCTTCTTTCATGAAGTTTTGAATGGTGATGCCGCCATCGATGTACAGGTTCTTTAGGCCTTTGTTATTCAAATCCGCGACAATCTGTTTGAGCTCGCCCTTCATCAAAAATACTTTACCTTCAAGCTCTTGAGGTACTTTATTCAAAGTGTTGCTCAGTACATAGACTGGCTTGCTGTAAGGCCAATCGATACCAAAGCTCAACACCATATCCATTGTATTACGTCCCATGACCAGCGCATCGATACGATCGGTATGAGCGTTGTAACCCATGTCGTCACCGTCTGGATTTGGAATCGCTTGCAGCCAATCTAAGCCGCCTTGCTTGTCTGCAATGTAACCGTCAAGGCTGGTTGCGATAAATACAATATTTGACATTTTTAACTCCGATATCGATGAGAAACTTGGCATCTACACAGTAATAAACTAAAATATTCTACAGTGTAGAAATAAAGTTTAAAAGGTGACGGTATGACTGTCAAGGATCAGAAACGAGGTCGACCAAAGAGTGGATCAAGCCAACTCAGCGCCGAGAGAATTCTCACTATTGCAAAAAGCATGATGCGAGAGAGTGGCAAAGTGCCAAGTGTTCGAGGGCTCGCGACGGAACTCGGTGTCGATGCGATGGCCATATACCATTACTTCAAAAACAAAAACGATCTGCTTGAGGCAATCACGGTTTCTTTGATTGAAGAAGTTGCGCAGCCAGAGCTGATCCAAGACTGGCGAGATAACCTTTATCGGCTCAGTGTGAGTTACTTGTCGATGCTCAACGAATATAGAGGCTTGTTAGAGACCTTATTGACCATGAAATCCCTCGGGCCGATGGAGGTATTTAGTGAACGTTTTGAAGCGGTGTTGAGCCCGTTAGCGTTAACGGAAGAGCAAACCAAAAATGCGTTGGACTTGCTGGTGGATTATTTACACGGCTACGCTTTGGCGTTGAACTGCAACCCAGACCGAACTGAACTCACTATTGAAATGGTCGAAAAGCCGCTGAGTTTATACTGTTTGGCGCTCACTCAACTTAAGTGATCTGTAGGCAATTTACTGACCTTTAAATTTATACTGGATAATTACCTATAAATTTCAGGCTTTAGCAGTAATAATCAATGAATAGATCGGAATAGCTTGTTCATTGAAAAGCTTTACGGAAAGTTTCTAAAGACGCCATCGTGAAAAGGAAGTCAGATACATGCCTGTGCTCCAACGCATCAGTTTAACGTTAATCTTAATCGCCGTTTTAGGTGGGTGTTCTTCACTTCCTGAAGGCATCGATCATCCAACAGAACCGCCAACCTCTCCTGCACCTAGTTCTTTATCGGTTCTAACCAATGAATTTCAGCCTGAAGCTTTAGAGCAAGGCAACACTGCGGTTCGTCTGCAAGAGTCCGGTTGGGATGCTTTGGCACAGCGATTAGCGCTGGTCGAAAGTGCCGAGCACACCATCGACATTCAATACTACATCTGGAACTCTGACGAATCGGGAAGCTATCTCGCTAGCCGCTTATTAGCCGCGGCTGAGCGTGGTGTGAAGGTGCGCGTAATGCTGGATGATATCAACCTCAACGAACGTGAAGGGTTGCTGTCGGCACTGGATGCGCACCCTAATGTCGAGATTCGTATCTTCAATCCAACACCAACACGCCGTGGTTTCAGTAAATGGCTGAGCTTTGTCGGCGACTTTTCTCGTTTAAATCGCCGTATGCACAATAAGTCGTTTACCGTCGATGGTACTTTGTCTGTGGTGGGTGGACGTAATATTGGTGATGAATACTTCGACCTTTCTGATGAAATCAATTTCCGAGACCGCGATGTGTTGGTGATGGGCTCGGTAGTTAACACCATTCAAACCAGCTTTGTCGAATACTGGAATAGCCGTTGGTCTTACCCTGTCGATATGTTGGGTGATGACGAACAACCTGATCTCTCGAAGATAGATAATATTGTCGTTCCGCATTATCAAAATTACCCGGAATTGCCACTAGATCGTAAGGCTGCTGATAGCTTACTGAAAGAGGTGGTTGGTGAGATGACTTGGGTGAATGCGCGTTTTGTTTACGATCAACCCGTCCCTGATGACTCCGATAATACTGATGAACCAAAAGCGACCGCGATTCTTCTAGGGAAATTAGCGAGCGAGTCGAAACAAGAGATCTTGTTGGAATCGGCTTACCTTGTATTCGATGATGGTCAGCTTGAAGAGTGGCAGGTATTGAACAACAAGGGCGTTGAGATAAAAGCGCTAACGAACTCTATGGCGTCTAATGATCTGGTGACCAATCACTCCGCTTATGCGGGCAGACGTTACGATATGTTGGAGCATGGTATCGACCTGTTTGAGCTAAAACCAGAATCTAAGCTGTGTGAAGCATCGACTCAGGACTTGTCGAAATGTGCACCTGAGACGGCCTATGGCTTGCACGCAAAATCAGTCGTATTCGACCGCAGCATCGCAAGCATCGGTTCATTTAACTTCAACTTGCGCTCTACCTACCTCAATACAGAATCGGTTTTGATCATCGAGAATAAAGAGATTGCTGAAACGTTAGCTGACACTATTGAGCAAGCGATGAGTGACGATAATAGCTGGCGCTTGGAACTGGAAGACGGTGATGTGTATTGGTATTCAGGCGATCAAAGCTGGGACAGCGAACCAGAAACGGGTAAGTGGGAACGAATGCAGTCAGGCTTTTTGCAATTGCTACCGATTGAGAAATACCTGTAAGGGTGTCAGTATCCCAGAAATGAAAAATGTCAGCGTATTATACGCTGACATTTTTGTTTGTACTGCTGTTTGTACTGCTGTTTGCTGCTAGCTCTAATCGCTTAACGGCTTAACGGCTTAACGCTTGGTCAGCTGCTTGCTGTTCAAGTAAGGCAGGATATGCGGGCGAGATTCGCCAGACAGCTTTTGAGTGATCTGTTGTGACCAACTGCTCTGCTTTTGGTTGCTTGAACGGCTTGCGTAGTAGCTCTGCATTGAATCATCGTAGCTGGCAATTTCATCTAGGCTCAGCGGTTGGTATTGGTTTTCGTGCATCACCACATGAGCAGGGAGGCGAGGCTTAACCTCTGGTTGTTGTGCCGGGTGACCTAAGCACATTCCGAACAACACGGCGGTGTGCTGTGGCAGTTCTAACAGTTCATCGACTTGTTGTGCGCTGTTACGTAACCCGCCAATGTATACGCCACCTAAATCTAGAGACTCAGCAGCCAGTATGCAGTTTTGCGCCATGATGCCAGAATCTACCGCGCCAATCAGGGTCAGTTCAGTAAAGTCGGTTTTCACTTCAGGGTTAATTTGAGCGTGGCGTTGATAGTCGATACAGAACACCAAAAACTCAGCCGCATTCTCAACGTAAGCTTGGTTACCTGCGTATTCGGCTAACAGTTTGCGCTTCTCTTTGTCTGTCACTCTCACGATAGAAACAGCCTGCAGTAAGCTCGATGACGAAGCCGCGAGACCAGCTTGAATAATCACATCAAGTTGTGCTTTTTCAATCGGTTGATTTGTATATTGACGAATGGAGCGGTGCCCCAGAATAGTTTCAATCGTGCTGTTCATAACTCTCAGACAGTCCTTGTGATGATGACGTAGAGAATCACAATAACGACAATTACCATGAGCGTAAAGGGTGTTCGAGCCTTTCTGGTTGGCGGAATGATATTCATGAATTTAAAAGGATTGCTGTCACAGCCAATCCTTTTTTTACCGTTTCTTGCTAGAAGCTAGAAGCTAGAAGCTAGAAGCTAGAAGCTAGAAGTGAATCACGCTCAAGAGTTCGCTTTAATGGCGAAGAGACAAAGTGATGAAGTGAACTCTGTTGGTCGAATAGCTGCCAGAAGGCTGAAATAGTCCTGAGTCAGCATTAATTTCACCATGGCCTAAATCTTGGTATTGGTAGCTCAATCCTAGATGTAAGTCGTTGGATATCTTCTTCTCAGCGCCGAATCCGATACGCCACTGTTTATCGAGCGGGAGTAACACATCTCTGTTTTGACTGCTTACAGGGCTCGTGTCACCGCTCACTCCGCTGTACAGCAACCAATCCTCGTATGCGTATTCCACACCAACCCCAAGAGAATAGGTGGTTGAGTATTTGTCATCATAATCTTGCCATGTCTCCATGTTGGAGCTGAGTAGAAGGTTTAAGTCTTCATTTAATGAATGCTTCAACCCTAAGTTTAAGCTTCGAACCCATGTTAGTTCAGAGCTAATGCCAAAAGCGTTGGCGTTATCAAGGGAAAGGTCGTGATCAAATTGGCCCTGATAACTGACACCCAATTGTGTGTTGTCACTGATGTGGTGATTGAGACTCAGGCCGAATCCTAGGTCGAGGCTATCTCCTTGAAGCTCTCGACCATTCAATGCTTGAGTTTCAAGCGCTGCGTGCTGCAATATCAAAGAACCACCAAGAGACAGTTGTTCATTGACCTGATATGACAATGACGACGTAAAGTTGAGTGCCGAAATGCTATTTTCTTTGATCAATAAAGCAGGGTGTGCGCCAACGCCGTGTGAGTATTCAACGCCAGTGCCGCCAGCTGCGTGCAATGCTGCGCCGACGACCCATTGGTCATTGAGCCTTGATGCGTAAGACAAATGAGGGAGAACATCGGCGCTGCTTCCTGTGGTCGAAGCCGAGTTATCGTCGCGGACAAATGTGGTTTCAACATCGAGGTATTGAACGCCGAGAGTCCAAGCGCTTTCTTCAATGGCCGATAACCCAGCAGCGTTGGTGATCACGGCGGATGCATCGTTCGCGGTTACGTTTCCTGCGCCGGCTGTGCCAACGCTTTTGGTTGTCGCAATCTGAGATAGGTTTAATCCACCCGCGTGAGCGAGAGAGCTGACTATCCCTGTTACTAACAGAGACAGTGTGATGAAAGGTGTTTTCAAGAATAGAACCTCATTTTCAGTGTATGAGTTATGTTTCCAGTAATTTGGGTGATGTTTCTAGCAGTTCGAGCCATGCTCTTAGAGAGAGAAGTCATTGCCACGAGCGAACACTAAGAACGCCGTGGCAATTGACTTGATCGACTTAATTGCCTTAGTTGGATTAATCGAAGTAATTAACTTAATTGAGGCTAGAGCTTTCCAACTTGTGGCAGTGGATATTCATTGTCGAGAACGGCTTGAGTTGGTTCATACAGGCGCATGTGAAGATAGAAGTCATCTTGAGGTGCAGGCAGCCAGTTACACGTAGGATCGGTTGGTTTTGCGTATTGAATGCATATTGGCAATGTGCCGTCTTCTGCGTATTTCAGTTCATCCTTACGATTGGTTGAGATGGAGTAGCGTTGAATGAAGTTCTCAACCATGAACAGGTTTTTAGCGTCGTACATGGTCAAAGACCAAAAGGCGTCAGCGGGTGCATCGGCAGGCATGGTCATTCGATATTGATTGTCTCCCGACAGCTGCTCGCCATTCGAGTCCGTGTATCGATTTGGGTAGAGTGCTCGCTCTGGCACATTCAAACCAGCCGCACGCATATTGATGCTCGCTCGGCTCAGGTAATCATTCCCGTAACGGCCTCCCTCGTACATCATCGACCAGCCATTATTGACATCACCGATGCTTCGACCAGCGTATTGAATGATCTGCTGTGAAGACTCAATCGCGCGCATTAGCCCTTTTTTCTGTGCTGAGGTTAGCGCTTCAGGGTTAAAGGGGGTCGATCCTCCAATACCAATTTGTTGGAATTGATCAACGATGGCAGCATCTTCTGGAATCGGGTTTTTACGTAGTTCACGGTCAATTAGCGAATACCACTCTAACCCTTCAGGCCTCGCCATGGGTGGGATACGACCTGTCGAAGCTTTGAGCTCTACGATGTCATGCTCTGCGCCGAGTTGATCGAGTGGGTAGCTGAGGAATTTATCGTGAATAACCAGTGCGTCATTGAGGTCTTGCTCGCCAAACACGCCCGTTCGTTGAATCAACCAAACCATAGGAGTGCGAGATTCTACGACACGATCAATTCCCTCTGGTACTTCACCAGCCCATCCTTTGTTGACCAAAAGCACTTTTGAACCTTGGTCGCCGACATTCTTCACGTGCAGATCTTCAATCGAATCTGAGTAAGCATCCAATAGCTGAACAATGTAATAACGGTTATCGGTGCGAGGAATATCAATCACCATTGGACCTGATAAATCCAGATCGTAGTGAGCCTGTGAGTAGAGCGTATCGTTGTTGACGGTAGGTACAATTCTATCCTGAGGTCCGGATAGAACGCGTGTTTTACCCATCTCATTCAATGGTGCCATGGCGTTGTCCATCGGCGCATCAACAGATGTGGTCGTTTGCCTAACCGCTGCCACGGTTAATGGGCCTGTACCATAGATAAATGCTTGAACACCTAGGTTGTAAGCGAGCTCTTCTTCAGGATTAATAGATTGTTGGGCAAGGGATGGCATCGCGATAATACTGGACAAAGAACACACTAAACTGGTCAGTACACTTTTCTTATAGAGGAGCTTTCTCATGGAACACCTTAGATCGTAGGAACAGAATTAGGCATTTATCATATGAGCAAGTGAGATTAAGGAGTGTAATAGCCGATATTAAGGATGTTAATAGTCTCTTTTTACCCTTCAAGTGATTGTTTTAATTAACATTGATTTAGGGTGGTGAAGCGACTCTACGACGTGTGCAGGTAGTGTGCTTGAGACGCTATTGTTTGATTGATTTTCGGTTGATATGTTGGCAAAAAAGTACGGGAATCGATATGAACACATCTACTTATCCTTTTAGCTTATTCATTAAAGCAGAAGGGGCTCAATGTAATTTGGATTGTAGCTACTGCTATTATCTCAATAGACAAGATGTCGATAAGAGGTCTTCAATGTCTTTGGACATGATGGAGCAAATTGTCGGTGCTCATATCGACGCGCAGCCAATTAAAGATCAGCAAGTGGACTTTATCTGGCATGGTGGCGAGCCTATGTTAAGAGGGCTCGATTTCTATGAATCAGCGATGAAAGCGCAGGCAAGCAAAGTGACTACCAAGCTCGTCGTGAATACGATGCAGACTAATGGAACCATGATTAACGATCGCTGGGCGAGTTTCTTTGCTAAACATAATTTCATGATGGGCATCAGTATCGATGGCCCCAATATTCTGAATGACATCGCTCGGATCGACAAAAATGGCGAGTCGTCTTTTGAACGCACAATGCGTGGGGTGTCTTACCTAAAGAAGCACAATGTTGATTTTAATACGTTAACGGTCGTGAACAATAAAACCTACAAACACGGTAAAACGATCTATCAGTTTTTGGTTGAAAATGGCAGTGGTTACATGCAGTTTCAGCCTTGTATCGATCATGAGTTAGACAGACGAACAGGGCATGATTGGTCGTTAACCGGTGAGCAGTGGGGGCAATTTCTTTGTGACTTGTTTGATGCATGGAGCGCCAATGATGTCGGTAAAGTGTATATCCAGTTTTTTGAAAACTGTTTAATGGTGTTGATGGGCTACCAAAGCCAAATGTGCCATCACAGCGCGACTTGTGGGCAGCAATTAATGGTTGAGCATGACGGCAATGTTTACAGTTGTGACCATTATGGGTATCAAGATCATCAATTGGGCACCATGAACAGTGATAAGCTTGCAACTATGGCGAGCTCACCAGAACAAATCGCGTTTGGCACCAACAAATATGAAGAGTTAAACAGCACTTGTCGACGTTGTGATTTTGTTGAACTCTGCCAAGGTGGTTGTCCTAAAAACAGGATAGCAACAACTGAAGATGGCAGTCCGATGAATCATTTGTGCCAAGGGTATGAAATGTTTTTTCGTCACGCATTACCCAAATTATTGCCTATGGTAGAAGCGATGAAAAAAGGGTATTCGCCAGCGTACTTTCCACTTTTCTAAATCATTTGGAGTAGGGCATGACTAAAGACCTAAACTTACTGCGGCTCATTTTGGTGCTTAATGAAACTCGTCAAACGGTGAGTGCAGCAAAAGCTTTAAACGTAAGTCAGCCGACGATCAGTGTCATGCTTCGTAAACTCAGAGAACAATTTGATGACGAGTTGTTTGTTCGAGATAAAGCAAGGCTTGAACCCACCCCAAAATGCTTAAAGCTTATCGAAACCTTGCCTCTGCTATTAGAGCAACTAGATAACCTTTACATACCCAATGATAAGTGGGGCTTGGAAGATTTAAGAGGGGAGGTTCAAATCATGTTGCCTTCCCCGCTGTTGATCCCAGTGGGTGTGCCATTAATCAAAAAGCTGACCAAAGAAGCGCCGCAAGTGACGTTTCAATGTTCACCTTGGTTAGATAACGGCGTCCAGTCCCTAGAGACCAACCGAATGTGTTGGGGAGTGAGCTATCTTCCTATGGACGTCAATAAAACCCTGACTGAGCGCCCAGTTGGCTTTGATAAGTTCATGTTGGTGCTAAGAGCTGACCACCCAATTCAAGGCAATTCCCTTGAGGACATTCTGAAATACCCACTCTGTATCAATATGATCCCTGGTTATATTCAGCCGTCCAAGACGGAAATGTTGATCAAAAAATACGACTTAGATAAACACATCGGGCTCAGAAGCAACAATATGAATTTGATGCTAGAAGTCGTTAAGGACAGCGACTTCATCTATGTGACATCGTCGAAATGCCGCTATTTGCTTGATCACTCTTATCGCTGTATCGATTTACCGCCGGAACTGTTGAAAGACACCTATCGTCGAGAATTGGCACTGTTTACTCATCAAGCAAACCGCAATAACCCGTTCACGGATTGGCTTCAAAAAGAAATTACGTTGATTATTCAATCCTAGTGTCACGCTACTATTCCTTCTAAATAACTCCCCCTTTCTAACGGCCACTATTAAGAATCGTAATAGTGGCTATCAAGCCATTTTTGGCCTCTTTCTTATACCATTTACCTCAACAATGGTTCGCTGAGACATGCACAATTTTCGTTGTGACTTCAGCGATTTACTCATAGTGAATGAGGGTTATAAATGTATAAGTCTTTTGTTAAATCCGCTCTGGCGCTCTCGGTACTGGCGAGCGTCAATGTACATGCAGCGAGCCAACCCAATGTGGTTGCCATCATGCTCGATGATGTGAGCCCAACGGATCTGTCAGCCTACCACCGTGGTTTAGGCGCGGTGGATACGCCGAACATTGATCGAATTGCCGAGCGCGGCATGATGGTCAGCGATTACTACGCACAAGGCAGCTCTACCGCGGGGCGCTCTGCCTTTATCACGGGTCAATATCCTTTCCGAACAGGCTTAACGTCTGTCGGTCAGCCGGGCTCTTCACTTGGCCTTCAAAAAGAAGATCCAACCCTAGCCGAAATGCTGAAAGACAAAGGCTATGCGACCGTGCATGTTGGTAAAAGTCATTTAGGCGATAACAATAGTCACCTGCCAACGGTGCACGGCTTTGATGAATTCTTCGGTTTCCTATACCACCTCAACGTTATGGAGATGCCTGAACAGCCGGAATTCCCAACAGACCCTAACTTCAGAGGTCGCCCTCGTAATGTTCTTCACACCATCGCTACCGAGAGTGTGGACATGCAAGAAGACCCAAGGTTTGGTGTGGTTGGAAAGCAAACGATTGAAGATAAAGGTCCTTTAGGCTCTAAACGCATGCAAACCGTTGATGGCGAATTTTTGGAGTTTGCTACGAATTGGCTTGATAGACATGAAGCAGAGAAAGACGAACAACCTTACTTCATGTGGTACAACCCGACTCGTATGCACCAAAAAACACACGTGCGTCCTGAGTATCAAGGCGCGAGCCAAATCAACACGTATTACGATGGCTTGATTGAACTTGATGACCAGATCGGTGTATTACTCGATAAGTTAGAAGATCTTGGTGAAATTGATAACACGATAATCTTGTTTACCTCAGACAACGGCGTAAACCTAGATCACTGGCCTGATGGTGGTTCTGCCTCTTTCCGTGGTCAAAAAGGCACGACGTGGGATGGCGGTTTCCGTGTACCAATGCTGGTCAGCTGGCCAGATAAAATCCCTCAAGGTGAATACACCGATGGCTTCATGACTTCTGAAGACTGGGTGCCAACCATTATGGCAGCAGTGGGTGAAGGCCACATTAAGCAAGAACTGCTTGATGGAAAAGAGTTAAACGGCGAGCGTTACCAAGTCCACTTGGATGGTTATAACCAGCTGGATATGTTGACCAAAGGTGAGCCGAGCCAACGTCATGAGTTCTTCTTCTACAACGAGCAAGATTTAAATGCGTTCCGAGTTGATGATTGGAAAGTGCACCTAAAAACCAAAACGGAGTGGATTGCGCCTCCTGAAGAGTGGCCACTAGGGATGCTCATCAACATCAAGGCTGATCCTTACGAGCGTAGCCCTGATACTCGTGGTTGGTTCTTATGGATGAAAGAGAAGTCTTGGGTATTACCAAAGCTGCAAAAATCAGCGGCGGAATATCAGAAGTCACTCAAAGCGTTTCCACCAAGACAGAAAGCCGGTGGTATTGGTATGGCAGACAAATCAGTGGTTGCTGACTAGCGCCAAATACGACTAATACAAGGTGTGCTGTAACAAGCGCACCTTACATATTGCTTTTAGTTGGGACATTAAATGATGAAAAAAAACATACTTGCGGCAGCACTGACTTGTGCTTTCATGGTTGCACTTCCGTCTCCGGTACTCGCGAGCCAATCCGTGGACGCGACGAGTGCATCTATTGGGATCAAGACGGAAACTCTACCCATTGAGATGGCGAGTTTAGCGTCGCTCAAAAAGGATAATCAGCTATTGGCACAACTTGCCTATGAGTACGCGTACTCGATAGATGAAGCCTACAAATACTTTTACAAAACCGTCGTTGAGCAAGATTACCCTTTGAATCGATTCCAAAATATTCGAATACTTGCTGACGACACTTACACTGCGCACCCGACGATTAACAATGACACGTTACATTTGATGGGTTGGATGGACCTAGCAGCAGAGCCTGTCATCGTTACGATTCCAGACCATGATGACAATCGATACTGGTTGTTCCATACCATGAATATGCAGCACTTTACTGACTCGGCTTTTGGCTCTCCACAGCGAGGGACAAAAGGCGGCAGTTTCATGTATGCAGTTGAAGGGTGGAAAGGTGAAGTGCCTGCGAGTGTCGATCAAGTCATCTATGTCGAGCACCCGCTGGTCAAAATGATGGGTCGAATCATGGACCTTGGCGGTGACGATTCTGCAACTGCTCAAAAGTTAATGGATCAATGGAATGTTAGGACGTTGTCGGAATACTTAGGTCAGAAAGGGCCAGTTCCTATTGAGCGCGAGTATCCAGATCCTGAAGACTCTAATTGGGTCGAGCGAACCAATTTCATTCTGTCTGAAGGAACTATGAAGGCACATGACCAAAAGCTGCTTGAATTGTTCGAGTACATTGGCTTAGGAGATGTTGAATTAGGCAAAGCCAATCATCCATTTACGGCAGAGCAGCTTAGTATGATCGAGTCTGGTCAAAAAGACGGACTGGAACGAATTATTAATGCGGGCTTTGATGATTCACGTGACGTATTAGGCACTCGCGATGAAATGACCAAGGTTCCAAGCTTTCAGCACGCCTACGGCACCTTAATGGGCCAATGGGGGTTGCCTGCAAAACACACTATGTACAGCGGTGACTTCTTCGATAGTGAAGGTGGTGCGCTCGACGGTAGTAAGTATGATTACACGGTGACCTTCGATGCGCCACCGCTAGAAGAGGGTGGTTTTTGGTCATACACGGCCTACAGTGGTGAAACTCGATTGATGGAGAAAAACGACTTAAACCGTCATTCCCGTGGAGACAGAACGCTAACGCCTAATGCTGATGGCAGCTACACCATTTACATGAGTAGCGATGTAAAAGGGCATGAAGATGATCCTAACTTCTTACCTATACCCGATCACCAATGGTATTCAGTGTTACGCATGTACACGCCCGGTGAAGAGGTTAGAACAGATAAATGGAAATCGACACCATTTACCAAGGTCAAAAAATCCACGGTAAAGTGATGATTTAAGTCACCTGTTTAAGGTTTTGTTTATAATCGATTAATGCCAGTTGCTATGCCGCTGGCATTTTTTATTGAGCGAAACTTGCTTCGAAATAGGCGTTAAATGCTCAGAACTGTCGGATAAAATAGGGCATACTGGACTGAATATATAAACCAAAGAAAGTAACCACGCGCATGAATCCAATTTGCCTCAACGACCCTTTTTCTCTTCCTAATGGTCAAGTGATCAAAAATCGCCTGTTCAAATCGGCAATGAGTGAATAGCTAGGTGATAAACATCATAACCCTAAGTAAGGTTTAGTCACGCTTTACCAGCGTTGGGCTCAAGGAGGAATTGGCCTATCCATGACGGGCAACGTGATGGTCGATAGAGGTGCGCTTGGTGAACCTAGAAACGTTGTGTTGGATGAGCAAAGTGACTTAATCGTATTTCGTGAGTGGGCGAAGGCTGGAACACAAAATGGTTCGCAGATATGGATGCAATTGAACCACCCAGGAAAGCAAATTCCTAAATTCTTATGTGATAGCCCCGTTGCTCCTTCTGCGATCTCTTTAGAGCGCGGATTAGAAAAAGGCTTCAATACGCCACGAGCTCTGAATGAGACGGAAATAATCGCAATTATTGATAAATTCGCGCTGAGTGCAAAGCTATCAAAACAAGCGGGTTTTACTGGCGTGCAGATTCACGGTGCTCATGGTTATCTTGTAAGTCAGTTTTTGTCTTCGAGACACAATCAACGTCAAGACAAATGGGGTGGCTCACTCGAAAACAGACTTCGTTTCGTGCTTGAGGTTTATCGCGCGATTCGAAAAGAGGTCGGTGAAGATTTCCCTGTCGGAATTAAGCTCAACAGCGCTGACTTTATGAAAGGTGGCTTCACTGAAGAAGAGTCGATGCAGGTTGCGCAAACACTGAGTGATAACGGTATCGACCTGATTGAGATCTCTGGCGGCACCTATGAAAGTCCATCAATGATGGGTTCAAAGAGCAAAGCTGAACCAATCAAGGCCAGCACGGTAAAACGTGAAGCGTATTTTATGGATTACATGGTGAAGGCGAGAAAACTCGTCAGCACTCCGCTGGTGGTCACGGGTGGTTTTCGAACCGCGCAAGCAATGAATGAAGCATTAAACACCTCGGCGACCGATTTTATTGGTATTGCGCGCACAATGGCGATTGATCCTGATTTCCCTAACAAGTTAATTGAAGACCCTAGCCACGGCATGCCACTAACCGTGCCAACCACAGGAAAGCCCGCTTTAGACAAGATGGCGATGGTCGGGCTGGTTTGGTATGAACATCAGATGTGGCGCATTGCCTCTGGCAAGAACGCCGACCCAAAACTAAGCGCACTCGGTGTGGTGTTAAAAACAATTTTCAGCGCCGGCTGGCACGCTTTCAAAAAGCGCAGAGCGTAAGCAGTCATGGATTGTTAAAGCAGAACTTTGAGGAATTGAAGTTCTGCTTTTTCTATGATGATTTATTGTTTAGTTTGTCTAGATAGTAAGAAAGAGCTAAAGATCGTTAAGCGAATCAATCGTCAAATGAGCCATAATGAGAGAGATATTCGCTAAGTTAGCTTTTATCGCCAGACGGCTAAATATCTCCCTGACCAAACTTTAATGACAGGTAACTATGAAACAATTGGATCTCAATTTAATCCGCGTATTTCTGGTTTTGCTAGAAACCCAAAATACTCGCATTGCTGGCAATAAATTGGCGCTGAGTCAGCCCGCAGTGAGTAAAGCACTAGGGCGATTGAGAGAATACTTTGATGACGAATTGTTTACTCGTGTCCATTCAGGTTTGAAGCCAACTCCACGTGCGTTAGAGCTTGGTGAACGGCTGCCAATGATCATGGAAAGCTTAGACGACGTGATTCTTGAAACTCCAAGCTTTGACCCTGCCGAGTATCAAGGCAACATCACGATTGCGATTAACGGTTTTATCTCGAACTGGCTTGGTGCGCGTTTATGCCTTGGTCTCATTCAAGAAGCGCCCAATGCTCAAGTCAATATTGTTAATTGGGGCTCTCAAACGCTGAAAAAATTGTTGGATGGCGAGATACAAGCAGCTATCAACTTTTCTCCAATCGACACGAATAAGCAGTTTACCCATCAGATTATCGGTGAGGATGACTTTGTCGGGTTGGTTAAAACCGGCCATCCATTAGCTGGCAAAGTGATTTCACAGCAAGAGATAGATGAAGCGGAATACGCGAGTTTGGTGATACCGGGGTGGAATGATATTCAGCCTTATATCGCCAAGCATTTGTCGACAGAGCAGCTTAAAGTCAAAGCAAGAAGCTCGTATTTGCACACGCTATTAGAGGTCATTAAACAAAGTGACATGATTCTACCGTGTTCCAAGCAGCTTGCTCTTTATCTTCATGAAGAGTTCGATTATCTCTCTTTTCCTGATTATGCACCGGAAGAGCTCAAAAAAATCGTGCTGGTGGAATCTCATAACAAGAGAATGCACCCGATGAATCAATGGCTTAAGCGTAAAATTATCACTACCTCCCAAGCCATCATAAAAGAAAAGCAATAAGCCTCTCAAATGAGAGGCTAGGTTATTGTTAGTAGTTGTTATTGTTAGTAGTTGTTATTGTTAGCAGCTGTTATTGCCAGTTAATTAACACTAATCACTCGCAATTCAGTCGTTATTCCCCGCTATTGAGTGGTGACCTGTGGGAAGTTGTGCATCTCACCTGATGCTACCGCTTCATCACTAGGACGGTATGCACGAACCGCAAAGTTCCAGCCATCATCGTTTACTTCAATTACGTTATTTGCAGCGTCACAGGTTTGCCCTTTTGGCGCAAAGTGGATCGTGTAAGAACCGTCTTTATTGGGTGTTGATGTCGTTGAATCAGCACTGTTGTTGTTCGTCATCAACCAGCCTTGGCTTGAATAGGCCGTAATTGACCAATAACCGCCTTTGTCATAACGTAATGAGGGTGCTTCAAACGTGATGTTTGCACATTCTGTTTTACCTGTGCCCGCTCGTGATGTATACACAGCATGCTCTGCCGGCATACCAGCCCAACCCACCGCAGTACCAATCATAAACTGCTTGTTATTTGATGTTGCTGTGATGTTTGGTGTGAAGGCTTCTTCTGTCTTGATGTCATTAACTAGCTTCTCCCATTTTGCTCGGACGTTATCTCGAGAAGCATCATCCCAATCTGAAGCAGGTTCAAAAGGCTTAGCTGATTTCGCATTAATGACCGCCGCATCTTGCAGTCGATGCGCTTCATCTGCGCCAGCACTTGTTGCAGTTCGCATCAGTATGTAGATGTAGTCTGAACCTGCGATTTCTGAGTCGATGTAAATTTCTTCGCCACCATAAATGGCCATGTGGTTATCATGATTGTTATTGAAGATATGCATGATCTG
Source organism: Vibrio sp. 1F279 (assembly GCF_041439815.1). Taxonomy (NCBI): domain Bacteria; kingdom Pseudomonadati; phylum Pseudomonadota; class Gammaproteobacteria; order Vibrionales; family Vibrionaceae; genus Vibrio; species Vibrio sp. 1F279. The sequence continues at coordinate 85,435 of NZ_JBGOOU010000013.1, read as the reverse complement.
GTACGCATTGCCTTTCGCCAGTTTGAATGTTGCGCCTTCTGAGACATCGACAACCGCGGTTGAATAGAGCAGGTCGGTGTTAGAGCGGATAATCATTTGGTTCTCTACCGTTACGTTCTCACGATTATGCTCAAAAACATTAACCGGTTGATGCTCTAACTGTTGAGTGAAGTAAAGGTCGCTTTCTGCACGAGCGAAGTTTTCGTCGGTTACTTCAACTGCTGCCATTGTTTGCATTGATGTGATGGTAATCAGTGTTGCTAAAATGGTCTTTTTCATATCGTTTACCTTGAGGTCGTCATTAGGAGATGACACTAATGTATCGGTTTGGTGGTGATTCTAAAAATGAATTGATGTTATTTAGATAATTACTAAAAGGAATTGAAAGGCCGGTTTTTGTGAAGCTTAGAGAGAGTTGTGACTGTTTTTTGTTCGTTTGGTGAAAGTTTTTTGCACGAAGACAGGTCGTTAGTTAGTGAAGCGATGCTTTGTTCATTAACTAAGGCTTTATCGGCAGGTAAGGCTTTAGTTAATGACTGAGGTATTCGCGCTTTTAAGCACTATGCTTTAGTCATGACTAAAAGAGGATTAATTATGAAATGGCTTATCTTATCTGTAACGCTATTGTTCGTGGCAGGATGCCAATCGACAGGCTCTGACACGTCTTCACATGATCAAATGAATCGAGTTCATTCTGGTGGTTGTAGCAGCTAATCCTTTTTTGAAAATACTTTTTAGCTGCTGTTATTATCATTTCTGTCACTGTTCTTATAAAGAACTCACCTCTACAAAGCCTTGCGATTACGTGAGGCTTTCTTCTATGTAAAACAATGCATCCCTGCCGATTTATGTTGTAAATTTGTGAATCTGAACTGTCTATATTCTAGGCTGTGTACTGGACCTCATTTGTTATTTGAGTCCCTTGCTAAGGTAAATAATGAATGTGTACTACCAATCACTTTACTCAACTTAAGAGGTTTCTATGCTAGGTGAAAATCACTCTCTTGTTCACGAATTTCCTGAAATGAAAGACAAAATTGCTGAGCTTGCTAAAACTGACGATGGCTTTGCAGCAGATATGAAGACATACGACAACCTTGATAAAGAGATTCGTAAACTAGAGCTGAAAGATTCACCCATTGATGACGGCTCGATGCACCAATTGAAACATGATCGTTCTGAGCTTAAAGATTTACTGCATGCTCGTTTAACGGGCTAGTGAGTTGGTAATTTTGCTGACTATCTAAATGGCGAATTACAGACTTAGACAAAAACTCCTTCGGGAGTTTTTTTTCGTTTTGGCTCAATCACTTCTTCACAATTCAACTGAGTTAATACGTTGTATTGTTATGTGAATGACGCATAATGAGGGTTACTGGTACACGATTTTTAAGATTTTATTGGTAATCTCATGAATATTGAACACCTCAAATTGTTTGTTCGTTTAGCTTCCACACATAACATCAGCATGGCTGGGCAAGAGCTTGGTTTGTCTCCTGCTGTTGCAAGCTCGCACATCAGTAAACTGGAAGACAATTTAGGCGTTCGCTTGGTCCACAGAACCACTCGTAAGGTCTCTTTAACCGAAGAGGGGGAAGCATTCTTACCTCATGCTGAAGAAGTGTTATCGAGCGTGGATGCTGCCAAATCGGCGGTCGGTGTGGGTTGTGATTCTCCAACCGGAACGCTGAGAGTTACCGCATCTGCGTCTTTTGGGCGTTTGCATCTTGTCCCTGCTTTACCTGGATTCTTAGAGCGCTACCCTGGGTTAAAAGTCGATCTCAGGCTATCAGATTCGATGGTGGATGTTGTTGAGGGTGGCTTTGATATCGCAATTCGTATCTCAGAGCTGAAAGACTCGACACTGATTGCCCGAAAACTTGCGACAGACAAGCGTATTGTGTGTGCATCGCCTGATTACTTAATTAAATATGGTAAGCCAGCCACACCTCGAGATCTTAATGATCATCAGTGTATTAGCTTGATTGGTTTAGAAAACTGGACCTTCAATACTGAAAGCGGGCCTAAGACGATTAAGGCATCTGGGTCGTTCAGGGCAGATAACGGGGAAGCACTGCGTGACGCAGCCTCAGGTGGTATGGGTATCACGGTGACATCGAATTGGTGTGCCTATGAACAACTGAAAAGCGGTCAGCTGGTTCAAATATTAGAAGATTACCCATTAACCTCAGAGCCTGCAATTTGGGCTGTGTACCCAAGCACAAGATTACTTGCACCAAAGGTGAGAGCCTTCATCGACTACTTCTCTGAATATTATGGTAACCCGCCGTATTGGGAACAAACGTAGAGACAAACGTTGTACGAAAAAGCCCTGCGTGTCTAAGTTAATTTATTAGAAACGCAGGGCTTTTTATTGAGATTTGCAAATTAACTCAGTACGAGTCGTCGCAATTAAGAAAGTGTTGCTTTGATGATCTCTTCAATTTTAGCGACAACTTGCTGCGATTTATCGCCGTAAATCGCATCTGGGTGCGGGTTCGCAAACCTGTTGTTGTCGTTATCAAAGTATTGACCACCTACTTGTGCGAACTCATCAGACAATGATGCGCGAACCAGAATATCAGAACCGATGCTTAGGTCTCCGCCTGCAATGCCATAAGCGTCTTTCACCATCTTACTGCCTAGTAACGAAGCTGGGTTGACCGCAACCACCATTGGCCCTGTAGAACCTAACTCTTTTGCCATCTCGCGAGTCCACATGGTGATCGCAAGCTTGCTTTGTGCGTAAGCGTCGCCATCAGAAAGCGGTTTCTTGCCTTCTAGCGCTTCGATGTTCACTGCTGCTTGCGCCGCTGAAGATAGGTTCACTACTCGGCTAGATGCATCGAGGACAGGTAGCAGACGTTTAGTCAGGTGGTATGGTGAAATGGTATTCACAACAAAACGAACATCTAAACCGTCTTTAGTGATTGGGTTCGGAGTGTTGAACACACCTGCGTTGTTAATCAGTACATCAATCTTATCGTGCTCAGCAATTACTTTGTCAGCCAACGCATCCACATCGGCCAGAACAGACAAGTCTGCCACGTAACTTTGAATTTTCGCTTCTGCAGAGATAGCCACAAGTTGCTGCTCAACGTCTTTGAGTTTGCTTGGGTTACGTCCATGCAATAAAACGTGGTGGCCTTGTTGAACAAGTACTTTTGCCGTTTCGAAGCCGATACCATCGGTAGAGCCTGTGATCAGAATAACTTTTTGCATGGAATAGATTCCTTATTAAAGCGCTGACATAGTGAGCGTTTTTAAATGTGTCGTTTCGTTGAGGTAAAGAATAGCAACCTTTTATGAAGTTGATAATCGACCGGATTAATAAAACACTATTTAGTTTTTGTTGAAAATGGGGGAGTGAACAAAGCCTCAGTCCGTGCGAAGGAGACGATCAATCGAGAGATTTATCTGATCGAGTTCTTAGGCCGGAATAGCAGGCAATAAAAAAGCTTAGCGCGGGGGACGCTAAGCTTCGTTGTTAAATATGTTCTTGAACCATGTTTAGGCTGGTGGGGTTAGCCTACTTGAGAAAAGCTTACAACCTTGCTTTGTAGCTTCTCTTTCAGGTAATCCGTCACCGCTTGCTGCTCGGATTCGCTCATGTACAGGCCAAGTTTGGTTCTGCGCCACAAGATATCTTCGTCAGTCATCGCCATCTCTTCATTGATCAAGTAATCGATTTCAACTTGATAAACGCCATGCGCTTCGCTTGAGAATTGGATGCCAAGGTCAGCTTCGCTATTTGCGGCTTCCAGTAGCTTCCACGTGTAAGTACCAAATTGAGTCACGTAGCGAAGTAACAACGCTTCAGATGCCCAAGGGTATTTAGTGTGGATCATCTTCGCAAGTTGCTCTCTGCTGCAACTAAAGTTACCACCTGGAAGCGTGTCGTTTGCTGTCCATGGTGCACCCATGTTGGTTAGGTGCGGCTCAAGCTTCTTAAGTGCTGCTTCGCCGAGTTTACGATAAGTAGTTAACTTGCCACCGAAGATCGAAAGCAATGGTGCTTGATCAAGCTCTGCGTCCAATTCCAATGTGTAGTCACGAGTGATCGCTTGTGGTGAATCCGATTCGTCGTCACAAAGCGGTCTTACGCCACTGTATGTCCAAACCACGTCTTCACGACCAAGCTGTTTAACAAAGTGTTGGTTAACAATATCAATTAAGTAATCCACTTCGACATCATCAATTGCGACGTTACGTGGGTCGCCTTTGTATTCAAGGTCGGTGGTGCCGATGATCGAGAACTTATCTAGGTAAGGGATCATGAACACAATACGATTGTCTTTGTTTTGCAGGATGTACGCTTGTGGTTCGTCGTGAATACGTGGCACAACAATGTGAGAGCCTTTGATCAGACGAATATTACGAGGCGAAGCTTGCTCTAATCCATCATCAAAGAACTGCTTAACCCAAGGGCCAGCTGCGTTGACCAGTGCTTTCGCTTTACGTTCAAAACGCTGGTTTGTCATCACATCAAGGATCGTCACATGCCAAATACCACCTTCGCGGTGCGCTTTTTCAACACGGCAGTAGTTACGTACTTCTGCGTTGTTTTCTTTTGCTGCCAACACGTTGAGCAATACCATTCGCGCATCGTCAACCCAGCAATCTGAGTATTCGAAACCGGTCTTCATTTCTGGCTTCAATAAACCTGATTTAGCCAAGTTCACCGTTTTACTTCCAGGAAGTGTGGTGCGTTTACCCAAGTTATCGTAAAGGAATAGGCCACAGCGGATCATCCAAGCTGGGCGTAAAAATGGTCGATGAGGTAAACGGAAACGCATTGGCTGTGCAACATGAGGTGCTTTTCTTAACAATACTTCGCGTTCTGCAAGCGCTTCCGAAACCAAACGAAACTCGTAATGTTCAAGGTAACGTAAGCCACCGTGGATCAGTTTTGAACTTGCAGATGAAGTAGCAGAAGCAAAATCATTTGCTTCGTATAAGCCAACGTTTAGACCACGACCTGATGCATCTGCCGCGATGCCTGCACCATTGATGCCGCCGCCAATCACGATCAAGTCTAAAGTGGAAGATGTACTGTTGTTTGAATTATTTTGTTGAGCACTCATGGTTTTGACCTCTTCTGAGCGAACGAGCATTTTAGAACATAATTGAATCCTATATGAACTTTCGTTTGCGGTCATTTATTATTTTCGTTAATGCGCGTTTTATGTGATTTGGGCATAAAAAAACCTCTGCTTATGAAAGCAGAGGTTCAAATAAGTCTAATTCGAGCATAGAAGCGACAGTGGTAGTGAGCAAGTTTTACTTTTTTAACTTTTCTATAAAGAATCGTGATTCATTATAGAAAGTGGCTCACCGAGCACTTATGTTAGTTATTCGCTCACAGGACGAGCGGTATCGATTACTTCTAATGGTATTGCTGAATCTTTAAGGATGTTGAGAATCTCTTCTGGTGGCTGTTTATTGGTAAAGACCATGTGCGCTTGAGAGATATTACCGAGCTTAACCATCGCGTTACGGCCAAACTTAGTGTGGTCGACGGCTAAGAAGATGCTGCGACTGTTTTCGATGATAGCTTGTTTCACACGAACTTCGTGGTAATCAAAGTCGAGCAGTGAGCCATCAAAGTCGATGCCGCTGATGCCCAAAATACCGAAATCGAGGCGGAACTGCTTCACGAAATCGAGTGTCGCTTCGCCAACTATACCGCCATCACGGTTTCTCACTTCGCCACCCGCCAAGATAACCTTGATCTCTGGGTTCGGTAGAAGGATGCTGGCAACGTTAATGTTGTTGGTGACGACTCTTAGTTGTTTGTGGTTTTTGTTGAGTGCGCGTGCCACCGATTCTGGCGTGGTACCGATATCAACGAATAGGGTTGCACCATCTGGGATGTGATTAACCAGTTCGTCGGCGATCACGTCTTTTTCGTTGAAGTTAAGCGCTTTACGCGTGTTATACGAGGTGTTTTCCGAGCTTAAAGGAATGGTTGCACCACCATGATAGCGACGAATTTTGTTGCTATCGGCAAGTTCATTGAGGTCTCGTCTGATGGTTTGTGGGCTGACATCGAACTTTTCAACGAGCTCTTCGGTACTCACATATCCTTGTGTTTTTACCAGATCTACAATCTGCTGGTGTCTTGGTATCTGCTTCACTTAACTTACCACTCCCTGCGCGCAAAGGGCTCTAGCGCGTCAAAATCGAAAATATAAACTCACGCTATTGTGCTCGAATTGATGAAAAGAGAGAAGTAATGATGGTAAGGAATCATGTCTAAACCGCAAAAACGCTGCGCAAAACGCGGAATTTGAGCCTGAAACGCAAAAAAGAGCACAAAATAGTGCTCTTTTTAGTTTCGTTTGCTGAGGTTCGAACAATCTAGTCGATTAGATTACTCGAGTTCCTAGATCAGCGGCTAATGATTAACGATTAATTGAGTACTTAGTATTACTCGTTGTCATCGTCATCGTGTAGCTCAGACCAAACCTGTGCACACTTGATAGCACGCTTCCAGCCTTTGTAACGGCGGTTACGCTTCTCTTCGTCGTGGTGCGGCATGAATGTGCGGTCAAGAACGGCTTTGTCTTGAAGCTCATCAATACTGTCCCAGAAACCAACCGCTAGGCCAGCAAGGTAAGCGGCACCCAGAGCGGTTACTTCCGTTACTTCAGGGCGGTGAACTTCAGTATCTAGCACATCAGATTGGAATTGCATTAGGAAGTTATTCGCTACTGCGCCGCCATCAACACGTAGTTTCGCTAGCTTGATGCCAGAGTCCGCTTGCATTGCGTCTAGTACGTCACGCGTTTGGTAAGCAATACCTTCCAACGTTGCACGGATGATGTGGTTAGAGTTAACACCACGAGTCAGGCCAACAATCGTACCGCGAGCGTAAGCATCCCAGTATGGTGCGCCTAAACCAGTAAACGCCGGGACTACGTAAACGCCGTTTGAAGAATCCACTTTGGTTGCGAAGTACTCAGAGTCTTCTGCGCCAGCCAGTAGCTTCATTTCATCACGTAGCCATTGGATTGATGCTCCGCCCATGAATACTGCACCTTCAAGTGCGTATGCAGGCTCACCTTTAGGACCACATGCTAGCGTTGTTAGTAGGCCGTTCTTTGATGTTACTTTTTCTTGGCCTGTGTTCATTAGAAGGAAACAACCTGTGCCGTAAGTGTTCTTAGCTTGGCCTGCTTCTACACACATTTGACCGTAAAGTGCCGCTTGTTGGTCACCCGCAATACCCGCGATTGGGATACGCGTACCGCCTTTACCACCAAGGTTCGTTTGACCGTAAACCTCTGAAGAGCGCTTCACTTCAGGCATCATGACTGCTGGAATGCCCATTTCATCAAGTAGCTTCTGGTCCCAGCATAGGTCGTTGATGTTGAACAACATAGTACGTGACGCGTTGGTGTAATCCGTAACGTGAACACGTCCTTGAGTCATCTTCCAAACCAACCAAGTATCAACTGTACCGAACAGTAATTTGCCAGCTTCAGCGTCTTCACGAGCGCCTTCAACGTTGTCTAGAATCCATTTTACTTTGGTACCTGAGAAATACGGGTCAAGGACTAAGCCAGTATTGTCACGTACGTAGTCTTCTAGGCCACGCGCTTTTAGGTCTTCACAGATGTCTGCAGTACGGCGACACTGCCATACGATTGCGTTATAAACAGGCTTGCCTGTCTCTTTGTTCCAAACAATGGTGGTTTCACGTTGGTTCGTGATACCAATGCCCGCTAGCTCATCGCTGCGAATGCCTGCTTTAGCAAGAGCTTCAACCAATGTAGAGCTTTGAGTTGCCCAGATTTCCATTGGATCGTGCTCAACCCAACCTGCTTTCGGGTAAATCTGAGTGAATTCTCTTTGAGAAGAGCTAACGATGTTTGCATCGTGGTCGAGGATTACAGCGCGAGAACTTGTAGTGCCTTGGTCTAGGGCAACAATGTATTTTTGCTCGGTCATGGTAAGAATCCTTTTTCTTTCGTTATTTATATTTTAGTAAATGTAAGGTCGCTTAGGGATTAAGCTTGAGCTTGTTCAGCTTCTTCTTCTGTTTCACATTGGTTTGGAATTGTGCAGCCTTGGCCTTCTACTGGTAGGTAAGCACCGATAACACGTGGGTACAACCAACCACCAAAACACGCACCAGCAATTGGAGCAAGAATTGGAACGATGAAGTAAGGAATATCACGAGCACCGCTTAGTGCGAAATCCCAACCTGCAAAGTAAGCAAAAAGTTTTGGCCCGAAGTCACGAGCAGGGTTCATTGCAAAGCCAGTCAGTGGACCTAAAGAACCACCAATTACTGCGATAAGAATACCGATCAGTAGAGGATTCATTGCACCGCGAGATGCGCCGTTGTTCTCATCACCTAACGCTAAGATAGCGAACATCAAAACAGCAGTAATCACAAATTCCACAGCAAAAGCGCCAAAGAAAGAAAGTGAAGCATGTGGGTATGTTGAGAAAATACCTGCTGTTGATAGTGCGTCTTGGCTGCTACGAACGAAGTTATGTGCGATTTCGTAGTCAGTAAATAGGTTGCTGTACAGGCTGTAAACCAATGCTGCAGAGCAGAAAGCGCCAAGCAGTTGCGAAATGATGTAAGGCACCACTTTCGCTTTATCAAAGCCATGGAACATGGCCAGTGCAATCGTTACGGCTGGGTTGATGTGTGCGCCTGAAACGCCGGCAGTACAGTAAATTGCAATCGCAACACCGAAGCCCCAGATGATGCTGATTTCCCATTGTCCGAATGTCGCACCGGTTAATACCAGAGCGGCCACACAGCCAACGCCAAAGAATATGAGTAATCCTGTACCGATAAATTCAGCCAAGCATTGCCCAAATAAAGAAGGGTGTTTGTTTGTTGTCATGTTCGAGTCCTTTTTAGTTTTGCTTATCTAGCACGTGCATTGTGCATAAATTTGCGAACTCGAAAATAAACGAACATAAAAAGTGAGCGTTTGAGCATGAAATTGTTAATTAAAGTCACTTGAAATGTTAATCCGAACACTTTTGCTCGGAAAAGACGCTCGCATGAACGTCATTGTTCGAATGGATGTGTTTCGAGGTCGCTAAAACTACCTGTATGTAAACGGATGCACAACTGGTACGAGGAGTTTATGTTTGGATTTGTGATGCTACTTCGTGAGTGGTGGATTATTAGACTTAATTAGGGAGGGCTGTGTGATGTTTTTGCTATGTAACAAGGGCGTTAACAAATGAGCTTATATGCATAAATGAATAAACTGCCAACTATGTTGTAGTTTGGCAGTTTTAATTTGGGTGTATGTTCTTGTTATACGATACGAACTTACCGCTCTAAACCAGAGCTGTAACCTTTCCTCTCGCAACCAACTGAGCTCGGATCGAGTCATACACCCAATTGAACGCAATCGCGTAAAGCACGAAGAAGATAACAATTCCGATATCCATTACTAGTACAGTCCAGAAATCGAGTTGAAGTACCCACATTAGTAGCGGGAACGTCACCAGCATCAAACCCAGTTCGAAACCTAAGCCGTGCAGAATACGTGTTTTTTTGGTTCGTTTGTTGCGGTCAGCACCGTAAATCTTGTCGTAACCGTAGTTGTAGACGTAGTTCCACGTCATCGCAATCAGCGACAAAGACAGCGCCAAGCCTGCCATTTTTACTGCTCCGCCCCCAACAATGTAAGTTGCCGCCACGGCCATCAAAATCAAAGCTGCTAATTCAAATAGCACCATGTGCAACATGCGTTCTTTATGTGACATTTTTCTAACTCTCTTTACGATTAAATAGCCGCCGATGGGCTAATGACTTGGCTAGATAATATCTAGTTAAGTGATAATATAAAGATATTTAGCATCATATATAGTGATGGTAAGTTTTGGGAGAAACCAAATGTACAACATTGAACAGCTGAAAATGTTTGTGTATGCCGTTGAATTAGGGTCATTTTCTGCCAGTGCTCGTCATTTGGGTAAGGTGCAGTCGGCGGTGAGCCAAGGCATCAGTAATCTTGAAATAGATTTTAATGTTGAGCTTTTTGATCGTTCGACTCGAAAGCCTTCACTAACCAAAGCGGGCGAGCAGTTATTTAAACAGGTGAAAGCGATCGTGCTTCAGGTTGAAGATCTGAATGTGACGGTTAACGCGATGGGTAGCGGCGAAGAGGGGCTCATCAAAATTGCATTAGATGATTCATTACTGGTTCCGAATTTATCTAAGATCCTTAGTCAGTTCAGTCAACAATTCCCTGCTACTGAAGTTGAACTGGTTGCGTGTACCACAACAGAGGTCAATCCGTTAATTATCGAAGAGAGAGCCGACATTGGACTGATGTTTACCAATTTGGCTTTTGATGTAGGCTCTGAGCCTTGCTTTATCGGTCACTTACCGTTTATTGCTGTGTGTCATCCAAGTCATTCGCTCGCAAAAACAGGTGTGGCGAAACTCTCTGATTTACTCCCGCATCGTCAGTTAATGTTGAGGGGAGACAAAGGTAAGGTGATGGATCAGTTTCCGCTGATTGCCGGAAAGGTATGGTGGTCAAACAGCTTTATTGTTATCAAAGAGATGGTGCTCGGCAGCGATATTGGGTGGGCATACTTACCCAAACACCTTGTCGAAGAGGAGCTGAACAAACAGCGTTTAGTGGAGATTAATGTCTCATTCGATCACAAAACATGGTCGCCGCCCGTTGATCTTGTTCTGTCTAAAACACGCTCAAAAGGTCCTGCATTACTTTGGCTTGAACAAGCATTGAAAGGCTTATTAGACGAAACTGAATAAAGAAAAGGCTCACCGCTTAGCGTGTGAGCCTTTCTGTTTAAAGTGATACTGCTTGCTTGCTAGATGTAGATGTAGACGCTAGACACTAGGTTTAACCGTCTGACCGTTGTAGTACTTGTCTTTCATCTTAAGCGCCACGTTCACTAGGTAAATCAACACCGGTACTTCAATCAGTGGACCGATAACACCTGCAAACGCTTGGTCTGAGTTGATACCGAATACTGAGATAGCAACGGCAATCGCTAGCTCGAAGTTGTTACCTGTCGCTGTGAATGCAATTGATGCGTTCTTGTCGTATTCAATACCCATCTTCTTACCAATGAAGAAGCTGATGAAGAACATTGCTGTGAAGTAGATAGTTAGTGGAACAGCAATCAACAATACGTCCATTGGCAGTTCAACAATCATCTCGCCTTTTAGGCTGAACATTAGAACGATAGTTGCCAGTAGTGCAATCAGTGTGATTGGTGAGATGCGTGGAATGAACACATCGTTGTACCATTGCTCGCCTTTCATCGACACTAGGATCTTACGGCTTAGGAAGCCTGCTAGGAATGGGATACCTAGGTAGATAAGTACACTGTGTGCAATATCGAGCATTGAGATATCAACCATCATGCCTTCGTAACCGAATACCGGTGGTAGAACGCTGATGAATAGCCACGCCATAAAGCTATAGCTCACCACTTGGAATGCACTGTTCAAGGCAACCAACGCCGCGCCGTATTCTTTGTTACCGCCGCCGATGTCGTTCCAAACCAGAACCATTGCCACACAACGAGCAAGACCAATCAGAATCACGCCGACCATGTAACCTGGGTGGTCACCTAAGAATGTTAGCGCCAACACAAACATCAGAATTGGGCCAACAAGCCAGTTCATGATCAAAGATAGTTTGATCGCTTTCTTATCTTTTACCACGGTGCCTAGCAGGTTGTAGTTAACCTTAGCCAGAGGTGGGTACATCATTAAGATAAGGCCAATTGCCAGTGGAATGTTGGTTGTGCCAACAGACATTGATTCGTTCCACTGTTCGATTTGTGGGAATAAGGTGCCAAGCAGTACACCAATGCCCATGGCGATGAAGATCCACAGCGTTAAGTAGCGATCGAGAAAACCTAATTTTGGTTTCATTATATTATCTCTTTAGTTGGTATCGTTAATCGTCGAAAAGCGATATTTAAAGGCAAAAAATACGCTTAGTTTATTGTGTTCGACAAACTAAGCGTGGTTAATCTATTTTAAAATAATGTCGATAAGCGATTCAAATTGCTGAATATTATCTCGGTTAATGCGATAGCACATCTTCGGTGGTATCGATTCAGCAGTGATGAAGCCTGAGGTTTTCAAGATTCTTAGGTGCTCTGATACTGTTGATTGAGCCAAGCCTAATTCACTCACCAAGTCACTGTTCAAACAGCCGCCCGATTTTTCTAACGTTGAAAGGATACTCAATATACGAACTCTTGCCGGGTGAGCGAGCGCTTTCGCTAGAGTTGCCATTTGCTTTTCAGCTTCGACATCACCATGTCCGATTGGCAGAGCACAGCCAGCAGTTGTAGAGCAAGTTTCGTTCATATTGATGTTTCGCTTTCCATAATCGTTAAAAGACGATTAATGGTAGGCCTATTTCTTTTATTGGTCAATGCGAAATTTGAAAGTCGGCTTAAATTGGCATCTCAGAACAGTGTTTTTAGTTAAGCTTGATATTCGATTTTTATCTGTTTTTACCTTCTTATTGCGCATAAACAAGATCTTAGATTTAAACAAAGAAATCGACCGAAAAGCATTGCATTCACTGGCTACTCTAGCGATATAATCGAAGGCAGAACCGTTACACAAGATAACGAAAAATCATAATTTGCTATTTAATTTTCATACCAATCACAGTAAGTAAATGATCAGAAATAGCGCAGGGAAAAGACTTGAGAACAAGGCGGAATTTTTTGATAAGTAGTTATTCTACAATCAAAAATTCTAACGCAGTTATCGAGTATTTTAACCAGCTAGGATGAACAGTTATTTACTACGATTGGTATTACTTATAGGTAAGCCCTGAAATGCCACAACAGAACATCAAATTTATCGCTGCTGATATGGACGGCACTCTTCTTAATGAACACGGAAAGTTAGACCCAGAATTCTTTAATCTTTATGAGCGACTAGAAGCTCAAGACATCATTTTTGCTGCGGCATCGGGTCGTCAGTATTACAGCCTGATGGAAACATTTTCTCCGCTAAAAGATCGCATGATGTTCGTTGCTGAAAACGGCACATTAGTGATGCACAAAGGGCAAGAGCTCTACAGCTGCTTACTTGATACTGATGCCATCAAAGACATCATCAAAGAAGCGCGTGCGATTGAAGGTGCACACGTTGTACTTTGTGGTAAAAAGTCTGCATACATTGAAACCAAAGATGAGCGTGCTTTAGCGGAGATCTCTAAGTACTACCATCGCCGTGCGCAAGTAGAAGACTTACTGGCGGTAGAAGACGATTTCATCAAGGTGGCTATCTGTCACTTCGACGGTTCACAAGAGAAAGTGAACCCAACTATTGATGCCAAATTCGGTGAGAACTACCAAGTGGTTGTGAGTGCAAAAATTTGGTTGGATGTGATGAACGCTGAAGCGTCAAAAGGTGCGGCGATTAAACATCTACAAAACACACTTGGCTTCACTTACGAGCAGACCATGAGCTTTGGTGACTACCTCAATGACTTGGAAATGCTTAAAGAGAGCTACCACTCTTACGCGATGGAAAATGCACATCCTAAGTTAAAAGAGATCGCACGTTTTAGCGCGCCAAGTAACGTTGACGCGGGTGTATTCCAAGTACTTGAGAAGTTGCTAGCGTAACGCTCTTAAGCTCGACCCGATTTTTATCAAAGCCAACTCGTGAACATGAGTTGGCTTTTTTGTTCGTTAATGTTGAATTTAGTTAAATTTGAACGATTGTTCAGGTTGTTGTAGTCTGAAGATAAATTGGATGCCTGCTTTTACTGCAGACATGCCTTATCAATGATCACTTGGAATGACGATGAGCAAGAAACTTCAACTCGATATTATTTCTGACGTAATGTGCCCATGGTGCGTAGTCGGCTACAAAAACTTAGAGCAAGCCATTACGGAACTTGGCTTAGCGGAGCAAATTAAACTTGAATGGCAGCCGTTTGAGCTGAATCCCGATATGCCGCAAGAAGGTGAAAATCTGCGTGACCATATCATGAGAAAATACGGCTCTAGCGCAGAAGAGAGTCAAAGTTCACGCGAACAGCTTGCGGCGCGTGGCAAAGCGGTTGGTTTCGATTTCAATTTCTATGACAGCATGAGAATGGTTAATTCACGTCACCTACATGTGCTGCTCGATTTCGCGTTGGTGCATGGCAAACAGACTGAGTTAAAGCTACGCTTCTTTACTGCTCATTTTTCAGAGCAGAAAAATTTGTCCGATCTTGAGGTTATCGCGCAAGAACTTGAAGCAGTTGGCTTAGACTCAACGAAAGCACTGAAGCGCCTAAAGAACATCGATAACTTGAAGCAAATTGAAGCGCAAGAGTTTGAATGGCAACGCATGGGAATCTCAGCGGTTCCTACCGTGGTATTCAACCGAAAGAGTGCAGTCACTGGTGCGCAGACGGTCGAAACGTACAAGCAAATTCTTCAAGAACTTATTGCTGAATCATAAGCCGATTATTGGTATCAATTAGAGTCTGAATTACATGGAATCACTGTCACTCGCTCAAGCGCAAAAACTGGTATTGCTTTCGCAAAAGCTGCCGCCTAAGAAGTTACCACCTAAAAAGCAACGCAATGGGGGCACTTTGGCGAACACGCTGTCTGCGATTGAAAACCTTGGATATGTGCAAATTGATACCATCTCTGTGATTCAGCGAGCTCACCATCATACGCTGTGGAATCGTAATCAAGACTACAAGCTTGATCATCTGGATAAGCTGTTAGAGCGTCGAGAAGTGTTTGAGTATTGGTCGCACGCTGCCGCTTATCTACCTATGCGTGATTACCGTTTCAGCTTGCATCGAAAGAACGGGTTTGCGAGCGGTAAGCTTAAGCATTGGTATAAAAAGGATGATGCACTGATGGCGCATGTTCTCAAACGCATTGAGAGCGAAGGGCCGTTAATGGCGAAAGACTTTGAAGGGGATAGACCAAACCCTGGGGGATGGGGCGGAAAACCGGCCAAACAGGCGCTAGAGACGTTGTTTATGCAAGGCGACCTAATGGTGCCGAGCCGAGTGAACTTCCATAAGGTGTATGACCTAACCGAACGAGTTTTGCCGAGTGGCATTGATACCTCAGAACCAACGGAACAAGAGTACATCGAGCATCTGATAACACGTTATTTAGAGGCTAACGGAGTTGGAATAGCGTCGGAAATGAGCTACCTACTTAAGAACACTAAGCCTCTGATTCAGAAAACACTCCAACAGATGCTTGAAGATAAGCAGGTTCTGAAAGTAGAGATTCAAGGCTCTGATTACTATGTACTGCCTGATGCGTTTGAGTTGTTGAATCAACCCCTTTCTAGAACCAAGTTAAAGATATTGTCTCCGTTTGATAACCTGTTGATTCAACGAAAGCGAATGCAATCACTGTTTAACTTTGATTATCTTCTTGAGTGCTATGTTCCAGAAGCCAAGCGTCAGTTTGGTTATTTTAGCTTACCGATTCTCTGGCAAGGTGAGCTGGTGGCACGAATGGATTGCAAGGTCGACAGGAAGAGTGGTTTGCTCAATATCCGTAACTTGGTTGTGGAAGAGCGAATTAAAAACCATGAGTCTTTGGTTCATGCTTTATGCGATGAACTAAAACACTTCATGGTGTTCAACCAATGTGATGAGATGATCGTCCATAACACCACACCCTCTGATCTTGGTAAGCGCTTGATGAGCCATTGGCAAACAGTCTAGCGGTTTTGTTGTTAAAAAAACTCTTCGTTACTTAGAAGCCTCTTTGCTAATTCGTCAGCGCTTAGTTACTCAGAAAGAGTGGCTAACAAGAATTCGACAAAGGTTCGGTTCTTCAACGACAGTTGCTTGGTTTTGTAGAGCAAGTGAATCGGCTTAGGGAAAGGTGCCATGCCGGGCAAGATCTCCAATAGCATTCCACGCTCAATTTCTTCGGCAACTAAGATAGTCGGCTGTAACAATACGCCTACGCCTTGAAGGGCAGCATATCGCAACACATCACCATTATTCGACATCAAGCGCACACGCTCTTTATTCGGTGTGGTGTGAGGGGCTTGGCTGCTGTAACTGAATCCAAGCGATGGGTGCTGCGCCAAGTCTTCTAGTACTCTGATTTCAGCATGTTGGTTTAGGTAAGCGGGCGCGGCGCAATAACACATCTCATAATCCCCTAAATACCTTGCGACCAAGCTTGAATCGGACAGGTCGCCAATTCGCACAATCAGGTCAATGTCGGATGAATAAGGGTCGACAAGGTCATTATTCAACATCAGCTCAACGTTGATGGTTGGGTGATGTGCGAGAAATTTGGCCACGATAGGGGCGAGCACCTTGTTTCCATAGGTAACTGGGCAGTTAATTTTTACCGTGCCTTGTGGTTGGTTTTCCAAGGTTTGAATCAGGTTCTCTGCATTGCTGATGTCTTCGAGAATTCGTTTACATTCTCGATAATAAAGCTGCCCTGAATCGGTTAACGATTGCTTACGCGTGGTGCGGTGGATCAGTTGAGAGTTGAGGCTCGATTCAAGGTGGTGGACATGTTTACTGATCATGGTCGCCGACAAGTTGAAGTGGTTGGCGGCGCTACGAAAGCTGCCTTGCTCGACCACGTAAACGAAGACCTTCATGCTAGTTAACTTATCCATTAAACACTCACGGTTGATAAACAATAAACAAAACGTGAGTTTATCAATTATTAGGGGTTAATTATATTAATGGCAAACCGATAATTAACTAAAATAAGAGCGTGAAATGCCTCAGACGAATGAAACCATCTTTGTTACTGCAGAAATTAAGATTAAAACCAACATTGATCGTGAGGCTGCGATTGAAGCTATCGAGCAATTTTGCCGAGACATGCAAAGTGAGCCGGGCTGCCTACAAGCAATTGCAAGCTATGATCAAAACCAAAGCGATCGCGTTGTCTTGCTTGAGCAATACGTTAACCGTGAGGCGATCAATCAGCACTTTGTGATGCCTCATACGCAAGCTTTTATTGAGCGTGATATAACGGAATTAGTACAAGCATTTGAAACGCAACGTGGACCTATCAAAACACAAGAGCAGGAGATCTAAGTCATGAAATGGGGAATCCTAGGAACCAGCTTTATCTCAGGCGTAATGGCGGATGCGATCAAAGGCGATGCACAAAGTGAACTGTATGCAGTTGCAGGGCGCACAGAGAAAACACTCAATGAGTTTGCTGAGCAGTATCAACCAACACGAACCTTCAACAGCTATGAAGCCCTGATTGAAGATGAGTCAGTCGACATTATCTACATCGCGCTACCTAATCACGTCCACCACGAATACGTGATTAAAGCCGCTCAAAAAGGCAAAGCGATTCTGTGTGAAAAATCGTTATCGGTTGATATGGAAAAAACCGAACAAGCTCTGCAAGCGGTGAAAGCATCTAGCGTGTTCTTCGCAGAAGGTTTGATGTACTTACACCATCCATTGATTGCCAAGCTTCATCAAGAATTAGTGACAGGTGAGATTGGCGAAGTGCGCTCAATCCAAGGTTCCTACGTTGCGGCGATTGATCAGTTCGTTAACCCTGCGAGCAAAGGCGCGTTGTACAACCTGGGTTGTTATCCAATGTCGCTGATTCATTCTGTTGCGCAGCAGCAATTTGGCGAGAGTGTGTTCGATGATGTGCAGATCTCGGCAATCGGCCGACGTGGCCAAGATGGCAATATCTGTGAATCGTCGGCGATGATGCGTTTCAACGGCAGTTTTACCGCGCAAATCCACACTGCTGAAGATCACGGCTTAAAGCATGGCTTCACGATTCTAGGTAGCAAAGGCTGTATCACGCTCGATACCAACCCATGGCTACCGACTGAAGACAACACATTCACGGTTGAGATCTATGAGACGTCGACACGCGAAGTGAAAGTCGAAGCGCAAGGCGATGGCTTCCATTATCAAGTACGTAATATCCGCCAAGCAGTTGAGCAAGGTGACACACAACTTGCTGCCCCAATGGCAACTCACCAAGACTCTCGCGTGATCATGAAGTTACTGACTGATTGGGAACAAGCGGCGAGCTAAGATCTTCCTAAATCCTATATTCGCCTCATGCTTGATTGCTTCGTCAGTGATCAAGCATGAGGCGTTTCCTCTATATCTTCCAGTAGACTCTTCCCAATAAATACTTTGCATTTGAAACAGCCACAGTGTCCAATGTCGGTTAAGACAACATTGACCGAAAAACCTTATTTTTAAAGGTGTTAAATAGGAAGTTTGCTGCATGCGCAAATCAGATAAGAAGATCGAAAATCAAATCAGAGACGTGTTAACGGACGTGTGTGAAGACACGTTAAAAGGCTTCGATGGTTTTCTGTGGGTGACTCATACGGTCAATTTCTCTTCATTCCCGCAAAGTTTGAAAATCGTCTGCGTATTCGATACCAATCAGGATAGAACGAA
Source organism: Vibrio sp. 1F279 (assembly GCF_041439815.1). Classification (NCBI taxonomy): domain Bacteria; kingdom Pseudomonadati; phylum Pseudomonadota; class Gammaproteobacteria; order Vibrionales; family Vibrionaceae; genus Vibrio; species Vibrio sp. 1F279. The sequence continues at coordinate 67,028 of NZ_JBGOOU010000013.1, read as the reverse complement.
CTTCTTAGAGGTGGGAGGTCAGCAGGAGGTCTCTGTTGCTATCCAAAAGGCGTTTAGTCAGGTTGGGATTACATTGAAGAGTATCGATAAGCACGTCAGTTACGATACACAAGAAAATTGCGACCGCGACCATCAAGGGAAGTGGAACAAGAGGTTGTAAATAGGTTTGGGGGATCAGTGACCTGAGTGCTTAGGTAATGTAATGGCTGGGGGGCTATTTAGTTTATTTTAATCAATGGGGAAAGAACCGGGAATTATTAAATTTCGGTCAACCTAATATTAACAATACTTGTCTTTTTAAGCGCATGAGTTAACTCTATTTTTGAGTAAATATAATTGAGGTGAATGGGTGTCACGTATATAAGTATCGCTAATTGAAGCTGACGTATTTTTATGATTAATAGGTAAAAATACAGTTAGTCACTGAGAATATGTGTGTAGGCGCACTTGAACTTCAATGGTATTTAAATGAACAAAAATAAAATCACCCTAACAATCCTCGCAATTTTACCTTTGCTTTCAGCATGTGGTAGCGATAGTAAGAGTCCAGCCGCTACGACCCCTACGCCGGCACCAACCCCTGGGTTTACCTTGCCAAATGAATCGAAGTTGATTACCAATTACAATATCGATAGTGCTTTTAATACGGTATTCCCAAGTAACTACCAGATAGCGAAAGATGCAGGTTTTGATTACTTTATTAAAATACCGTTACGCTCAGATTCAAGTATTAGTATTACCATTCTTGCGACAAAAGGTAGTGATGAGGATCTGCGTCAAGCCATTGGTGTGTGGACTTCTCTTTTGTCCGAAAATGGAGCGAATACAGAACTGAGTAAGCTTGATGTCTTTAAATCGATAAGTCAGCGTCAGGGTACGCTTCTTATGGCATCGTCAGAAGGTGATATTGGTAATCTTCAGCAAGAGCTACTGAGGTTGTTGAAAGCGCGTGAGCCTAAACTTGCCTCAGCTACAGCTGATAACTACCTGCAGCTGATAGCTTCAGATAATGAGCTATTCAAAAAATATGGTTGGTTTGTTCATAGCCAAGCGCTTGGATATAACGAAACGACATACGTTGGTGAGACAGAGTATTTCACTGGTTATAATTCCGTTACCAATGTAGGTAAAAGAGATGCTTCAATAGAAGAAATTCTTCATATAACTCAAGCTCAAGGAATTGCCCCTTTGACCGGTGATGGTAGCAAAGGCGGATTACAAAAAAGAATTACTGCCCATAGCTTGAGTATTTTCAAAGATTATCGGTATGACAGCACAACAGGCTTATATGTTTACGAGGATAAAGACACTAGCAAAGATTATGTGGCTAAAAGTTCCATTTGGAGTCCACAAGCAGCAGGCGCAACTCTTGATGAAAAACGTGAAGAACAATGGGATGGCGATTGGGGCGGTGACGATATAGGTAAAGACCTAGGAATGCCTGAGCAGTATAAGATGGGGCAAACCTTTTCTCACGAGTATTTTGCCGCACTAGCAGACACGTATTACGGAATGTATGGTGGGTTTAATTCAGAGTTTGGAGGAATGGATAACTACCGTTACGTTACCCGAGAAACTTTGCCTAGTGATAGTACTGGTTTTGCTATCGTCAAAGAATTCTTGCCTGAATATCATCAGTATACGGCGCGGATTGACAGTTCAAAGGTCAATACGTATTTAAATGCGAACCCGTCTTTAAATAATACATTTAAGATCCAAATTTCTTCTGATGATAAAGAAAAGTACACCTTTAAATCTCAATATATTAAAAATTTGAAAATCGTAGGTTCTGAGGCTTTAGATATACTTGGAAATTCTCAGGATAATTATTTTGAGGGGAATTCTGCTAACAACACTTTCGATGGATCTGATGGTACCGATGTATTGAAGATTAATGGTAACAAAAACGATTATTCGATTGAAAAGCTGGCTGGTGGTGTGACAAAAATTTCTGGTAAATCGATTGGAACGGACAAGATTTCCAATGTGGAATACATTAAATTTAACGATGAGGTTGTTAAGGTAGACAAAATCTAGTTAAAGCGACTCAAGCACCTAAATATATCCCTTCTATTTATTCCGGCAAAAACCACTTACATCCGTAGGTGGTTTTCATCGATTGATACTGACACAGCAAGCCTAATCCCCCTCTCATTTGGTTTTTATAACGACCAACATAATCATTTTCCCCTTAAGCTGGCGGTAGTTTCAGATTGTCTTCATTCGGGTATTCGATGGCACACTTAAATGCTCGTTGAACCGGGTGGCTTAACGCTTGAACTATGAACTTTTCTAGACGATACTTTTTTCGTACATTGTCCTCAAGGTTGATGTTTAATGTGTTGATTTTAAACGAAGTATTTTGAATGGTAATGGTATCGATTAGGAAGTTTGAATCATGAAAACTTACATTTCTGGGCTGCTCACACTCATTCCTTCATATTTAATTACCGGTTATTCTTTTGCTGTTGGTACAGCGATTGTACTGCCAGGGCAACATGAATCCGGCGCTGATCTTTCGGGCTCCCCAATGTCTGCGAATGCTGTCATTGATTGGGAAATTGCGAACAGTGACCTCGTATTTGGCTCTTATGCAGATAAAACCGACAATAAGCGAGCTACGACAATTGGGTATATGTATAACCAAAAATTGGAGTTCAATTCTGGTTGGTTGGAGAACGACCTTCGTAATAACGCAGAATTACATGGCGTTAATTTTGAAGACTTCTTTCTCCATTTTTCTGAAGATACAGTGCTCGCAGAAGTTGATAACACCCACGGTGAAAATACTCTCTTAAGTGGAAAGCCTATGATCTTGGGCTATACAGCCAGTGAAGATCATGCGGGCTTTTGGCTGTATCAAGAGCCTCCTTGGGATGCTGATGTGTTTGAGAATTTCGAACAGGACGGGGCTTTGTATGTCTATCATGCTGAACAGTTCGAAAGGCTGACCTTTAAGTTCTCACAGTTTGCTGGCAGCGGCGAATTCTGGATTGAATACCCAACAGCGATTGATTCTCACGGAAGGGTTTCACAGTGGGAAAGGCTCGATGTAAAGAAAGACAAAACGCTCAATATGACCAAAAACCAATCGGTTATTTGGAACCTTCCGGATAACTGGGTAAGAGCCACAACTCATGATGGCAGTGGGGCGAGTTATGGTGGCGGCCAGTATTTTGGTTCAACTTTTTTGCGAGATGGTGGGCGCTTACACGTTGTGAGAGTTCGTTGGCAAAGTGAGAGCGCTGATGACAGGCCGCGTTTAAAAGAAGTAACACTCAAAAACAGCTTTCCAACCGTTAAGTTAACCGACGCTCCGACCACAACGCCTGATGGCAATGCTATCAGCCAATGGCGAAATATTCGTGGCTTTGACGTGTCTGCAGACCTGAATGGCGATAACTACTTGTCGCCAAGCGAGTATCGAAATCGAACCAATAAGAATGCGACAGCGCGTTTTCGTTGGGAATCAAGAGTGGTGCCATTTGGTCGAATGTGGAGCGCGAATTCATCTTGGTCGTTAACGAACGTCGCAAACGCGGATTATTTATCGGCCATTCATCGCTACTACAAGCAAAGCTGGGCAAGCCAAGGTTTGAATGGTGCATACAACGACGACACAAATAAACTCATTGGCTCGAACCAGTTCTATGTCCATTCTGGCGGACATGTTCAAGAGTTAGGAGCTGTTGCGGGTTCAATTCAAGCGGATGATCTCTACAAGCAACAATTTTCAGCGTTTCTCAAAAATCTATCTGTTTTAGAAAGTGATGCGTCTATTGGGTTGAACATTGGTACGGCGAACTTGCTAGGTCGAAATGGGCAGTGTCATCTTAGCGAAGCCGGGTCTTTGTATCTGAGAGAGCATTACATTTTTCCGTCTACTGGATTTAGTGGTTACTCGGGGATCTCTAAGTTCTGGGATAATTCTGCGCTCGCCTACAATGGACAAAGAGTTATTTTTCAGGCGACAACGCGTTACGGGCGAGTCCAGTATCTAGGAAATAGTGAAGAGAATTGGAAGAAAGACCAATACTCGACCCTAGCGATTTACCACCTCAATCGACATGCTCAACACAGCTATTTTAATCAGTGGAACAATAGTTACGTCTATGGGAGTGATAACACGACTGCTGACACTTTCTGGCAAAGTGGTGTCCCTAAAAATATCGCTTATCAACCAAGTTCGTTATTAGCCGTTGATTTGGGAGAGCCGAGTCATCAGGTCCTACAGGGATTTGAGCCAATTCCTTTGATGTTGTCGACAACGACACCTCAACCCACAGACTACACCATCGTTGGTGATTCATCGATGAGTGAAGTGGTGCATGCTGATCTGCCCAATGGTATGACTCACGTTCTACCTACGTTCACGTACTTTATGTATCAATCTAAAAATCAGGTGGCCGCTGGTGGCCCTGAAGATATGGTGTTAGCGAGAGAGTTCAGCAATGGTCGTGTGTTGTATCGCACGGATTTCCACGGTAAGAATTCGAGCTTTTATGAGGCAGAGAAGCTGATGATTGTATTGGACGTGCCGATGAAGCCTGTCGATGAAAACGGCAACATCGGAGAGTATGTGACTGAAATTCATATTGGCGGTTATGAAGGGCTGTTCTTGCTTTATTAGAGTCAATAGAATGAGAATAAGCTGTCAAAACGAATATTCAATTGGAACTCATCGCTATGAAAATTGTAATTGCACCAGACTCGTTTAAAGAATCTTTATCTGCTGTATCGGTGGCGGCGTGCATTGAAAAGGGCTTTCGTGAAATCTTCCCTGACGCTGACTATGTGACCTTGCCTCTGGCCGATGGTGGCGAAGGTACGGTAGATGTATTGCTACAAGGTTTAGCCGGACAAAAGCGAACAAATAAAGTCCAAGGGCCATTGGGAACATTGATTAGTGCTGAATGGGCGATGTTAGAACCGTCAGTTCAGAGCTCCAAGAGAACGGCTTTGATAGAGATAGCTGCTGCGTCTGGTTTAGACTTGCTGACACCAGAACAGCGCGATCCTTTGGTTGCTTCTTCTTTTGGTACCGGACAGCTGATATTAGAAGCGATAGAGCAGGGTGCTCAAACCATCATTCTTGGATTGGGTGGCAGTGCGACCAATGATGGTGGTGCAGGCATTGTACAAGCGTTAGGTGGTAAATTGCTTGATCGTGCAGGGCAAGAGCTCAGCCGAGGTGGCGCTGTGCTAGCGGATTTGGCTTCAATTGATCTTACAGGCGTCGATTCTCGTTGCTCCGATATTGAGTTGATTGTGGCGTGCGATGTGGATAATCCATTGTGTGGTGATAACGGTGCCAGCTATATATTTGGTCCGCAAAAAGGAGCGACACCTGAACAAGTCTTAATGCTTGATAAGGCGCTTGAGAATTTTGCTCAAGTTGCAGAAACGCAAGGTTATGCCGGTGGCGATGAGCCTGTTTACAAGCGCGTGGGTTATGGCGCAGCTGGTGGCACGCCGATGGGGCTTGGTTTGTTATTCAATATCCAAATTAAACCCGGCATTGAGATGGTGCTCGATGTTTTGCAAGCTGATGATCTATTGAAAGGTGCCGACTTGGTGATTACTGGCGAAGGGCAGATGGACAACCAAACTCTGCAAGGGAAAACGCCTTATGGCATTGCTAAACGAGCGAGCTTACAAGGCATTCCGATCATAGGCATTGCTGGCTCACTGGGAACAGAAGTAGAAGCACTTTATGGTGAAATGAACAGCTTGTTTGGTACGGTTCGTTCTCCTCAGTCACTTGACCAAGTTCTGCTAGAAGCCGAACTAAACCTTACCAGAACGGCGAGAAATATCGCTGCGACTCTGAAAGTAGGCCATGCGATCTTGAAATAAAGTGAGGTTTGACAATTGGTTACTTAACATCATGGTTCGATAGGTTTTATAGATAGCAACGATAAATAGAAACGATTATATTTTATACCATTAGAGGTCTATTCTATATCCATAATATTTTAGGGGCTTTTGAAAGGAAGCCAGTATAAATATCAAGGTGCACTCACTATTGCTGCACCTTTGGACCTTAAGGAATAGATCATGAGTAAAAAACTAACTACAGCTGCGGGTTGTCCTGTTGCTCATAACCAGAATGTTCAAACTGCGGGTAAGCGCGGTCCTCAACTTCTTCAAGATGTTTGGTTTTTAGAAAAGATGGCGCATTTTGACCGCGAAGTCATTCCAGAGCGTCGTATGCACGCGAAAGGTTCAGGCGCTTACGGTACATTTACTGTTACGCATGACATTACCAAATACACCAAGGCAAAACTGTTTTCTGAAATAGGCAAAAAGACCGACCTGTTTGCACGTTTTACAACGGTGGCGGGTGAGCGTGGCGCTGCCGATGCTGAGCGTGATATCCGCGGCTTTGCATTGAAGTTTTATACCGAAGAAGGCAACTGGGACATGGTGGGTAACAACACGCCGGTATTCTTCCTTCGTGATCCTCTTAAGTTCCCAGATCTAAACCATGCGGTTAAGCGTGACCCGCGCACCAACATGCGCAGTGCGAAAAACAACTGGGATTTCTGGACCTCTCTACCTGAAGCGCTTCACCAAATCACCATCGTAATGAGTGACCGTGGTATTCCTGCGACTTACCGTCATATGCATGGTTTTGGTAGCCATACATTCAGCTTTATTAATGCAGACAACGAACGTTTCTGGGTTAAGTTCCACTTCAAATCTCAGCAAGGTATTAAGAACTTGTCTGATGCAGAAGCGGCACAAGTGATCGGCGACGATCGCGAAAGCCACCAACGTGATCTGCTAGACAGCATTGATAATCAAGACTTCCCTAAATGGACACTGAAAGTTCAAGTGATGCCAGAAGCGGACGCAGCGAAAGTGCCATACAACCCGTTCGATCTGACTAAGATCTGGCCACACGCAGATTACCCATTAATTGAGGTGGGTGAGTTTGAATTGAACCGTAACCCACAAAACTTCTTCGCTGAAGTTGAGCAGTCTGCATTCAACCCGGCAAACGTGGTTCCGGGTATCAGCTTCTCACCAGACAAGATGTTACAAGGCCGTCTGTTTGCTTACGGTGATGCACAGCGCTACCGTTTGGGTGTTAACCATCAGCATATCCCAGTAAACGCACCTCGTTGCCCTGTCCACAGCTACCACCGTGATGGTGCGATGCGTGTTGATGGTAACTTTGGTAGCACACTTGGCTATGAGCCAAACAACGAAGGCCAATGGGCAGAGCAGCCAGACTTTGCAGAGCCAGCATTGAACCTAGATGGTGCTGCAGCGCATTGGGATCACCGCGAAGATGAAGATTACTTCTCGCAACCGGGTGACTTGTTCCGCCTGATGACGCCAGAGAAACAAGCGATTCTGTTTGATAACACTGCTCGTAACCTAGGCGGCGTGCCTAAAGAGATTCAGCTGCGTCACTTAAGACACTGTTACAAAGCCGACCCTGCTTACGGAGAAGGCATTGGTAAGCTACTTGAAATCGATGTAAGCGAATTTAAGTCGTAATCAATAAGTTTGATTAGTTAAATGAAAGGCCGTTGAGTGAATCACTCAACGGCCTTTTTTGATCATGCTGTGTATTAGGTGAGTCATGTAAGTCGTACCAATTACTTGAAAATTAGCACCATTTCTATTGATAGTTTTTGCCTATCAAATTAATAAACTCATCCCATTATATTTAGTTAGGGTAACGGATTATCCTACGGCTATCAGTTTATAAAGTAGAAGAGTTTGAGATGAGTAAGAGCGCATTAATCGTTGAAGGTGGGGCAATGAGAGGCATCTTCGCAGCAGGAGTATTGGACGCTTTTATGCAAGACGATTTCCGTCCTTATGATTTTGCTATTGGCGTATCTGCGGGTGTGTCGAATTTGGTTGGTTACTTATCTCAAGCTCCGAAGCGTAGCTACAACGTGATTACTACCATGGCGACGGATAAAACGTTCTTCAATCCTGCTCGCTTTGCTAAAGGTGGCAATTTGGTCGACGTTAAGTGGTTGTGGGATGAATCTAACCATCGTTATCCACTGGATTGTGGTGAGCTGTTCTCAAGTGTTCCTTTAATTGCTGCTGTAACTAACGTCGATACTGGCAGTGCAGACTACTATCACATCAAGCCAGAAAACCTTTCTAACGTGGTTGAAGCAACAACGGCTCTACCTATCGCTTACCGCGAAACGCCGTGCTTCTCTGGTGGTTGTTATACCGATGGTGGTGTAGCCGATTCAATTCCGGTTCGTGAAGCTTATCGTCGCGGCGCACGAGACATTACGGTGATTCTTTCTCATCCTTTGAGTTACCGAATGAAGCCTCAAAAGCATCAATGGATGCTAAAAAAACTGTTAAAGAAATTCCCAAACATTGCTGAGTCGATGGCGGTACGTGCTGAAAACTACAACCAGTCTCTGGAGTTCATTCGTAACCCACCCAAAGATGCGACCATTAAAGTGATAGCGCCGCCAGAAGCGTTTGCAGTGAAGCGTTTGACAATGGATCAAACGGTCTTGAATGCAGGTTATGAGATGGGTGTGAAAGCAGGGGAAGAGCACCTTGCCATTAGAAACGGTGTCTATGGCTTAGATACCGAAGATTGTCATTTCTGCGTTTAGAACTGTTTTTGAATGCGGGATAAACGAGAAGCCACGCTGTTCCCTTAGGACTAGCGTGGCTTTCTATTTCTAGATTGAGTCTATTACTAACTCAGTCTGCTATTAACTCAAGTTGTTGTTAAACCAGTTCGTTGCCGCTGGTGTTGCCAGTAAAGAAGGCATCAACACTGGTGAGCGTTGTATTGGCGATATTGAACAGAGCATCTTTGGTCAAGAAGGCTTGGTGACCTGTAAACAATACATTGTGACAAGCAGATAGGCGACGGAATACGTCATCGACAATCACGTCGTTAGATTTGTCTTGGAAGAACAACTCTTTCTCATTGTCGTAAACATCAAGGCCAAGCGCGCCAATCTTGCTTTGTTTCAACGCTTCGATTGCTGCGGTTGAATCCAGTAGTTCACCACGGCTGGTGTTGACGATCATCACGCCATCTTTCATTTTCTCAAATGCCGTTGCATCCAACAGGTGGTAGTTCTCTTTGCTCATTGGGCAATGCAGAGAAATCACGTCAGATTCTTGGTAAAGCTCGTCGAGTTCTACGTATTTAGCGCCCAGTTCTTTTGCCAATGGGTTCGGGTATGGGTCGTAGCATAGGATGTTCATGCCTAAACCTTTCAGAATTCGCATAGTTGCTAGACCAATTTTGCCAGAGCCGATCACACCAACAGTTTTACCGTGGAAGTTAAAGCCAACCAAACCCTCAAGAGAGAAGTTCGCATCACGAGTGCGTTGGTATGCTTTGTGTAGTTTACGGTTCAAACACATCATCATGCCGACCGTGTGTTCTGCTACCGATTCTGGTGAATAAGCAGGAACGCGAACCACTTGCAGACCAAACTCTTTGGCTGCATCTAAATCGACTTTATCAAAACCTGCACAGCGCATCGCAATCAGCTTAGTGCCGCCTTTCGCTAGAATTTCTAGCACATCTCGCGATAGGTCGTCGTTTACAAACGCACAAACGACTTCGTTGTCGTGCGCCATTTTTGCTGTTGTTGTAGTGAGTCGAAAATCGTGAAAATGGAACTCGGCGTTGAGTTCGCCTTTTGCAAGTTCAAATGATTTTTCGTCGTATGATTTTGAGCTAAAAAAAGCAATGTTGAGCATGGCTTCCTCTCTTACCTAAATATAAATAACCCGTCTGTTTTATTAATCTAAAATCGGGCTAAAACTAATAACTTTGTTCAGTGTGCTAGAGTTTTTTTGTCTTGTCTATCACCATTAGTCATTGTAATTACTATGGTTATTTTGTGTTTTATCTTCACTTCTTGAACATTAAAAATCACATTACGAAGTAGCTTGCTTATAAGTTCATCAATATTGAATGAACCTTACTTTCGGGTGTTGAACATCTTCTTAGTCTCTTTCTCAGACCAGAAGTTAATGTTGAATTGAGCGTCGTCACTCAGCTCTACTCGATGCCAATATTGAGGTGGGCTGGTGGCAAATTGCCCGGCTTGGATTGTGATAACGTTTTCTGGTTCTGTCGCGTTTGCATCAGCAAAACCATAGTAGGTGACGGTGCCTTCCATTACGCAGATCTGGCCGAATACACCTTCTGCGGTGTTGTGGTGATTAAGCAATGCAGCCGGTATGTTGTCTTTGGTGAAAAATGGCGTTGAACGTTGAATTTTCCAGTGTGACGGAATACGTAAATGACTCATATAAAACCTCTTGTCTGTATTTTGAATACAAGCTTTAGCTTCGATTGAATTGGTGACCGTGATTACCAGTAGTTTTCACTGCTGAATTGGCCGGGCTTTCGGCGTAAGTGCTTCTCGAAACCTAAGCTGGTTAGTGCTTCACTTGTGTCGCGAACCATTTGCGGATTGCCACAAAGGTAGAAAAAACTGCGGGTTTTATTGAAAGCGACAGACGTGGTTTGCTCAAGGTTGCCTCCAAGTAACAAGCTTGGGATTCGTCCGCGCAAAGTTCCGGTGACTGATTCTCTAGAAATAATTGGCACATATTGTAGTTTCCCTTGGAAGTGATTAACGAGTTGAGCGATACGGTCTCGATAAGTCAGGTCTTGTTCTGTTCTTACGGCATGAACCAGTACAAGGTTTTTGAATGACATTACTTTTTCGACATCTGAGCCGTTTTGCTGCTGTATCTGCATGCTTTCGAGCATTGAGATAAAAGGCCCAACGGCAGTCCCGGTTGAAAGCATCCATAGATCGTCGGCGATCTCTGGGATCTCATCTAAGGTCATAAAGCCGCTTGGGTCTTTGCCGACAAAGATGTCATCGCCTACCTTCAACTCATGAAGTTGAGGTGAAAGCTGCCCGTTTTGATCCTTAACAATTAAAAACTCAAGCGACTGATGACCGTGTTCGTGCTCTGGCGCATTCACCATGGAATAAGCACGTCTAACAAACTCGCCTTCACTGTTACGTAATCCCAGCTTAGTGAACTGCCCTGCTTGGTAGGGCGAGACTGGCGCACTGACTTGAAGAGAGAACAGTTGCTCCGTCCATTCGGTCTTGTGTACGACTTTTCCGGTTACTAAGCCATGAGGAATATCTGTCATATCATCACCTTTATTTAGAGAAGTTATCTCATTAAGGATACTCAACTATCTTACTTTTTGGAGTTGCATGTACCATGCCAATAATGAGAATGCTTATCAATACTGATCATTCGGTGGAAATGAACTTGAATGATGTCAAATAGACTTTGCACTATTGTGTCTAAATGACATCTTTGTTGTTTTTTGATGTGGCACTTTCAGATTAAGGGGAGAGATTGATTTGTGGGCACAGACCAAAATTAGTTCCGTGGTTTGACCCTTAATGTATTCACCAATAACTAAAGAGAATATTTTATAGATGAGTATAATGGCGGCTTTCGATCTCAATATAGCCGTGTTTTATGCTTGATAATCTTCGTATGGCCTTGAACGTGTTGTTCGTGACCATCAATACCGCAATGACTGCGTTTACCGTGAGCTTTTTTGGCCTCATCAAACTGATTCTTCCAATCTCTATTGTTCAAAAGTCATGTACTCGTTTAGCGAATTTCACATTTTGGTGTTGGGCTTCGCTCAATCTTTGGATGTTGAATGTGAATAACGATATCGAGTGGCAAGTTGAGGGCGGGGAAGACATCTCGACTAAGCAATGGTACTTGATGATGTCGAATCACCTCAGTTGGGCGGATATCGTGATTTTGTCTTCGATCTTGAAAGACAAGATGCCAATGACTAAGTTCTTCCTTAAGCATGAATTGCTGTACGTTCCTTTTGTTGGTTTGGCTTGTTGGGGCTTGGATATGCCTTTCATGAGACGTCACTCACGTGAGTTTTTGATTCGTAACCCTGAGCGTCGCAATGATGACTTTGATGCAATTAATAAGGCATGTACTAAGTTCAAATGGGCACCGACAACCTTGGTAAATTTTGTGGAAGGAACTCGTGCAAACCACGAGAAACTGGCGACAGCGAAAACACCTTATCGACATCTACTTAAACCGAAAACAGGTGGTGTGGCGTTTGCTCTATCGGCAATGGGCCCAATCTTGGATGGTATTGTAGATGTCACTTTGGCTTATCCAGAAAATCAGGCTTCTCCATTTGAAGACATGCTGAAGGGTAAAATGACCAAGGTGGTGGTGCGTATTAAACTGCACCCAATGGATGAGAACGTGAACGGCAATTATTTTGAAGATAAAGCGTTTAAACGTCGTTTCCACAGTTGGTTGAATAGTACGTGGAAAGAGAAAGACGACTATCTTGATACGGTTTATGGGGTTGATACGCCCTGTGAGGTTGAAACGACTGATGAACCTGATGTGGCTTATAAGAAACAAGAACAGTAAGCTCATACCAAATCGATAGCATCAAAAAAGCCGATAGTTCATTGAACTGTCGGCTTTTCTATTGATTGGGCTTTGTCTACTCAAACAGTGCAGTCAGTGCTCACTATGTTTTAAAGCGCTAAAACAAGGATGGTCAAAGAGTGAGGAAGTTAAATCGCTTGGTAAGCTTCAATGATGTGCTTAACCTGACTGGTTTTGCCTTGCTTCTCTTGTCCTTGATGGATGCGCAAGTAGTGCTGCAATGTTTTGGCTTTGTATTGCTGTGATACTTGCTTCTGTTGTTCACAGTTCGGAGTCCAGATCTTGTCGCCGACGCTTGATATCTCAGTTACCGTTCGGTTATTGCCGTTTTCATCTAGATTTTTGTCGCTTTCACCTTGGTTATTGCTGACCAATAAAATCTCGTAGTAACGACGGTTCTCTTCAATTAACACTTCATCAATTAGGCCGAAATTGAGCGCCTTTAAATGATTTCTTAATTCGAACTGCTGATGAACCGGGCAAAGCAAAAAATCGATCGCTTTGTCTGGATGCTTGCAATGAATATCGTCGACGAGCTTTTGTGTTAGATCGCCTCCCACACCCGCAATAATGACCAGATGTCTGCCTGTGTGCTTTTCCAATGGAATCGCTGCGACATCCAAGCAGTAGACTTGCCATTGGCTGGTAACCGCTTGTTGGTCTGAATTATCTTGGGGAAAGTAACGCGTTAACTTGCCCTCCAGTTCATTCATCAGAGAAGGGACAATATCGACAAAATGAATCTGCGGTGCTTTGTGGTCAGATAATAGCTGAACACCCAAGAAGCCGTGATCACAACAACAGTCCCAAATATGTTGGTAGTCATTACTGACAAGGGAGTGGAGAGTTTGCAGTCGGTTACTTAGCTTCATAAGGCTCGTATCGTTAAAAAAGGGTATTGTTGTATCGAACGCGCATTGTAATGACTTTCCATAAAAACAAAAGCACCTAGGGGATTAATCCTAGGTGCTTTTTCGTTATCGGTATCGTACCAATCGGTGTGATACGAGCGTGTTAGCTAATGTCTACGACGCTTTGGCTACGCCTCTAATGTGACCTTCTACTCGATTCTTTCCAAGTTGTAGTGCGATAAGTTTTGCTTGTTCCGCAAGGGCTAAAGCAGAGTCTGTTTCGCCGTCTATTTGCGAAAACCCGACGCTGATACTGAGTGACAATGTGATATCCGGAGTGACAATGGTTTTCTCGGCGATGCTGACTCGACATTGTTCCAATTGGTGCTTGGCATCCTTCGCATCATTCGCTTTGAATAAAACGGCGAACTCCTTATCCCCAACTCGAGCAAGGCAAAGCCCTTTTGGCTTAGGGAAGTAAGAACGCATCGCTTCTGCGGCGAGCTTTATCATCTTGTCGCCAATCGCTTCACCGTAAGCTCGATTTACGTGGTCAAAGTTATCGATATCGAGCAGAGCTACATAGGTATCGGGTTCGCATGCGTAGTTGTCGATCGCGATGTTAAAACTACTTTTGTTGTCTAACTGAGTCATGAGATCTTTACTGCTCAATTGATGGTGGAGCAGTAAGTTAGACAACGAGACTTCCGTGTAATCTTTGATCATGCGTAAAATACTTTGACTGATCGGCAAGGGCGCCTTGACGTAAATCACCGCGATTAGCTGGTTACGAGAGTGCAAAGGGATACAGTAGTGGCGTTGGAGTATTTTGAGTTTACGTGCCAATGGATCCGCGTATTTGCTGCTTCGATAAGCCATGCTTTCGGGAGCAAATCGCTCAGCAAGGGCTTTGTCAGAATGTACCTTTGATTTGTTTCCATGATAATCGATAGTACTGAATGAATGGCTCTCTGCTTGATAAAGGCAGAATTGAATGCCTTTTTGATAGGTAAAGCTATTGAATATGGCTTTTAACTCTCGTTTAAAGCTGGCGAGATCATCAACTTTATTCAGTTGAGATAACGATATGTTCAAGCGGTGAGCTAGGTAGTGTGCGCCAATCCATAATAGAAGCAGTGACCCGAGTACCACGCCAGTTAGCGTAAATTGGTGTGAGCTGGTGAGTATGTCGTGACGATCAGTGCCCGAGACGAATACCCAGTTTAAGCTGTTGTCAGCATCAAATACCGTTATTTTGAAATTATCTTGATAGTAGTATTCGTGTTGGCCGACGGTCTCACCTTGAGAGAGTTGGTGGCTGATGCCTGCATGATAGCTGATGGATTTGGAGCCAATGCGTTTCGGATCAGGATGGAAAACCAGTCGTTCGGTTGCTCTATCAACCACAAATACATAGCCACGGTCTAATGTCTTTAAGTCTCTCAGGCCTTGTGTGGTATGCAAAAGGTCAAACTCAATCCATATTTCTTTGTTCAACTTTTCCGTCGTGTGTTTGATCGCGAAAACCCAACGACCATCGGGTTTTTGATAGATAGAAGAGATGTAAAAACCTTCTACAACACTATCTATTGGATTCCACTGGATGGCATTGATCTGCTCATTAGAAAGAGGCAGGCCACGAGTTGAAATATATTGTTGGGATTGAGGCTGGTATTGAACAATATCGGAGAAGTTAGGTGTTCTCTTAAGAATATTGTCACTGATGTCCCTGAATTTTTGTTCACCGACGGGGCCTGATGTAGATAAGCTTAAACTGGTTTCCAAAAAATAGAGTTTGCCGAATGTGGCTTCGATGTTGGAATTGATGATGGAACTTGCGATACGAATATTTGATAGTGATTGTTCTTTTGCTGTCGTTTCTACTTTTTCAAGTTGAGCTGCAGCAAGATAGAGCATCCCTCCAGTTAATAAAATAATGTATGGTTTAAAAAGCCGAATTAATGTTTTAGGTAAAGCCATGATATCCAAAGACGTTATAGATTCATTTTTATAGTACGGCATACTAAACAGTTTTCGTAATCACATCAATGCAAAATGTTCCATATAAAAAATTGAGTTTGTGACGTTCAGCTAATAAAAAAGCCAGTCATAAACATAACTGGCTTCTATGGCTTCGCGTGTTCTATTAAGCTGATTTGGCTTTTAACCTAAACCTAAACCTAAACCGAATCAGTCTTGTTTGGCGAATAGTGCAAAATTGCCATTGAAACGGGAGATAACAGCATTTCACCTTCGGCATGACCCGGTTTCACGTTTCGCAAGTTGGTATCACAGATGGTTACCCAGTTTTGCTGACGGTCACTCGGTAAAGAAAATCGAGCCGGTGCGTTGGTTTGGTTGATCAGATAAATCAACTCGTCGCCATCTTTGCCGATGCCTAAATGTAAGGCTACAGAGCTTAAACGGTTCCAATCATCATGTTCCATGATTGTGCCATCAACACGGCTCCAGAATATACGGTTAGAGTTACGTTTATCGCCACTGAACGCCTTGATAAACGGCACCATGTATTGCTGACGTGCGGAGATCATCTCAGACAACCAAGCCTTGAAATAAGCCTTACGCTCGGAATCTTCCCAGTTGAGCCAGCTAGTGACGCTGTCTTGGCAGTACGCGTTGTTGTTGCCCTTTTGAGAATGAGATAACACATCGGCCGTCAAAATATGCGGAATACCGAATGCAAATAACAGGCTAGCCATGAAGTTACGCTTTTGCTTTTCGCGTGTTGCGATAACCAAAAGGTTTTCTGTATTGCCTTCTACACCATAGTTTTCAGAGCGGTTATCACCGTGTCCATCGCGGTTGCTCTCACCATTTTCTTCATTGTGCTTATGTTTATAAGAAACAAGATCTTGCATGGTGAAGCCGTCATGATAAGTGATGTAGTTGACGGTTAATTTGTACGGCCAGTGTGCGGCACTGTAGATGTCACGAGAGCCCATTAAGCGAGTCGCAAACTCTTTCAAGTAGCCTTGATCACCACGCCAGAAGCTACGAGTGATATCTCGCAGTTTGTCGTTACATTCATTCCACCCCAACGGAAAATTGCCAACTTGGTAGCCATTTGGCCCGATGTCCCATGGTTCTGCAATTAACTTGGCTTCTTTCAATACCGGATCTTGGGCGACGGCTTTGAAGAAAGCAGCCTCAGGATTGTAGTTATCGCCTTCGCGCCCCAGTGTTGCTGCCAAATCAAAACGGAAGCCGTCGACTTGGAACTCACTAACCCAGTAGCGCAGTGTATCCATGACTAAGTTAAGTGCTGGTTGGTGGGTGAGGTCGACCGTGTTACCACAACCAGTGAAGTTCGCGTAATGACAGCCATGCTTAATGTAGTAGCGGCTATCCAGTGCTTTTAGGTTGAAGGTTGTACCACCTTCACCGCCTTCTGCTGTGTGGTTGTAGACGACGTCGAGAATGACTTCGATACCGTTGCGGTGCAGTTCTCGAATCGCGGTTTTGAGTTCACTTACGGCGTCTTTCTCGGCGTAGCGTGGGTCTGGCACCATAAACAAATATGGATTGTAACCCCAGTAATTCACTTTCCCCATATCCAATAGGTGGGGTTCATGCATACATGCAGCAATAGGTAAAAGTTGTAGAGAATTGATGTTTTGCTGTTTATAGAATGCAAGCATTTCGGGACTAACTAACCCCAAATAACGGCCTTTTGTATTGGTCGCGACTTCTGGGTGAAGTTGAGATAGGCCTTTAACATGGGTTTCGAAAAGAACGGTCTCTTCGCGGCTAATACGCGGCTTTTCGACATCTTGCCAATCGAACGTGTCATCAACTACGAGACACTTCGCCATCGAAAAGCTTTTTTCATTGGTATATGGCGTTGCGTAATCGAGCGGTTCGCTTATTGCTTTAGCGTAAGGGTCGGAAAGTAAGATCGGGCCATTATCAGTTTCAGCAATGAAACCGTATTTTTGTCCCGCTTTAATACCATCAACAAATACATACCTGATATCAGCGTATTCATTTTCCAATTTATAAGTGGTGAACTCATCGTTCTCGTCAAAAAGAGCGAGAGAAAGGGATTTACAGTCAGGGGAATAAATTGAGAAGTTACAGCCAGTGTTACCTAGCGTTGCGCCTAGTGGATAAGGGCGAGCGAGCGTTCTAGTCATTGCTTGATTTCTTGTTCGTTTATCAACATCAGTGAACTATTAGTAAAAGGCTTTGTCCCATTAAGGTCAAGCAACTTCATAGAATAAATTTTGTTGAAAAATAATTCATCGATGAAGTTCAAATTATATATTTGAAGTAGATCTCACTTATGCTGAATAATTAGATCTGTGTGCTGTCTACTCCTCCTAGATTAAGTGATCCAACCCTTTAAAATACCATTCTGTATAAACTCTACTCCCTTCTCATCCCCCTTAATTTAGTTCGGGGTGGAGGAAGTCAAACTTGTCATCCCCTCTTAATATTGGTTCCGTTGAAACGAATCAGGGGAAACCCTAAACCTCTCTATCTTACGCCCACCATTACTGCCTTTGGTTGTCGCAAGAGAGCAAAAATATAAAACCTAAAATAAATCGTCCTTAATGGAGTTAAGAATGAAAAAAGTAAGTTTGATTGCTGCTGCAGTGGCTTCTGCACTTGTCGCTGGTTCAGCGTTCGCAGAAAATGATGTTGCACTTGATGTAACAAGTGGTGACTCTTCAATGGAAGTAGAGGTGAAAAACCCTACTGACGTTATCACTGACGGCTGGGAAGTTCACGGTTACATGTCTTCTAACGTTCGTGTTGTCGACGGTAAAACAGTAGACACTGAATTCGGTAAGCCAGATTACAAAACAGCGGGTACTCACGGTAAGAGTACTAACCAAGTTGAATTTGTAATTAAGAAGCACTCTGAGTACCAAAATGGTGTGTGGGCCGACTACGTTCTTCGTACTGAATATGGTAACGGTAACTCATACGCTTATTCTTCTGAAGGCGGACAAAAGAAGAATGATGATTCTCAGTTCGAAGTAAAAGAAGCTTTTGTTGAGCTCGGCGGCATTTTAGGTGAAGACACTTCTATTTGGGGTGGTCAACGTTACCTAAACCGTGCAGCTGGCCTTTTATCTGGTGAGTTTTGGAAACAATCATCTGGTATTGGTGCAGGTATTCAAACTAAGCTTGCAGGACATACTGCTGGTATCGCTTATGTGATGGCTGATCCTGATGCAGGTTCTGCAGATTCTTACGCGATTGACTGTAAACAAGATGATGGCACTACATCGACAGATCCTAGTAAATGTAAAGTCAAGAAAGATGGTGCAAAAGAAAGACAGACACTCTCTTCTATTGACTTGTACTACTACGGCGTGGATGCGGGTATCGGCAGCCTAGACTTTGACTTTAAATATGGTCAGCAAAACATCAATGGCGGTGAGAACGAAGACGGTATCGGTGCAGCTGTAACGCTTAATACAAGTTACTATGGCCTAGACGGTTGGACTCAAAACGTAATTGCTTACGGCTCTGGCGTAATGAAAAACCGTGGTGTTAACTTCGGTGGTTGGTCTGGTGGCGGTGATAAAGAAGAATCACTATTCTTGACTTCTTACGGTGTGCTTAACATCTCTGAAAAATGGCAATTAGGTACGGAAGCAGTGTACTTTACAGCTCTTGACCAATTGTTTGGTGCTGACGGTTTGACTCGTTACATGGTTGCTGCTCGTCCTTCTTACAAACTGAACGACAACATTCGCTTAGAAGCTACGGCTTCTTATGCACATGAAGAAGGTGATGAAGGTTACTGGAATCGCACTGGTGATGCTGTAGAGAGCGATATTCTTAACCTAGAAATTGCAACTGCATTTACAGCGAACTCTGACTACTTCGGTCGTCCACAAGTTAAGCCTTACATTAGCTACATTAAAGCTGATGATGAAGCAAGTGCTAAACAAATTGGTATCGATAACGGTAAAGACGAATTTGTATTCGGTGTACACACTGAAATTTGGTTCTAAACCGTTTAAAGTATAAGGCAGCCATTGGCTGCCTTTTTCCGTTTCCCCCAACAACAACCAATAGTGAGAGAGATTACAATGACAAATAAAAGCTCTATGTTAGCCGTGGTACTAGGTGCCTTGCTAAGCGGTTGTGCTTCCGATGCTCAGGTTCAAACTAAACTCGATGCACCCACTAATGCAGAAGTATGCTGCAGCGATTTTTCGCAGTACCCATACGCACAATTGAATGATAATGAAGATTTAAAGTTTGATATCGACTTGGGATCACCTGTCGGTACATTTACAACAGGTAATAGCCACTTTGCAGCGTTCAAGTTCAGCGAGCGCTCAGGGGAGATGGTCGTTAAGCTATCGAGCTTGATGATCGATGATTCAGTTTTTGCTCCAGAAGCCATGCTTCTAGATGAAAACTTTAAGCCAGTGCAAACATTGAAGTTTGAAGACTTTAAGGTTCAGGCATCCGACGCTTTTACTCGCACGAGTTACATTGAGCGCTTGCGTATTGATGCGAGCAAGACACCTTATATTGTTATCTACACGCCTGCTGATGAGCTTGGCAATAAGGTGAAAGTTGATCACCCAGCAAAGGTGAGAGCGAAAGAATTTGGTGAGGTGATGCCTATGGTCACCGATCCGGTATACACGAATCAATTAGGTGGTCGTTTAGAGTTAGAAATTAAAACTTTAAAACTTCGCCCTTACCGTGCTAAACCTGCCGTAGCGCCAGTCGTTGCTGCCCCTGCCGCTATGGCAGCGACTGCAACAGCTGTTGTACCGAAGAAAGCAGACACGCAGATACGTGTGCAGCAAGAGACAAAAGACTTCTACTTGTCTGCTATACAAAATGCGGTGAAGTCAGGTGATATACCCAAAGCTTTAGGTTTGTTAGATGAAGCGAAGGCGCTTAATGTTGAAGGTGCACAAGAAGCTTTTGTGCGAGCCGTCAACGCAAAATAGCTTGTTAGCTTGTTAGCTTAATAGATTAGTTGGCTTAATGGCTTAGCAGCCCAGTATCTTAGTCGCTTAGATAGATATAGAGATAGAGATAAAGATAGAACGCTCCTTTAAAGGGGCGTTTTTTATATCTGAATTTATAGACACTTCAAGTTTAGAGGTCGTTATGCAATCTGAATTGATTATTATCGATGAGTTCTTTATTCCACAGTTGAATCGAACTCGAACGCTCCGCATTTACCTTCCTGCGGGGTATCACCAAACAGAGCACGCTTATCCTGTCTTATACATGCATGATGGGCAGAATGTCTTTGAGAAGTCTACAGCGACGTATGGGATGTGTTGGGACGCACAAACGACACTCGATGAGATGCAAAGGCTCGGTAAGTTATCAGGGGTAATTGTTGTCGCCATCGACAGCAGTCATGAGCTTAATGGCATGGAGCGTTACAATGAGTATTCGCCTTGGCGCGCTAACCAAGAGATAAAAGAGTTGGGTGTTGGTGATGAGCTACTTAAATTTGGTGGTGAAGGGGACGAGTACATGGCGTTTATCTGTCATACATTGAAGCCTTATATAGACCAAACATACAGAACAAAGCCGAACCGAGAGTTTACGTACCTTGCTGGCAGTTCAATGGGCGGGCTAATTAGCTTATATGGTGGCTCACTGTACCAGAATACCTTTGCCGTGCTTGGGGTTTTCTCTCCGGCATTTTGGTTCAATAAATCCTCATACTTCGAGTATATGAAAGAGTTTAGCTTTCTGTCTCCAACGAAAATATATATGGATATGGGAACGAATGAAGCTCGTGAAGAGGCAAACGTAGATTTTGCTGACGTTTATCTGAGTGGTTCAAGGGCAATGAACACGTTACTCACTCAAAAGCCGAACGTGACGCTGTTTTATCAAGAAGGGCAAGGTCATCAACACAATGAACTGGCTTGGTCGTTGCGATTCCCGGATTTCATCGACTTTATTTTTAGACAATAAAAGAAGGCCTAACTCCGTTTTGTCTTCGTAACCGGTGTATTAGGCCTGCTTTTTTATCGCTTTATAGCCGTATCACTTTATACGTCTATAAAGCGATAGGCTTAGTATCAGCAAAGCTAGTCCTTGGCTGCTGACAATTTTTGCTTATTGCGCTTGTTCAACAGGTAGTCCTTGCTCATCAAGCTGTTGTGTTGCCTTGCAAAGTCGGGCTTGGCAAATTGTAAATCGCGTAAGATGGCGTTATTTGGCTTTGGTTGAATCTCAAACTGCGCTTGTTTGTCGTTGACCGTGACCTGTTGTTGGTGACTGTCGATCATGATCTTCAACGATTGTGTTAATGGTGTCGAGATTACGGCAACAGACTCATGGTTTATGTCTAGCGTAAGCACCAACGTGATTTCGGGACTTACCGTATCTTCTAGATTTGACTGAATCTTGTAATGAGAAATCCCATTTTTGGATTCAAATGACAGTCGTAGCTGGTTTCCTTGACCAAAAGGCAACGAAGCCACTAATTCGCTCCAACAACTTGGGAAGTTTGGTGTTAGGTGTATCTGATTGTCCAATAAGCGTGGGCAATATCCCAAATAGTCCTGTTGCGCGTTACGAGCGTATTCTGAAACAGACCAGGCTTGAGCAAACGTTCCTGATTCTACAAGGTCGCGGTCACTTTCTTGGAAAGCATCCAAATTTTCACTCATTGTCCCTCTACAGCCTTGTGTAAGGATCTGTTTTGCCAAGTTTTTGGATAGCTGGTAACTGAGATCTTGCTGCTTAAACTTGTTGAGCGCCGTAATAGTAAAGCCCGCATTCCACCCCCAGATCGTCCCGTTGTGATAAGCCGCGTCCTTGTGGTACATGGCTTGATTGTCGTGATAAGGATGAAAATCGACATGCTCTTGTTGTAAGGAGCAGATCCCCCATGGGAACAATAGCGTTTCTACCGCGTTCTTGACGATGTATTGCTCTCTTTCATTCTGATTCAGCGGACTTTTCTGAGGAATTGAAATCGTCATCAACTGATTCGGACGCACGCTATAATCAGGCACATCACCTTGCGATAAATGGTCGGCTAGGCGATGGTTTGTATCATCCCAAAACTTGGTGGCGAAACTCTCTTTCACTTTTCCAGCTTGGATTGCCCAGCTCTTTTCTGATTCAGAGTCGCCCACCAGAATAGCGAGTTGAATAGCGCAGTTTAAGCTTTCAAACCACAAAGCTTGGATGTCATTGGCTTTAGGGCCGCGAGGAGACCAAGGTGTCATCCCATCAATTTTTGCATCCATCCACGTATCAGGGTGGCGATGTGCCATCAGACTATCTTTATTCAAATAATCTTCATTCAAGCTATCTTCATTCAAGTAGTGTTTTTCGACACCCGTGATGAAACGCTTGAGAGTAGGGTAAATGGCCTTAGCGAACGCCACATCGCCAGAGTAGTTGATGTACTCAAGGGCTTCACGAATCATCCAAGGAGTGCCATCGGTGGTGTTATAAATGATGTTCGTTTTACTCGTCACTCGATTCGGAATTCGCCCGTAATTCGCGGAATTTTCGTCGAGCATCTGCATGGAAGCAAAGTTTTCAATGATCTCTTTTGCTTCACTAAACAGCCCATTGACCAAGCTTGTGCCCGACAAGGCGATAAAGGTGTCGCGCCCCCAACAGTCCTTAAACCAAGGTAATCCAGCCCAAATGCCCGTGCCGAACTCATGACTCACAAAGGTTCGGCTTGCAAGGCGCGACCACATGACGGCTTGGTTGTATTCAAGGTCGTTGGTCCACAAATAATTATTGGTTAAGAACTCATAAATCCGCTGTTGGTGAAGAACGTGTTCGTTATTTTTGATCGCTTGATTAACCAATGAGCTAGCGGTTTCAAGAGTTTCAGCAAAGCCGAGGTAGACGACAAGTTCAGTTTGTTTATCTGACGTCGTGAGCATGAGTTTTGTATTGCTCTCTGAGAGCTGAACTAGGTCGCGAAGTTCAGGGTGAGCGTCTAGCGAGATCTCTCGTGCATGTACTGCATGATTGCTTGCGATGGCGACAAACCTTGGGCAGCCGTCTGGGCAAACTTGAGGGCTGAGTTCTATGACGATGTTTGAGTCTGAGGTATGAACTTTAGAGTGAGTGGTCGGTATGTTGAGTTCTGGAATTAGGCTCAAAGCACTCGGTTTGTTTGACGACACAGTGAGTGATACCAGTCTGGAACCTTGAATCAGGCTCAACGACTCTCGGCTATGATCATAATGATGTTCAATACCATAAGGCGTCAGGCTGGCACGTTCAGCCTCTAACTTATTATTGAACTTGCCGTCGATATAGCTAGCGAAGGTTCCCAGTATCCAACCTTGGTGGTGACGATATTTGCCACCGTTTACATAGCTATAGGTTGCTCCATGATAGTAACCATCGACATTATCCCCGAACACAAACGGAAATGACTGTGTCTCTGAGATGGTGAGTTCTTGGAACAGTTGGTCATGTGGCATTGCAAATTCAGGGTGTTGCCAGTGAGGTAGCGTCTCCTCAATCTCAGCCTCAATCAGGTGAGTATCAATAGGCTCACGTTGAGGTGTTGATAGATCATTGTATTCCCCCTTGGTTACGGTGATCGTTGGCGTCGAAGAGCCAAATTGCACCTTCAAGGAGTATTGACCAGCGACAGCGGGAGAGAGCAGTAGATCATTGCCAATGCCTTGTGTATTGATAAGCGGCATTGCTTGTTCCAATTCGCAGAGAGTGGCTTCACTTTCATGCCCTGAAAGTGTCCATTGCTTGGTGCCATCTGAATCCGAAATTTTGAAGCGATAAAGGTCGGTAGATAAACATAGGTTTGCTCTGTAGGAGCCGTCTTGTTCTTTGAACAATGGGGTGTCTAACCCCCAACCATTGAACGTACCTTTTAGGTAAAGAGTAGGGATTTGCATAGCGAGTTGATTTCCAAAACAAAAAAGGCACAGCATGCGCTGTGCCAAAGGACAATAGGATATTAATATGAGGAAAGGGTTATTAATATGAAGAAAGCTTATTTGGTAATTTGTTTTGCTGCTGTGTCTAGCGCTTCTCTAACGGTTTGCTTACCCTGCATTGCGTTATCGATAGCCGCACCTTCAGCGAACCAGTAAGCCGTCATTTGCGGAATGTTTGGCATGATTTCGCCGTTTTCAGCATTCGTCATGGTTGATTTGATGCGATCATCGCTCTCAAGAATTTTTTGGAATGATTTTAGTGTCACCGCGCCAAGAGGCTTGTCATCATTCATGGTTTTCAGAGCGTCGTCTTGGAATAGGTAGTTCTCTAAGAACTCGACAGCAAGATCAGTATTTGGACTCGCAGCATTGATACCCGCACTTAGGATCCCAACAAATGGGTTACCTTTACCGCCATTTAATGTCGGCAGCTCCGCAACGCCATAATTAACACCAAGCTTGTCTAAGTTACCCCAAGACCAAGGGCCATTAATGGTCATTGCCACATTGCCGTTGGTGAATTCTGCTTCTGCTACGGAGTAATCCATATTCGGGTTAACTACCCCTTGGTTTACCATATCAACTAAGAATTGAAGGCCGCGAACACCCGCTGCATTGTTAACACCTGTGCTTTTAGCGTCATAGCCTGTTGCTGTTTTTTCAAACGCGAAGGCACCACCAGCAGAGATCATCGGCCATGTGAAGTACGCATTTTTCACATCCCACATGATGGCTTTTTTGTTTTGCTTAGCCATCTCTTTCTGAATGTCAGCAAGCTCTTCCCATGTTTTTGGTGGGTTTGGAAGTAGGTCTTTGTTGTAGATTAGAGAAGGTGCTTCGATTGCTAGAGGGTAGCCCACAACTTTACCGTTGACTGTCACCGCATCCCAACTGAAGTCGACAAGCTTTTCTTTGAATTCTTTACTTGGATTAAGTTCGTGAAGTAGCCCTGATTCTGCGTAGCCACCAAAACGGTCGTGTGCCCAGAAAATGATGTCAGGGCCGCCGCCTGTTGCTGCGTGTTGTTGGAATTTAGCTTCCAGTGAGTCTGGGTACTGAACGTTAATTTTTACACCAGTATCTTCTTCGAATTGTTTACCAATTTCAGCAAGACCGGCATAACTTTTATCGCCATTGATCCAGATTGTGATTTCACCTTCTTCCATAGCAAAAGCCGGTGCATTGAAAAGAGCAGCAAGGGTACAAATAGACAGTGTTTTCAATAGAGGTTTCATAATTTCATTCCATATTCAGAAGGTTATCCATAACGATAATCACTTCTATCAGTTCTTATTATCTGCTGAAAATAATATCGACTAATTTAGCCTTTGAGAAATAGGTAAACGCACCTTTGATATAGTAAAAAGCTATAGCAACGCCGATACAGTGCTGTTTTACAGGCGATCGCCATAGTTTTGTGAAGTGGCGCGTATAGAGAAATGTGAAGGCGGGCTCAAACTATTTTTGGGTGATGAAAGCCATCCAAAACTAAGCGTTAGGTTGCTTAGGTTAAGATGTGAAATGTTGGAGAGAATCGATGGCTTTGGGCAATAAAAAAGGCAAGGAGAACCTTGCCTTTGGTGTGTTGAATTTAACGTATGATTACAGTTTTACAGCAAATGATTCATACGGTGCCAGTTCAAGCTTGGCTGACAACTCAGTGACCGTTTGATAGTTATTGATCAGACAATCAAGCGTCTGAGTTTGGTATTGTTCAGGCATATCCAGTGTCAGGTTGTCGTTTGAGAAGTTACAAACTATAAACAGCTTTTCACCATCCAACTCACGTACGTAGGCGAAAACCTTGTCGTGTTCTTCAAAAACAGGAATGAATGAACCGTAGACAATCGCTGGGTGAGCTTTTCGTAACTCTATCAATGTCTTGTAGTGATAAAATATGGAACTTGGATCAGCCAACGCACTTTCGACGTTGATCTCTGGGTAGTTTGGATTCAGCTCAATCCAAGGTATTCCGTCAGAGAAGCCTGCATTTGGTTGGTTGTTCCAGTGCATTGGTGTTCTAGCGTTGTCACGGCTGTTCTCGTGAATGGCGTCCATCATGTGTTCATGAGTGACACCCGATTCCGTTTTTACTTTATAGAAATTGTGCGTTTCAATATCTTTATATTGGTCTAGATTGTCAAAAGCGACATTGGTCATGCCAATCTCTTCACCTTGATAGATGTAAGGTGTGCCTTTCAAGAAGTGCAAACACGTCGCCAGCATTTTTGCTGACTCAACTCGGAAATGTTTGTCATCACCGTATTTTGAAACCAAACGTGGCAAATCGTGGTTGTTCCAAAAAAGGGAATTCCAACCACCATCGGCCAGCTCTAGCTGCCACTTGGTCAGCACATTTTTGAACTCTCGAAGATCAAGCGGAATAGGGTTCCATTTGTCACCGTTTTCCCATGTCAGGGTAATGTGCTCAAATTGGAATACCATAGAAAGTTCATTTCTACCTTGTCCGCTGTATAGCTTGGCTATTTCTGGTGTTGCGCCCCAAGTTTCTCCTACGGTTAACAAATCCTTGTTACCAAAGGTCGCCTGATTCATTTGTTGTAATAGCTTGTGCAGCCTTGGTCCGTTACCAGTGATTCCTTTATCGATCTCTTTACCAATAAGATCAATCACATCTAAGCGGAAGCCGCCGATGCCAAGGTCAATCCACCAGTTCATCATAGTATGAACTTCTTCTTGAACCTTCGGGTTTTCCCAGTTCAAATCTGGCTGACGTTTCGAGAATAGATGGAAGTAATATTGTTGTGTGAGTTCATCCCACTGCCAAGCACTTCCGCCAAAGATAGAACCTTGGTCATCCGGTGCGCTGCCATCCGGTTTTGCATCGCGCCAAATGTAATAGTCTCTATACGGATTGTCTTTTGAAGAGCGTGCTTGCTCGAACCAACGGTGCTCATCTGACGTATGATTTACCACTAAATCCATAACAATCTTAATGTCACGCTCTTTCGCTTCATCCATCAGGCGTTTCATCTCTTCCATCGTGCCAAACTCTTCAGCTATCGCTTGGTAGTCGGAGATGTCGTAGCCGTTATCGTCCATTGGAGATTGATAAACAGGAGAGAGCCAAATGACATTAATGCCCAGTTCTTTAAGGTAATCGAGTTTGCTGATGATTCCATTTAGGTCACCGATACCGTCATTATTCGAGTCTAAAAAGCTACGCGGGTAAATTTGGTAGACCACTGCGTCATGCCACCATTTCTGTTCCATCTCAATGTCCACTTAATAAGTTAATTGACCTTACTATAGTGATTTCATCTTACACTGGGAAATAGCATTACTAATGCTCTCTATAGAAAAATCCTATATCATGAGCTCTATCCGCTGCGCACTGTGTTCAGTGGTTTAATTTGTTGAATTTCTAACCTCGCATTTTGTGATCGAATGCAAACTAAGAGAATCCTATGAACAAGCTATACCGATACTTTCTGATGGTTGCGCATACTGGCAGTATTAAAGGTGCCGCGGAAAAGCTGAATATTAGCCAGCCCTCCTTGACCGCTGCGATCAAGAAATTAGAGAGTGATGTTGGTGTGGCTATTTTTACTCGTAAGTCAAAAGGCGTTGAGCTTACCGAGTACGGGTTGTTGTTTCGGGAGTTTGCACAAGAACAGCAAGAAAAGCATCTGTCGTTAATGCACCGCTTTACCGACATGCAGCAGCGCCAATCCGGTAAATTGAAGCTCGGCACTGGGGAAGCTTGGTGGGAACAATTTGTTTGCAAGGCGGTTGAGGAATACAAGCAACAAGAACAAATGGGCTCGCTACATTTAGAGTTCGGTAACAACTTGTCTTTGATGCACCACTTGGTTCAAGGCGATATCGACTTGTTTGTTGGCCATGAAATCTATGGGCTGCATGAGCGATGCAAAGTAACGTTTTACCCACTCTTTCAAGACAAAGAAGCGGTGTTTGTTCGAGCTAAACATCCATTGTTAACGAAGAAACACTTAGACCCGAGTTTGTTAAGGCGTGAGACATTAGCGTTTCCAATACTCCAAGTGACCCCCGATCACTCTCGACATAACTCTGTACTGTCTGATCACGTAAATTCACAGCCTGGCGGGCGTGATATTGAGGTGGTTGGGCGAGATGTCTATGACGTTGACTCTCTTTTTGCGAGTTTAGATATGTTGAGAATGTCTAATGCTGTCATGCCATACAGTCATAAAATGTGTGACTGGATGAAAGACAAAGGCTTCGAAACCTTACTGATTGATGACTCTAAGTTAGGAAACGTTGGCCTCTACGCGAAACAGGGAGCGGAAGACCTCAAGATCAAGACGTTCATTGAGATCTTACAAAAAGCCAACTTTGATTAAGCTAGAAGCTAGAAGCTAGAAATGCGGAGAAAGTAGGGACGCGCTGTGGCGTTAAGGCGATTAGTATCATCGAGTGCTGCTCAGGGCGGCTAATCTATTGATTCTGAACGTTGTAAGCCGCACTAGCCATTTGCCTACTCTTTGGTCTGGTGACCTGTTTTCTTCGCAAACTTTTGCATAGCTTCAGCAAAGGTTGTTGCCCCACCTTTAGCTTGAACCTGTACCACCTTATACCCCAATTTTTCTAGTGCTTGGCGCTCTACTAAAACAGCGTCATCGTCTTGCTGGCTGCCCTGTGCTGGCTGATGAAGGTAACACCCTTCTAATTGACCATCTTCAACTAGTTGGTGGTGTTTCAGTGCATTGATATCAAAATTCATAATCAGTCTTTTCGTGTAAATGGGGAATACCTGTGGCAAAGCCCGCAAGCATCGATAATTTTCTTGTTTGTACCATAAGGCATTTTAACCATAAAAAGCGAATCGAAAACAGTAAACCAGTGGAATGTAATCGGGAGCTGTTTGCATCAGAAATGGATGAAAATGAGTTAACCAGTACAATTCGTTCAAAGGTGGGCAATAACGTATTTACTAATCGCATTGAGTCAGTGAAGTGTGGCGATTTATATCAACACCTCATGGCTTTCGTGACCACGCCCTTATCTGCTCAATTTCATCTTCATCGATATTTAAAGATTGAAGGAATTTGAGATGTCCTAGTGGCTCCATCTGCTCAAAGCGTTTGTGCCAATTGATCATACCCTGTTCATCCATTCCTGACTCTTTAAGTATTTCTGTCCAACGCTCTTTGGTGAGTAGGCCTTGATTAAGAAGTTCAGGCTCTTTGAGTAACGCCATTATGGACTGTTGCTGCTGGCGCAACTTTTGAATTTCTTGATCGAGGGCAGCGAACTGCTGTCTTAGTACCACATCTCTGTTTTCATCCTGAGATTGGTGTAGCAGGCCCCCAATCTCACTGACGGGAATACCATAGGAGCGATAGGCAAGTATTGATCTAAACCTTTCAAGTTCTCGCTCTCCATATTGGCGATAACCGTTAGATGCTCTAGCTGCTGGAGTGATTAGCCCCTTTCGCTCGTAGTAGAGAACCGTTGTTCGAGATACCTCAAGTTGCTCACAAAATTGTTTGATGCTCAACACTTAGGGCTATCCTCTTTGGTTGTTTGATAGTGAGACCAAATCAATGGAATCAATGCACTAATAAGAATAATCAGTGCGCCAATCATTGACCATAAATCAGGAATTTCAGAAAAGACAACTAAGCCAATGATAAGCGAATAGATAATCTTTACATACTCAACATTGGCAATGATGTTGGCTTGCGTCCATTTGTATGCAGAGATACCAACATACTGAGCAAACGAAGAGATGATGCCAACTAACAGCAGTAACATAAAGTCTTCAACAGTTGGCGTACGCCATAAGTAAAGGGTTGGTATTAATGTAATCAAACCAATTGCCAGAGCTTGGTATGCCATCAATGTTATCTTTGGTTCGCTCTGTGCCACTTTCCTAACACACACTACCGCTACCGACGCGCCTAGTGAGGCAATCACGCCAGATAAAACATAAAGGCTATGGCTTGCAGCAAAGGTCGGTCGAACAACCGTCATTACCCCGATAAATCCAACCACAATCGTGAAAATTCGACTGCGGGTGATCTGCTCTGCCAATACGAAATGAGCGATTAGAGCCACAAAAAGTACCTGCA
The DNA here is from genome assembly GCF_041439815.1 of Vibrio sp. 1F279. NCBI lineage: Bacteria > Pseudomonadati > Pseudomonadota > Gammaproteobacteria > Vibrionales > Vibrionaceae > Vibrio > Vibrio sp. 1F279. Next base: position 36,734 of record NZ_JBGOOU010000013.1, on the reverse strand, counting down.
AGAAACCGAGTGCTGTTACGTCAGCAAATGGAATATTGCTTACTGAAATAAAACCAAAGTATAGAGCGGTAAATGCGCCCATTATTCTTAGTAGGTGAAGCGATATTTTGTTGGGTCTAAATAGCACATCGATGTTTTTGCCAATCGCAGGCATGAGCAACAACATAAAGATGAACTGGCGAAAGAACAGGATCTGAAAGGTGTCATAGTTTGCACTGAGCTGTCGAACAAATACCCCAACTATCGTAAACAGTGCTGTAGATATTAGGGCAAGAGTGATCCCTTTCATTGTCGATGGTAGGTGGTCGAAGAGCTGATATATTTTTGACCGCTGTAAGTCTCGTAATTGGTACAACGGAATGTGCCTCTTTAGTCATGATAAGTATAAGGCTAATCATTCTAAAGTCGTCACCTGTAGACAGGTCAAGTGATAGGAGTCGTCAGCGACAAAAAGTTATCCCTTTGAAAGATGAAAGGGGTATTTGAGCTAGAAAGCAACGCTGATTAAAATTTAGCCTAACAAGGTTTTGGACAGAACCTTCTTAGAGTAATCACCTAAATTAGAAATATACGGATAACTTTTTGTATCGAAAGTCGCTTAGAAAGTACAAATATGACACGCACATTTAGCGTTAAATGTCACACTAACTTAATTGCGCTAGTTATGAACAATACATTTGCCTTGTAATACCATTGTCATCTCTTCTTTTTCGCTTGTAGATAGCTTGAAAAACATCGGTAACAAGCGTTCGCAATCACCGAAATACGCACACGGTTATCCCAGGTCAATTTTTCTATCTCTATGAATCTAAGAGTAAATTTTGGTAGGCATAAGATAATCGAGCACAGCGTTAAGCGCAATGCTCGCTTTTGCCAGAAGAAAGTACTCAAAATTGCGCACTTGATGCCATCCAACTAATTGATTAAAAAGCGATTTCTGGAGTATAGTAAGAGGATAAGCGAGGCAAGCACTCTGCGTGATAAACAGAATGCTGTTTAATAAGCTGTTATCTCTCTAGATGGAAATCAGTAGTAATGTTTAAGAAAGTAGAAATAAACCATTGGCGTCAATTCGAAAGAATAGAAATAGATCTTGATGAAAAAGTAACAATCATTACAGGCTCAAATGGTGCCGGAAAAACGACGATCCTTGGCGTTTTAGGCAAGACTTTTGGGTGGAATACTCGTTTACTTTCTACTCCAGCCAAAGATCAAGAATCTGGCCTAATGCGTTTTTTAACCGGCAAATGGGATTCTTTTTTTTCTAAAGAGGAAGAACAAGAATCATGGATTGAAATCGGCAAGGTACAATATTCAAACTTAAGCGTATCTAAAGTTTCGGTTCCTAAGGAAGCAGGTTCAACTTACGATTTAAATTTCTCTGAGCAACAGCCTATTCAAGGAATGCACGTACCTTCTCATAGACCAGTGTTTAGCTATAAAGAAGTTGAGTCAATTCCAACTAAGCCTAAGAAAAAAGAAGATTACTTTAATGAGTATAATGCTAACGTTGTCGATAAATTCAACAATACGGGTGAATGGCTTAAAAATATAAGTCCGAATTATTTACTTAAAGAGTCTCTAATTGGGCTTGCTACCTTCGGGTACGGCAATAGTCATGTCGTTGCCAATAAGGAATATGCAGAATTATTCGAAGGGTTTCAGGAAATCTTGAAAATAATGTTACCTGCAACCTTAGGGTTTAAACACTTAGAAATAAGAATCCCAGAAGTGGTTTTAGTAACGGAGTCTGGTGAGTTTTCTATTGATGCTGCTTCAGGTGGTGTGGCATCAATAATTGGTGTAGCGTGGCAAATATACATGTTTTCTCAAAATAAAGAGAACTTTGTAATCACGATCGACGAGCCAGAAAATCACTTACACCCTTCCATGCAAAGAGAGTTAATTCCAAATTTAAGCAAAGCTTTTCCTAAGGCCCAATTCGTTATTGCTACTCATAGTCCATTTATTATTGGATCTTCTAAAAAATCCCAAGTGTACGCTCTTGCATACAATAATGAAAATCGGGTATTTTCTCGAAAGCTTGACATGATTGATAAAAGTGGCAATGCGGCAAAAGTTTTAAGAGAGGTTCTTGGGGTTCCTGTAACAGTGCCTGTTTGGGTCGAAGATGAAATAAAAGAAGTTGTAAAAAAATACTCTGAACAAGGCGTCGATGAGGGCTTGTTTCAACGAATGAGACAGGAACTAGAAGAGAAAGAACTGCAAGAATTTATGCCCAAAGCAATCACTCTAGTTGTGGAGAGTCTAAATGATAAAGCTTAATAAGGGGTCTAAGCCACAAGTTCTGGTAGACAATGCTACAAACTGGACTAATGAATTACTTGGTTTTATTCAGCGCGATGAAAAGGTTCCTTCATCTGTTTCAAATCGTTATAACCATTCAGATGTGAAAGGTCTTCTCAAGCAGGAAGCTAAAAATAAATGCATGTACTGTGAGAGTAAAGTGAGTCACGTATCATATGAGCATATAGAACATATTAAACCTAAGGCTAAAGATAAGTACCCAGATTTAACGTTCGAATGGCAAAATTTAGGGCTTGCATGCCCTGTTTGCAACATGAATAAAAGTGACGAATACGACCAAAATCTGCCATTTTTAAACCCGTTTAATGATGAACCGAGTGACCACCTATATGCTGCGGGCCCCTACGTATTTGGAAAGCCAGGTCAAAACAGAGGGAAGTTGACGGAGAAAGTCATTGAATTAAATAGAATGGACCTTGTAGAACAGCGACTAGAAAGAATAGATGCAATACGCCAACTTATGGATAGCTATGAAAACGAGCATAATCCAATACTCAAAAAGGCAATTTATAAAGAGCTTGTAGAAGAGTTAGGGGAAGATAAAGCATATTCATTTGTACTGAATTCAATAGTGGATGTTGTCGGAATACGCACCGTATAACTGAGGCGGATTCTAAGTATACGATTGTCAACCTACACACGACCGAAGTGAGTATAGCCCCAACCTCATTGTTCGGATTAGATTTGATAGGGAAAACGCACGCCCCCGGAATGAGTAGAGTATTTAATCTAACCAATTTTGGGGCACTTTCGATTCTCAAAAATGCCAAATGTAACGTTCCTTTCGAGTGGGTGGCATCTGTTACCAAGCGCCGCCCCTTTAAGAACCGCACGTGCAACTTTTACAGGATACGCTTCAAGCCTCCACTAAGGCGTATTGCGTTACCCAGCAAATAGTAGTTACAAAGACTCGCACTGATTTGTGGCTACGACCCCACTATTCATTGCGCCAAACGAGTGATTGTTCTATGACCCTAAGAAATTCATCACCGCTAAATCCATTGTCGTACAACGAACTTTCCACTGAACGAAATTCACCTTGTTCACCTGGCTCAATTGACGACGACAGCGTCTGTTCTTGGTTACATAAATACTGGGCGTTGTCTGCTAATGCAATTAATAACTCTTCAATCGAAACCTTCGTAAAACCATTAAAAAGTTCATGATCGAACTCAGTTGATGTATCCGCTATCCAACCAACAAACTGCGGTGAATCAGTTGTTACTTGTAACTTGTGTTTAAAGGTTGTGTTGATTTTCAGTTCGGTCTTGACTGCATCGACTTTCTTTCTGATCTGAATACCAGCTTTTCTCAAAGTTTTATCACGATGATAAAACACTTCTTTCTTCGTTGTTCGGTAAAAGGTTGATTTAACTTCGATAACAATGACGATGTTATCAAGGGCACAAATCAGGTCAATTTCTCCAGCGTCCGAACCTAATGGATTACCAGCCGTGAAATTTCTCACGACAGTAAATCCTTTTTTCTCAAAAGCATCCCCTAATTGATTCTCGATTCGTGTAGTTTCATCTTTCAATGACTTTCTTTGGTTACCAAATCGGCGCAAGTTATTGACTGAGTTAAGCGACGTAATCTGGGTAGACATTAACCAAGGTAGTAAAATACAGTGATTACCAATTTTTATAATAGGGTGCTCGGAGATCTGTTGATGATAAATTGGAAGGCCATCAATTAACTGCTTGCTGAATTTTTTCATATCAAGCTGCCAAAACGCCAAAATAGCTTCAGCAGCGTTTATATTTCCTCTAGGAAAGTCATTAGATACGGTCCAGCCTAAAATACTCCTAACTTTTTCATTCCATAAGGACCAAGTAATTGGAAATCGATTTTGTCCTTTAGCTGCACCTTTCATTGCAACTAATCCAGCAGCCTGCTCCCAGTTTTGTACTTCAGTATATTCTTCATAAAATGCTTCCACGTAGTCCTTTATATAAAAAGCCACCATTAACTCTTGAGACAACAGCGCTTGAAATAAGTCGACCTTAAACCCATTATCTAACGTTACAAACTCCGAAAGACCATAGACGCTTACTAGTTCTAATTTGCAGGCCAAAGCCTTTACATAAGCTATCTGATTTTGTTCATGATTCTCTAAAGAGCCAATTTGTTTATCTCCTAGCCCCGACAAAATGAAAGCATCCAAAGCCATATTGAGCCAGTAGCCTCTGAGCATGATTTTTCTGTTGCCATTGCGGACCCAATTGCCGGTACTAGACCCATTGACGTGTTCCATTTGTAATTTTTCACTTTTTACTGAGAAATACAGTGAGTCATCAAAACAGAAGGGGTGAACACTTCTTGAAATAAACTCGTCAAGTTCCACTTGTGCCCGCATTAACTCTTCAAATTGTATTAGTAGTGTATTCGCTGTAACACGATTTTGGTCAGAAGGTAAAATTAATGGGATATGGTACTTGGCGAGTGATTGTATAATGACACTCTCGTTAAGAATGAAGTCACGGGCAGTCGCATGTACGAGTTTCCATTGAATTAGACTAGTTAGTGCTCGAACCTGAGAGCTTGCGCTGATAGTACCACCATCGTAATCAATCGCTGGTTCAACTAGGTGACTAAAGGAATAAGCGGCTGAAAAAGATAAAAACTCGAATAAGGATAATAGTTTAAATGGTTCAGAACATTTTCGTACTGAATCTAGCCTTTCTCGGTAAGCAGCTTGAAATGCCTTACTCGTTGCTATCAAATCATCAAGGATATCTGGGTATTGAACCGCTAATTTATGGATTTCATCCCATTTAGTGTGGTTTTCATTAAGGACTAATTCAGAACGGCGAATCGCAATTACTATGGTTTCTGGATCTTCAACTAGCACATTGGCGATAATTTGAAAATTTGTTGCCGCTTCTTGAGAGAAATAGGTGGTTAGTGCGAGGATGAACTCCTCAGTTTTATATAGGGAATTTGGAACTTCAGAAATCACGTGTGAATTCCAAAATAAATCATGCTTACTTGCTTTCTTTGTTATCTGTTTGTGATTGTAAGCCTCAATAACAAGTTGGTAAGGGCAATCATGTAAATCCTTATTACTTAATCGGAGAAATAAATCATCGAAGTAGTTAGAGGCACTTTCTGACATGGAAAACCTATTTCTATTATATTTAATAACGAGAGTCACTTTTTACGACGGGCTGTTTAAACATACTCGACAAACTAAAACCATAATGGGTTATTTGTATTAATGCTTGTCTGTAAACGTATAGACATCAGCCAAAGTAAGTCAAATGAGTACGCGAAAAATTGAGATACTGGATTGCCTCAGAACACAGTGGAAAACCAAGTTACAGCCACCCGCCATAGCTGCTTAGAACGTGCTTTGAAAACCAACGACCGTTTGAATTTTACTTATCCGAAGACGACGTTAAGTACCGTATTTAACGCCGTCATTGCCAGTTACTTTTAGAATGGTCGGTTAGAGGGTTAACACCCAAGCGAAAGTGGCTAGGGGGGTTAATTCTGCACTCAAGTAACCGACACCATTTTCCACATACAGCGTCTGTTGTTGCACGCCTTCAATATGTTCTTTGAGCGTATAGCTTCCGTCAGCAATGCCTAGTTTATGAATAACCTCTGCCGTCACCTTCAACTGGATGTGATCCGTTTTGCTTTGGCTGAAGTTAGCCGCGGCGATAACCAGTTCCTGATTGTCAAAACGCAAGAAAGCATAAACTGAATCACTTAGCTGATTGGATTGGTGTAAATCTTGGTACGCTCCAGTCATCGATGAATGGTTCAGTGAAAACGTCATCACTTGTTGGTAGAAGAGTCTGAGCTGCTTTTCATCATCCTTGAGCTGCCCACCATCGAACTTTCCTCCGTTCATCCATTTTTGATGTTGAGGAACACCGATGTAGTCAAATATAGACGTGCGAGAGGGTTGCCCAAAACCTGCGTTCTCCGCACCCGGTTCGCCGACTTCTTGCCCGAAGTAAATCATGGTGGGAGAGCTACTTAATAGCGCACTGACTAACATGGCTGGTTTGGCGATGTGTGGGTTACCAACAAACTCAGGAGACGCGACACGCTGCTCATCGTGGTTGTCCAAGAAGTGCATCATGTGGTGTTCGATATCCATCATTCGATGCTGGATCTCAGGGATGATTGCCGTTGAAGCCTTACCTTGCATGACTGCTTTTAGGCCGTCGTAAAGATCAACTTTGTCATACAGGTAGTCCATTTTACCCAAGCGAATGTAATCACGATAAAGATCCGGTTGATAAACTTCCGCCATTAAAAAGGCGTCTTGATTCTTTACTTTTATTGATGAATTGAGATAGCTCCAGAATTCGACCGGTACCATTTCTGCCATATCGTAGCGAAACCCATCGACGCCTTTTTCTAACCAATATAAGGCGATGTCTCGAAACTTAATCCATGAATCCGGCACATCAACGTGCTGCCAGAAATGGTAGTGGGCGAGGTGATCACGCATCGCGTAATCGTCCGGTAGTTCAGGGAAGTCTTTTGAACCGTCTGGTCGCACGCCATAGTTAATTTTTACGGTTTCATACCAATCGTCGAAGTTGGGTTTGCTCAAGCGCGATCCGTTTCCTGTCCATTTGGCTGGGGATTCAAGAAACGGTGAGGCTAAATTCGGGTGTTGTTCGCCACCAAGAGGAATGAACGCAGGGTCGATCTCGGGCAGTTCAAATGTGCTGTCAGGAATGTAATAGAAGTTATTGTTGCGATGATACTCAACAGTCGTGTCATCTTGATCGGCAAAGTCACGTACGCCTTCTGGGTTATTCAAGCCTTGGTAATTACGGGCAATGTGGTTAGGGACGATATCAATGATGACTTTCAAACCATTGTCATGGCTTCTTTTGATCAAGGCTTCGAATTCCTGTAAACGCTGCGCTGGATTGTCAGCAAGATCTGGGTTTACGGAGTAGTAATCTTTGACGGCATAAGGTGAGCCAGCCCGTCCTTTTACAACGCTTGGATGATCGTCTGAGATGCCGATGTGCTTGTAGTCGTTGATCACAGCATGATGTGGTACTCCGGTGTACCAAATATGAGTGATGCCGATTTCTCTAATTTCTGTCAGCGCTTTATTGGTGAAGTCACTGAACTTGCCCACGCCATTTTGTTCAATGGTTCCCCAAGGTGTGTTCTGTGTATTCTGATTGCCGAACAAACGGGTAAAAACTTGATAGATTGAATGTTTCTTGTTGTACATACTTATATTCCATCTCGAGAAGTGGAGCTGTAGGGCTTTGTCGTTGAAGCTGTGGTAGACGTTATATTTGATATAGAAGTTATCGTTAGGAGGCTAGCTTAATCAGAATGCGGCTTTATCCTCCTTGGGTAAGAAAATCGGGGCGTAGTTGCTGTGGTATGTGAGCGGCTGCTCAAAAAAAGGGGAGGTTAATACCTCCCCTCGCTCTTCCCCAAAAAAAACAGGCTCGTCTGTGATGATTATGTGAATATGAAGCTTATTGTTTCGTCACAGATACCACGGCTTTTTCTGCGCTGTCATTGAGTTGATGAATCGCATTCAGTGTGAATGTGTAGTTGCCCGCTTCGGTTATATTCAACTTACAGTCGCCTTCGCTGCCAATGTTGATCGAGCCCTGAGCTAAGTCGACGGAGTGACAGCCAATATCCAAGATACCCCAAGTAGAGCCACCAAACTTGAAGCCGTACTCACCCGCAGCCAAAGCACCAGTGACAGAGTAAACGCCGTTACCAACGAAGTTCATCGCCCATGCGTCCGTCGGGTTCCAACCGTTCATTGCACCACGTACATAGACGGTCGTTTTGCCATATGGCGGAATCTTAGATACGTCCTTTTGTGAGTTATCAACCGATAACCCAGCACCTTGTGATGCGCCTTGAGTTTGCACAAACACTGCGGTGGTTAATGGCGGTACGGTGAAAGTCTCAGCGGAAAAGGTGGCGCCTTTCACGATGTTATCGGCAGAGTTCTTCTGAATAGTATGGAGTGTAAAGCCCGTCGCTCCCGTGATCTTGAATGATTGAGATTTACTCGTTGAGTTTACAACAACCACAATCGCATCAGCGGTTGGATCTAGGTCTTTGCCTGTGGAGATTCCGTCATCAATAGACATCACGATCAGGCCTTCGATTTGATCTTTGCCCACATTGCGGAAGTCGACACGCTTCATGACTTCTTCTGCTGTGTCTAAGCGGAACAGTTCACTTGAGCTGCGGATTTTTAACAACTCTAGGAATTGCTGCTTGGTGAGGTCAATATCCTCTTTTGCAGGCTTGGCTGTGCTGTCGGCAATGATGGTTTTGATGAGTTCCCAATTGGCACCATCTTTGTCTTCACGAGGTAAGCCAACATTCCAGTTATTGCCAGTACCATCAAACATCACACGGTTGTACCAATCGCCAGAGTCGTAAGAATCACGCTGCATCGATTTAGAACGCAACAGTTCAGAACCCATGTGTATGAACGGGATGCCTTGACCCAACATGACGGTCGAGAGCGATACCGACTGCATACGAGCACGTTCTGCAGAGCTTGTACCTTCGGCGATTTTGTAAGCGTTGTTATCCCAAAGAGTTTGGTTATCGTGCTTGGAAACGTAAGAGATGTTCTCTGATGGCATTTTGGTGTAGCCGGCAGGTGCGCCATTGTAGTCGACGTTTTTGCCCAGTTTGGTATCACCTTTGTAATCCAGTAATACGTATTCGGCTAAGTTCCCCGCCATGCCTAAGCGCACAAGATCTTGGTTGTGTAAACGACCGTTGACTGAGTCTTGATCAACCTTGGTTTCTTCGTTGGCAAACGCGGCGTTACCGAAGCCTTGGTTAAAACGAAGTGGGTGCTTACCTTCAGAATCGACACCGCCATCAAATGGGCTACCGCCTCGCACTGCATCACGCAAACGGTCAGAGAAGGTGCCAATTTCGGTACCTGCCATATTGATCTGGTTGGCTTGTTCGAAGCGAGCGTTGTTTGCTACTTCGCCAAAGTCCCAACCTTCGCCATAGAACAGGGTATTTGGGTCGATCTTGCGCACTTCTTTCAATGCTTCAACCATTACGCTTTTTGGCTGGTGGCCCATTAAGTCAAAACGAAAACCATCAACCTTATAGTCGTCAGCCCATACCTTGAGTGAGTCGACCATCAACTTACCCATCATTAGGTTTTCAGTTGCGGTGTTATCACAACACGTTGAGCTTTCCACGCCACCAGTGTTCACATTCAGGCGGTGATAATACCCAGGGACGATCTTATCCAGTACGGACTTATCGTTCACGCCAGACGCATTGGTATGGTTATAAACCACGTCCATGATCAGTTTAAGATCCATTTCGTGCGCAGCTTTAACCATTTGACGGAATTCTAGAATACGTTTTGAACCGTTAGGATCTGTCGCGTAACTTCCCTCTGGAACGGTGTAATGAAATGGGTCGTAGCCCCAGTTGAAACTATCTAGCATACGCAGATCGTTCATTAGAGCTTGGGCATCGCCTGTTGAAGAGTTATAGCTGTTGAGTACGGTTTCGATGGTTTTGTTTTCATCTTCGGTGCCACATAAAGTAGCCGTTGGCTTTACGTCACAGAGTTTGCCGACGGTGTCGGTGATATCTACGCGGCTCGCGTCATCTTCATTGATGGTAGCGATATCGAATGCAGGTAAGATATGAAGCGTAGTTAAACCGGCATCTTTCAGAGCTTTCAAGTGTTTTACTGACTCACGATCGGCTTCTGTTAGCGCTAGGTACTTGCCGTTTAAGCTTGCTGTACCTAACTTATCACTGAAGCTAAAGTCACGAAGGTGTGATTCGTACAGTACGTGGTCTTCGTCTTTCTTCACCGTTGGGCGCTTATACCCAGCCCAACCTTGTGGCATCAGCGCTGCTTCATCAAGGTCAATCACTTGTGAGTATGCTGAATTCTTCGACAAGCCGAGTGAGTATGGGTCGGTCACAAGGCGAGTTTCGATATTACCAGTGGTTGGGTGATAAACCTTCACTTGGTAACGGTAATAACTATTCACGGCGTTAGAAATTGAATCCGTTGCCCAAATGCCTGTTTCCAAGCTTTCCGTCATTGGGATCACTTTTGAACTTTGTCGGTCTTCGCTGTAGAGGACGAGTTCAACATCTTGCGCAGTAGGAGCCCAAAGTTTGAAGGTCGTCGTGCTGCCTTCCACAATCGCCCCCAGTGTTTCTCCGATTGCGTTACCGGCCTGTTCGTTGGCAAATACAGCATCAAGTACGCCGGGCTTTTGAACTTCAGTTGATGAGATAATGTCGTCATTCGCATTATACGCAACAACAATGATCTGAGATTTCAAGATGGTGCGCAGCGTGCTGGCGTCAACATCAATTGATAAAGCGGGTAGGCTTGCTAGATGACGGAAGCGTTCTTTTAATGCAGAGGATAGCTTGCCATCTTTTTTGAGTTCAACGGCCTGCCCACCGACGATCGCCTTATCATCGTTTATCGTGATGCTGTTATCGAGTGCGTAGAACAACTTGAGAGAATCGGCACCGTCTGCAGCTTCCCAAGCGATTGTGTTTGAGTCCAACCAATGTGCCTTCTGGCCATCAATCTTAACTGGGCGTTCTGAAATCGGTTCGTAGTACAGCGCGCTGCTGCCATGGAAACCGAATACAGATTGAGATTGACTCAGTTTGGTGAGATCAATTTTCGAGTTGGCGCTGCCAAACGCCTTATCGCCGCCATTATGCAAGATGAAGTTGATGCACTTATGAGGGTCGGATGCATCTGGGTCGACTTTCAACACGTAGTAGGCGCCATAGGTATCATTGATGCCTTTGAATTCATAAGGTACATCCCAGTCAGTCCCATTGTTACCTAATCCCATGCCGACTAAGTCAGTGCTCGTACAACCTTCACCATTCCAAAGGTGAAGCCCCCAGCCGTCGTAGGTCGAGCCAGAAGCGCGAGCCGCTGCAACATCACGTTTGTAATAAATAACAACTTCGTTTTCAGCGGCTTTATATAGACTATTGCTGTCAGAGTTTGTTTTGTTAGTGTCGTTTCCACAGCCTGCTACCAAGGTCGCGGTGACGATAGGCAATATCGCCTTGGCTAAAGCTGAACGTTTGAAGCTGTTTGTTTGCGCAATATTGAAGCTCTTTGTTTTTGCAATCTTCAAGGCACTTTGTAGAATCTCGTGTTTATTGGTATTTATTTCGTTCACGTTTTGATATCCATATTTTTTACGAAGATGAATATCCTAGGCTTAACGATGCTCCACTATTTGTGACGCTTATGTATTAAGTTATTTTTAATCCGTAAAAATAGGAAACCTAGTGTCGATATCACGGATTGTGGTGGTTAACGCGCTTTTTTATTGGTTCAATAGCTCATAAAATACAGTTGGTTAGCCATAGGCGTAGAAGATAGGAGTAGTCGCTAGGGGTGATAACTACGCCTTATTTATGTGAGCTTAGTGGCACTTCACTCGTAGGTTGTTTTTCCTATCAAAAAAAGTTTGTACTCATTCGCCTCAAATAGCCTTAGTGAGTCTTTAATGTGGAATGGTGACGCTATGTTGTTCATTATCCAAAGGAGTTGATGTTGTCTTCATCTATTCAAATCGCTATTACTTATCTGGTATTGGTAGCGGTATCTGCGTTGTTTTCAGAAAGTTCAAAAGCGCTCTTGGTGTGGTATTTAGTTATCGGAATAGTGACGTTTTTTGTGTACGCGAAGGACAAGAGAGCGGCAATCAATGGTAATTGGCGTGTACCAGAGAAAACTCTGCATATTTTTTCTGTTGCTGGTGGTTGGTTAGGGGCGTTAATTGCTCAAGATAAACTGCGTCATAAAACGCAGAAGCAACCATTTAGATTTGTATTTTTCGTGACGGTGTCACTTAATGTTGTGGCTTTTGTCTGGACGTTAACGCCGAGTGGGCAGGCGACATTTGGTCAATGGCTAAGCGAGATTATTAAGCTCTTTTAAAGAAACGGATGGTTAGCACCGGTGTACTAACCATCAATAGATAAAGTAAGTCGATTAGATCATCGGAATCGTCGATGCTAAAAGTAACCCTGCCATACCATAGTTGAAGCTTTTGATTCGAACGGGTGTTGTTAGCCAATGCTGGAGCTGTTTACCTGCCGCTGTCCAGAATGTCACAGAAGGCAAATTGGCTAATGTGAATATACTGGCGATGATCGCAAGCTCCCACCATGAACTGCCACTGCTATACACTGAAATTGCCGTCAGCGCCATTGACCAACCTTTCGGGTTCACCCACTGAAAACTTGCCGCGCCAATGAAGGTCATTGGTTTAAAAGCCTTAGTACTTTTCGCTTTACCGCTCAATGCTATCTTAATCGCAAGGTACACGAGGTAAGCAAGACTCAGGTATTTCAAGATTTGGTGAGAGACCGGATAGGCGTTAAAAATCCCCATTAAGCCGAAGCCAACCAATAGCAACATGGCTGCAAACCCCAGAGCAATGCCAAGCATGTGCGGAATGGTACGAGCAAAGCCAACATTGGCTCCTGATGTCATGAGCATGATGTTATTTGGACCTGGTGTGAAGGTCGAGACAAACGCAAACAAGGCAAGTGCGCTAAGTTGTTCTAAAGGCATTGTGATTCTCCAGCAGTAAAATGAACGAAGTGACTGACCGGTCATGACTTTCACGTGTTGAGAAACATAGTAGGTGGAAAGTGAGGCAATTATGTGCTTTTATTTCCTCAATTATCACTTAATGCACAATAATAAGTACTTATGGATAGATTTGACGAAAGGATATTGCAAGAGCTTAAATTGGACGGCAGAATCTCCAACATTGAGCTTTCAGAACGTATAGGATTGTCGGCTTCAGCGACCTTAAGGCGAGTACAGGATCTCGAGCGTAAAGGGATCATTCAAGGTTACCGCGCGGTTCTGGATAATGGCCTGATGGGCGTTGGCTTTATTGCTTATGTTTCGATTGGCTTGTCGAGCCACAGCAAAGCGGCTCAGCTAGAGTTTGAACAGCACGTCAGTATGGAAAAAGAGGTGGTGGAGTGCCACAACATTACTGGTGCCAACGAGTACTTGCTAAGGGTAGAAACAAAAGATCTACCGGGCTATAAGAAGTTTCATGCCGATGTGCTTGGGGAATGTGCTCAGGTGCAATCGATTACGACTATGGTTGTGATGGACACCCCCAAAGATGAACGTTAGTCGAGTTTTATTGTAGGAGAGGCGCAGTGCCAAATACTAATCAGTTGTTGTTGTTCTTAGATGTGGTTCAGCAAGGGTCGTTTACCAAAGCGGCAACCTTGCATGATATGGACAACTCATCACTCTCTAAACAAATAAAAAAACTCGAGCAAGATTTAGGTGTTCAGTTGCTCAACCGTTCTACGCGTTCGTTCTCGTTGACGTCGGCAGGGGAAGATATTCTCGCGCAAACCTATGTGCTGAAAGATACTATTAATCAGATCCAAGGCATTGCCGACTCGTACCAATCTGAGCCCAAAGGTGTGTTACGAATTACGTCGCCGATCTATTTTGGTCAGCAATACTTGCAACCTATTATTACTCAGTTCATGAAAAAGTATCCGGATGTTCAGATTGTGCTGTCACTAGACGACAAGATCGCGAATATTATTGCAGGGCAGTTTGATATCGCGTTTCGCTTCAGTAAGCTCGTTGAATCCAACTTGATTGCCAAGAAGATTGCCGACAGTAACTTCATGCTCGTTGCATCGAACGACTTTGTGAAAAAGCACGGTGAGCCAAAGACGCCACAAGATTTGCTCTCTTTACCTGCGGTTATCTATACCAATGGTGATATGACGGTTGATCATCTGCGTATCAGTGAAGAGCCGCATGGCAACACTTTCCAAAGCCTAACGATTCGCGGTAACTATAAGGTGAGTGATGTTCGCACCATGGTGTCTTGTGTGAAAGATGGTCTAGGTTATGGCTTCCTTGATCAATCAAACCTGTACGCCTCAATGAAAGAATTGGGCTTGGTTACGTTACTTCCAGATTATGCAATCTCGACGGTTGATACGGCTATTTATGCTGTGTACCCACACCGTAAGCAGACCAAGCTAGTTAAAGAATTCATCACTACGGTTCAAGACTATATTGGCTCTCCGACCATTTGGGAAAAGATGCAGCAAGGTTAGTTGGAAAGTCTAGGCCATAAGCTGATAGATAAGATAGATAAGATAGATAAGATAGATAAGATAGATAAGATAGATAAGTAACGCCCAAGACTTATAGAGAAAAAGCGAGCGGGATCACAGCATTAATGGAGTGCTGACGGATAGATACTCGTAGGCTTTTTATCATTATGTATTCCTGAGATACTGAACAAAATTCATTTTAGGGCGGAACGTTTTAATAACTGCGCTTTTCCCTGTCATTCAAACATACTGCTCGCTATAGGTTGATTGCTTTCCTGTGTAGGGTGCTATTAGCCGAGTTAGGACAAAATATTTTATGAGTACAATGGGAATCGCAATTGGTGCGACCGCTCTTTCGTTAATACTGATTGCTGTTTGGTTGGTCTCTTTGTCGCTAAGAAAAAAGCGCTTGGAACAAGAACGTAAAGCTCGCGCTGTCGCTTACCGAAAAGCGATTGAAAAAGCACGTATCCAAGAGCAAAAAGATCGTCAATTTAAGGCTGAAACAGGGCATGTGCCGTCGATTTTGTATTTGGCGAAAGAGGCCGAACGAGTCAATCTTAAGGAAGCTCTGTATTGGTACGATAAAGCTGCCCATTTAGACAATGTCAACGGCATGTACGGCATTGTGCGTCTGAGTATGAAGTGCAAAGAAGACCTAATTTTAAGAGAAAAGGCCAATTTTTGGCAGTTAGCGATATCAGCACTGGATAATGATCCGCTTGCAAAATTCGAGGTGGGTAAAGCACTCGTGTTTGGTCGCGGAGTTGAGAAAAACCTTCCGAAAGGCAGCGCCTATATTGAAGAGTCTGCAGCTAGTGGTAACACTGAAGCGATGCTTTTTATGGGGGATTGGTGCTTAGATAGAGAGAACCCAGATTATTCTCCAGAAAGCTCTTTCATGTGGTACAGAAAAGCGGCTGAAAAGAATAGCCTAGACGGAAAAATTAAATTGGGTATGAGCTATTTGAACGGTGTTGGTGTTGTCGCTAATCATCGTGAAGCGGTTTACTGGTTTGAAACGGCAGCTGAAAAAAACTGTGCAGAAGCGATGTTTAAAGCCGGTGAGGCGTGGATTGACCATGGTGAGCACGGCAATGCTATCGCGTATATCTGGTTATTCTTATCGGCTCATTTTGGCTATGCGGATGCGAGGTATTTGAGAGATAAAGTTGGTGGGGATCTTGGTGTTGATGCCGTTGTGGGGTTACAGGCTCTGACTAAGCCAATAATGACCAAGTTGACGCAAGAAGCAATCACCAAGCACTCTATCGTTAAAGCGCTCAACAAGCTCTACAAACGCGATATCCCAGTGCATAAGAAAGTGAAAGAAGCCTCTGACGAAGAGGGTGATGAGTTAGCTGTCGATAAGGCGGATTTGGATACTGAAGCCTCAAATGCTCAAGCTTCAAGTGCTCAAGGTTTAAATGGCAACAATCACCAACAGGCGGCTGAAAACCATGATGGTGACAAGGCAAGCGTAAATCGAGCATCACAAGATAAGCAAGCTAACTCTAATAGCGGTTCTTTGGACTTTAGCCAACCGGCAGTCGAGTCTAACTGGAAGAGCAATTAATAAACCGTGTTTATGAGTTATTACCTGTATTCTGTACATGACTGAAACGAGTAGTTCTACAATTTAAAAAATCCAACGATGTTATATGAGTGTAGATGTTATAACTGACTGCATTAAGCCGCTAAGTCATACGGTAGGTATTATTGACTGCGGCGGGTAAAGCACTCAAACAAAAAAAAGGGAAGCATCTGCTTCCCTTTTTGTTTATGTACGATTTGCTTTTTAGAGCTTAGAGCTTAGAGCTTAGAGCTTAGAACTGTTTAGGTTCAGAGCAGCTAAAGGCTTATTGCTCTTTGTTTTGCTCGGCTTTACATACAGCAGCAGTGAACACTACGTCAGTTGAGCTGTTGAGCGCTGTTTCAGCAGAATCTTGAATCACACCGATAATGAAACCAACCGCTACAACCTGCATCGCTACATCGTTTGAGATGCCGAATAGGCCACAAGCTAGCGGGATAAGCAGTAGTGAACCGCCAGCAACACCCGATGCGCCACATGCTGATACAGCAGCAACAAGGCTTAGTAGAATCGCAGTGAAGATATCAATCTCAATACCCATAGTGTGTACAGCAGCAAGCGTTAACACAGTGATGGTGATTGCAGCGCCTGCCATGTTGATCGTTGCGCCTAGAGGAATCGATACAGAGTAAGTATCTTCGTCTAGTTTTAGCTTCTTACAAAGGTTCATGTTCACTGGGATGTTTGCAGCGCTTGAACGAGTGAAGAATGCCGTTACACCAGATTCACGAATACATTGCAGTACGAGTGGGTATGGGTTTTGTTTTGTTTTAATAAATACAAGCAGTGGGTTAACTACAAGTGCGATGATCAGCATTGAGCTTAGTAGTACTGCTAGAAGTTGACCGTAGCTTGCCAGTGCATCGAAGCCTGTTGTTGCGAATGTTGCAGAAACAAGACCGAAGATACCGAATGGCGCAAGGCGAATAATGAAGCGAACAATGTGTGAAACACTGTGGCTTAGGTCTTCGAAAACCGCTTTGGTTGTTGCAGATGCGTGGTGCAGAGCAAGACCAAGACCGATTGCCCAAGCAAGAATACCGATGTAGTTCGCATTCATTAGTGCGCTAACTGGGTTGTCTACAAGCTTGAATAGAAGCGTATGAAGAACTTCTGCAATACCTTGAGGAGGGTTAGCTCCTTCAGCGCCAGCAACCAGTGTCAAAGTGGTTGGGAACATGAAGCTCAGTACTACAGCAGTCAGTGCAGCAGAGAACGTACCAATCAGGTAAAGCACAATGATTGGACGCATATGAGTATGCTGACCTTTCTTTTGGTTTGCGATAGAAGCTGCAACAAGAATGAATACTAAAATTGGGGCAACAGCTTTCAGAGCACCAACAAACAGGCTACCTAATAGGCCTGCATCTTGAGCTGCTGAAGGAGAAACCATGGCGAGAACGACACCGAAAACAATACCAGCAAGGATCTGTAGAACGAGATTTCCACGAGCGATGCGGGCGAGCATGTTGTGATTTTGCATAAAATACCTGCAATTGTTAATTTATTATAGTGATGTATCTTTTTATGAAGTTGTACCAAATCCAACTATACACTAGCGGAATTGGCGGTCATATTAGCGGGATCTAAGAGGGTGTCTAGGGATAGTTTACTTTTAGGGTTATTGTTTGCGCTATGTGGTGTTTTTAGAGCTAAATGTTAAATAAATGTATTTTGATTGAGCTATAAATCTGCTGATTCTCATTTGATAGATTCAAAACACTGCAAATGTAGAAATGTAAACGGCTATAGGAAAGAACATTGTGTGCATAAATAACCACACCATTATCAAATTGAAACAAAAAGCCCCACGTGATTAACACGATGGGGCTCATTGTCTTAATTTAAAGTTATCTTAAGTTAGGTTATCTTCAATACAGCTTATAGCTTATAGCTGTTAACCTTAAACCTTAAACCTTAAACCTTAAACGTTAGTCAGACGCTTTTTTAAGATTGCGGCCTTCTGATTGTACGGTTTTGTACATCTTGGAAAGCTGCTTATTGCTGGCGCGTTGTTCCGCTAACGAGGCGCCATTTCGGGCTTGTTCTCGCAATAACTTTCGATAGTTAGCAAATCGTCGCTCAGACAATTCTCCACTTTCAATCGCCTTGCGTATCTTGCAACCCGGTTCTGATTCATGATGACAATCAGAGAATCGGCAATGCATGGCTAACTCTTCCACATCAGAAAAGGTTTCACTCACGCCTTCAGCGCAGTCAGCAAGTTGTAGCTCTCGCATTCCTGGAGTATCGAGCAGTAAGCCGCCCGATGTTAGCAAGTGGAGCGATCGTGATGTGGTTGTGTGTCGGCCTTTGCTATCGTCTTCACGAATGCCACCTGTGGCTTGTTCAGCCTCACCAAGTAATGAGTTGACTAAGGTGGATTTACCCACACCGGATGAACCCATTAAAGCCACAGTCTTGCCCGTTTTACACCAAGGCGACAAGACTTGAGTTGAGTCTTGGTCTAGGCTATTCACCGCTTCGATCATCAGCATAGAATCTAAGCTTTGCACTTGTTGTACTTTGTCTTCGTAGTCATCACACAAGTCTTTCTTGGTGAGTACAATAATGGCTTCAACCTGTGCTTCATTGGCGAGCGCTAGGTAGCGTTCAATACGGCTTAGATTAAAGTCGTTATTTAACGAAACCACGATAAAAACCGTGTCGATGTTAGCTGAGATATATTGTTCGGCGACACGGCTACCTGCAGCTTTACGGCTGAAGAGTGATTGACGGTCTAATAAACGGCCGAATTGCAGTTCAGAGTTCAAGATTACCCAGTCGCCAACCGTCATTGCGGGTTGGTTTTGATGGATAGGGAGAACGATTTCGCCTTGTTCTGACGCTAGTGTATAGCCGCTGCGATGGTGCGCGGTAATACGAGCAATGACGGATTGGTCATAGTCTTCGAGTGTCAGTTGTTGTTGGAATACAGGTTGCCATCCAAGTTGTTGAAGTGACATTGGATTAGAAAATGCGTTTTGTGAATTCATGTCTATTTACCCAGACGTGCGAGCTTTCTTTTCTTATCAGTGCATTAAAGTCTTATGAGAGCATTAACTTCTTGTGAGATCTCAATTTGTTGATGAGATCAAAAGAGTTAATGAGACCAAAAAGAGTTGCTGAGATTAAAAGCGTCGAGCGTCAAAAATGTTTTGAGTTTGGGTCGAATTCAAATAGATAGGACCCCGGATTGAGTCATGCTTTACAGGCATGCAGGAATTGATCACTTACGATCAATAGTAAACCGGGTAAAAGTGTGCGGTCGTCAAAGAGTGACGATAAGTTGGTCGATCGGTATTTAAGTTGGATTAACCAAACAAGTTAACGCGTTACTTTTACTGCCAGTTTTAGTGTCTTCATTACAATCATCTTCTATTCTCCTTGGTTATTAATGTGGTCAGGCTTTGAATAAAAAGCGAGCTCAGTTTAGCAAAAAGCCACGATGGCGAGAAGTCATCGTGGCTTAAATTATTTCATCGGTTGTAAATCTGATTAATGATGATCGTGATTCATCTTTTTCATACCGCTCATCACTTTCTTCACTGGCGCATCAAAGGTCTGTGTTTCACCGTTTGCGAAGGTCAGTGTCATTTTGATTTGTTCACCTTCTTTTAGGCTGCTTTTCAAGTCAAACAACATGATGTGTAAGCTACCTGGTTTAAGTACTGCTTTACCATTTGCAGGGATGGTGATCGCTTGAACTTGACGCATCTTCATTACGTCGCCATCAACGATAACATCATGAAGTTCAACCTTTCCTGCTGCTGGTGTTGTTGCAGAAACAATAGCGCGATCTTTATCGCTATGGTTCATCAGAGTCGTGAATACCGCGCTGTTCACTGCTGAAGGCGGGGTTGCGCGCGCGTACGCGTCATGAACCATAATGTCGTTATTCGCTTGAGCAAGAGGAGTGAGCAATAAGCCTGCTAGAGCAAGTGCTTTTAACTTCATGTTGTTGTCCTTAATTTTTTGTTTGGGTCTGGGACCTGACTTTTTGTTCGAACTTTATTCGTTAAGTTCTTTATTTTTGTACACGTTGTTTCTCGTCGCTGATGACTTGGTACGTTAGCGCGTTAATGTGTCAATAGCTTCAACAATTGGCGCTGGCGTTAACGTATGCGGCACTTTGGTAATCAGCGTGCCATCGGGTTTTAAAAAATAGAAATATGAGCTGTGGTCTAGGGTGTATTCCAACTCTGAACCTTCAAGCTTGGTCTTTCTAAAAATAACACCGTAGTTGTGTGCAAGCGTTGTTGTCACATCTAACGGGCCACTTAATCCTTCCATCATTGGGTGGAAGTATTGTGCGTATTCGTATGAGGCTTCAGCGGCATCACGTTCTGGATCGAGAGAAACAAACATCGGGCGAATCTTGGCTTTTGCTTCATCAGAAATCTGGTTAAGTGCTCCGGTTAACATTGCTAGAGAAGTAGGGCACACATCTGGGCAACGTGTGAAACCAAAGTAAACGATACGAACTCTGTCATCGGTTTGGTCAAAGATTTCCGTTGGCTGGTTATCTTTGCCGAAAAGGGTTGTCGCGGAGAATTGTTGTTTTGCCGCGTGTTGTTTTTGAGCTTCGTTTTGCCCATCAAGATAACTTTTAACGCCAAAGCCAAGGACAAAAGCGACAACCAATGCTAACGACCAATTTCTACTCATCTTGCCATCCTTATTGCCGGATTTACAGTATCGACACCATCAGTGAGCTCACCGATCCATGTCATCTTGTCTAAAGTACATACAGGTAAAATTACATCACCTTCATAGGTATTATTGCCAATGTTTTTTAATTGAAAACGTGCCGAGCCCATTTCCATCTCTAAACCTGTAAGCGACAGCATTAATGTGTCAGAGGCTGCGCCTTCCCACACTACTTTGATTTTGGTGGGAGCCAGAGGTTGAGCCGTCTCGCGATCAAGTGTCATCGTAACTGTATTTTGCTCACACGATGTGGTGGAAAGCATGCAGTAATCATCTAAGTTAACCTCAGCAGAGGCTCGCTCCATCGCTGATTCAAATTGCTGAATTGCTTGCGGCCCATAAAAGCCTGCCACGAGAGCGATCCCAAGAGCAGCAACCTTTAATGCAGAGTGCATGTCGTGTTCTCATCTAATTTTATAAGAGCGGCGATGTTATCATACCCCTCAATATGTGCTTGTATCAAAAAGTAATTTTGTGCGTATGGTAGAACTAAAAAAGCGAAGCCATTGGCTTCGCTTTTGTCTGTGTCATAGGGGCGTGAGCTTAGTCTTTCTAAGCATTATCCGTTCTAAACGCTTTCCAGAAGTTGGCTGAATGATTAGTCAGCGTTGCGCTCTGCAAATTTCTCTAACCCAAGGACCAGAGCAATCGCTACAAGCATCATCAAAATAGCCATTACTAGCTGTGAAGGTTGAGAAGTGACGGCTTCAAAATCAAACGGTGACAAGTTTTCTTGAATCAGAGGAACTTGCTCACCTTTAGAGTTTGTACGCCAGCTGATCGTTTCTTTCCACGGCCAAATCTTCGGCAGTGTACCGCTCATCAAACCAGTCAAGAATACTAATGTGAAGTCGCGGAATGAGCGCAATAACCAAGAAAGTACGTGAGAGAAAGTCAGCAGGCCAATCACACAGCCACCAAGGAATAGTGCAAGTACATCAACCTGAAATTCTTTAACGGCACCAAGTACCGGGCCGTACATACCAATTAATAGCAGAATGAAGCTCCCTGAGATACCTGGCAAAATCATCGCACAGATTGCAATCGCACCTGCAATGAGAATATTGATACTGGTAGGTTCCATTTGCAGCGGCTTAAGCACGGTAATGCTGTAAGCGAAGGCGACACCAAGCAGCAAAAATACGAATCGAATCATATCGCGCTTTTCTACTTGTTTAAGAATATGGAAAACCGACACCAAGATAAGGCCAAAGAAGAAAGACCATAGTGGAACTGGGTGGGTGACTAATAACCAAGAAATCAGTTTTGCAAATGTCGCAATGCTCGTGAATACGCCTGCGAACAGTGAAATTAGGAAAAAACCATTGATGTGGCTAAACGCGGCTTTGAAACCTTCACGCTTCCATAGTCCAAGTACGCTAGGGTTAATTCTTCGAATGCTTTCTAGTAGCGTATCGTAGATACCAGTGATGAATGCGATGGTTCCGCCCGACACGCCAGGGACAACGTCGGCTGCGCCCATTGCCATGCCTTTGAAAAAAGTACTTAAGTAGTTCATTGCTTCATAGAGTTGAGAGTGATTTTGTGCAGTATACAAACTTTAGTGTCAAAAAAGTATGAATATGCCTTTGGCGAGGTGCTTTTATTACCTCTTTAATTGTAAGGCAATACGTTGATGTGAACATCTGCCTTACATTTAAAATACAACTGCTTGGTGTCTTATTATTATCGGCGGCAGTGAAACCTGTTTTCTATCGATATTGCATCTTGGTTGCATTATGCAAATGCACTTTGCAATTCGCATCATGAATTAGAGGTTTTTATGCGATGCAGGGCTTATAAAACGGCTGAATTAAAGTTGGCACGCTAACTGCATTATATACATTGACCCTTCTTAAGCCGAGGGTCACCTAGCCAACTGACGTTGTTAGTGAACTTATGATTTGTTCACAAATATATAGAGCCAATCGCGATTATTGCGGTTGGCTATTTTTTTGTCTGTCGTTTGGCTCTTTATGATCTGCTATCTGCTATCTGCTATCTGCTATCTGCTATAAACCCCATGCTCCAAACGAAAAAAAAGCCAGTCACCATAGGTAACTAGCTTAAGCTTTTCTCGAATCAATCTCGAATCAATCTCGAATCGTTTAGTACCCCATCAACTGCAGTAAATTCTCCGCTGTGCTGATCGCTTCTTTGCGGTTAGCAATGTTTAGCTTTTGGTAAAGGTTACGGATGTGAGTCTTGATGGTGGTACCTGCTACATCGAGTTCTTGAGCTATCTGCTCGTTACTGAACCCTGAATAGATCAAACCAAGTACTTGCCATTCACGCTGGGTGAGTGGGCTCGTGCGCACAAGTTCAGGAATGTTTGGGTGATTGACTAAGTTTTCAACAAAGTCTTCATCAAAGTGAACCGAGCGGCTGCGTTGGGTGGTCGAGATATCTTTCATGATCTGTTGAGCACGATGGCGTTCTAAGTCACCTAAGCCAGGCTTGTTGCTCAACTTATCCAAGATATGTCCGATAGTCCCGCCGTCTACTAAGAAGTTGCCGACCATACCGGTTTGGTTAGTCATATGAAGCGCTTCTTCAAGTAGCACGCGTGCGCTGTCTTCATCGTTAATTTGTGTACGTAACACGGCTTCAACGATCAAGTTTCGGTTGGTGTCTGTAATCAGATGTGAACGCTGGGCTTCACTCTTAAGGAAGGTAAGCGCTTCTTCCGCGTCTTCATATTGTTCGAGGATGATGTGAGCACGAACGATGTTTCGCCACTGAAGTTGGCAGAAGTGGTTACTTGCCGATTCAGGTCGAACCGCCACACTCAGCCAATCACGTATCGCCTCTTTATCGCCTTTTACTTGCCAGAAAAGAATCAAAGACAAAGAAGCATTTGCCGTCCAATCTACGTGGTAAGTCGATTGACGCAATAAGTGCTGAATCTGGTCGATAAATTTCGACGCTTTATCAATCTCACCGCGGCTCAATGAAATACGAGCCAGCATAGAATAGCTGTGCAGGTGTTTACTCGGAGAGTGGTGACCAAGGATATCTAAGCCTTTGTAGCAACACTCTTCCGCTTCATCTAGTCGGTTCCAACACCAGAAGATCTGAGCGCGAACACGTAGCAAAAATTCATGTAGAGGCACGTATTGAAGCTGATGCTCTTCAATCAATTTGAATGCACTGTCTTGTAGCTCAAATGCAGCTTGAACATAACCTTGAGCAATCAAGATTTCGCTTTGTTGCAGAATCGCCCACAGTGCTTGATGGTAAACCTGATATTGGCGGGCCAGCTTCTCGGTTTGTTGCATCATTGGTAGAGCACGGCTCAGATTACCCATTACGTGATTCACTTCGCCCACAACCGAGGTTGCGACAATGCGGCTACGATAAACGGTGGTGTTCAACTGACTCAACGAAAGCTCTGCCAATTCCAATGCTTTCTCTGGCTCATTGCTGTTAATGGCAACTTGGGCGCGTAAGGCGTTGTATTGGCCTTGTTGCTGAGTATCGAGTTCAATATTTCGAGCTTGATATTGAGTCTCAGCCTCTTCCAACAAAGTACCTACTTGGTCATAACGGTGCTGACTTTGTGCAAGCCATGCACGTAGCATCGAAAGCTTTGGCTCGCTGTAGAGTTGATCGGTGGTCAGTTGCTTGATCGCCATCTCTAGTGACGACAGCTCACCTTGGTTGAACATCGGCCAGCCGTGGTCTGTCAGTATTTGAATGATCAGCTCTGGGTCTTCAGCGCGCTGTGCATGGCGCAGTGCTTGGTGTGGTGTGTCTTGTTTAATCCACGCCTTCGCGGCACTTCGGTGCAATTCTGCTTCTTGTTGAGGGATTCGAGCTTGACGCTCATGTGCCAAAAATTCACCAAACAGGTTATGGAAACGATACCAGTTCTTTTCGCCTTCAAGCGGGTAGATGAATAAACCGAATCGATTTAATGATTCGATCATACCCAGTGCGTCTTCACGTTGTGTTAGCGCACAAACCAGTTCGTCGTTGAAGTGGTCAAGCACTGAACACTGCATCAAGAACTGTCGAGTTTCTTTGTCTAACAGGTCGAAAACCTCTTCAACCAAGTAGTCCCAAAGATGGGCTTGATTAAAGTGGGAGAAGGACTCAGCAGACTGCGCAAGCGTACGTTTTTGATGTTGGGCTTGCAGCGCAATAAGTTGAAGTGCAGAAGGCCAACCCTCTACATAGGTACAAATACTGTCTGCCGTTGTGTCATCAATACCATCGGCAACACGCTGATTAAAAAAGCGCGTCGTCTCTTCGGTATCAAAAGCCAGCGAGTCATTACCTAATTCGATCATTAAGTCTCGAACGCGCAGGTTTGCCGTACCTAGGGGTGGTGTACCCCGACTGGTTACAACCAGCGTAAGATTGTCGGGCATGTGTTTGAGGAAAAAGCGCATTGCTTCTTGAATGTCATCATTGTTGACTAAATGGTAGTCGTCTAAAACAAGAAAACATTCATGATGATAGTCCGACATCTCGGCGAATACTTCGCTCAATAAAGAATGCAGCGATGAAAACTGTCGTTTCTCTGCCAGTTTTTGGGCATTGGGACAGGAGTTTTGAGTCGCTTTATTGAGTGATTGGAGTAGGTAGTTGATAAAACGGAAGGCATCGTTGTCACTATCATCGATGCTGTACCAACCCACATTCGGCTTATCTAATAGCCACTGTGCAGCCATAGTGGTCTTGCCATAGCCCGCAGGAGAGCGGAACAATACAAGCTTATAGCAATCTGCGTTCTGGAGCAGATCGAGAACCCTAGGTCGTAGGATTGCATTATGTAAGCGGCCGGGACGAGTCAGTTTCGAAGGGATCCACATGTCGAAGTTTTTCACCTATTCCATGGCCTATGTTCTGGGGATTCTAAAACCGTAAAAGAGTTGCCCAATCACATCTGCCTAATTACTTAAGTCTGTGCTTATGTTACGTGAAGAAAAATGGCACCGACTATGATTCTCCTCAGAAACCTTGCGGTCTTGCATGTTTTTAGCTTTCTACGCCCTTAATTTGGGACTTTGCTCACGTTGCGTGGTGGTTTGTGAATGTGACTTTGTTCGGTCTTACACTGAGATTTATGTAAAAGATGAGATATGGAAAATAATTTCGTGATCTCAAACTCAGATTTGCTAATCAGTTTATTCCGGTTAAATAAAACTCACATCAATTAACGTTAAGTTATCGAACGGGAGCTTGTGATCTTAGTCACTCCAACTTTTTGTTCGAAGTTAGAACATGAGAGTCAGATCACTAACCTTACATCGGTACGCCCCCTACGCCCTCTCATCTACTCCTAGTTAGTCGTATTAACGGGAGGATGTTTAGTTAATGGTGACCATGCACGATATGTCACAGATGAATTAGAACTATTAAAAGCGAGATTTCTGAAATGAAACCAACTCAGCAAAAAACTTTCGATAAAGTGTCGTTCCAAGAAAGCGTTAAAAAGCATTTATCTGCAACTTACGCAACAACGATTGAAAACGCAGATAGCCGCGCATGGTACCTAGCAATGGGGCGTGCGCTAGCAGAATTGACAACATTTGATCTGCTAGAAACTGAAAATGATGAAAAAATCAAAAACGCGAAGAGCGTTAACTACCTTTCATTAGAGTTTTTGATTGGTCGTCTAACAGGTAACAACCTGATCAGCATGGGTCTGTACGAACAGATTACTCATGCAATGGAAGAGCTAGGCCAAAACCTAACTGACCTTCTAGAAGAAGAACGCGACCCATCGCTAGGTAATGGTGGTCTTGGTCGTCTTGCTGCTTGTTTTATGGATTCTTGTGCTGCACAAGAGTACCCAACAGTAGGCTACGGTCTTCACTACGAATACGGCCTATTCAAACAGTCTTTCCAAGATGGTCGTCAACAAGAAGCACCAGACGCATGGCGTGGTGTTGAAGGTTACCCATGGGAAGTCGCTCGTCCAGAGCTAGCACAACACATTGGTTTTTACGGTCATGTAGAAGTTGAATTCATCGACGGTAAAGAAGTTCGTACTTGGGTTCCAGGTATGGAAGTAAAAGCAATGCCTTGGGATCTACCAATCGTAGGTTACGAGTCAAACACGGTTTACCCATTGCGTCTTTGGGAATGTCAGGCAATTGCACCATTCTCACTAGCAAGCTTTAACAACGGTGATTACTTCGAAGCGCAACACTCGCTAATCGATGCAGGTAACATCACTAAAGTACTTTACCCGAACGACAACCACGAGAAAGGTAAGACACTGCGTCTAATGCAGCAGTATTTCCACTCAGCAGCGTCAGTTCGCGATATTCTACGCCGCCACGAAGCCGCAGGTTTCTCTCTAGAAGATCTGCCTAAGCAAGAAACGATTCAGCTGAACGATACGCACCCAACGATTGCGATTCCTGAGCTAATGCGCATCCTAATCGACGAGAAAGGTCTATCTTGGGATCAAGCATGGGAAATCAGTGCACATACGTTCGCTTACACGAACCACACACTACTTCCAGAAGCGCTAGAGACTTGGTCTGAATCGCTGATCAACCGTCTTCTTCCACGTCACATGGAAATCATTTTTGAAATCAACCACCGCTTCATGCAAGAAGTTCGCAAGATGTGGCCTGGTGACGGTGAGAAACAAGCGAAGCTTTCTATCATCCAAGAAGGTTTCCACCGCATGGTTCGCATGGCAAACCTATGTGTGATTGGTTCTTACAAAGTAAATGGTGTAGCTGCACTTCACTCTCAACTTGTTAAGAAAGACTTGTTCCCAGAGTTCAACGAAATCTTCCCAGGTAAACTGACTAACGTAACGAACGGCATCACGCCACGTCGTTGGTTGAAGTTCTGTAACCCAGGTCTATCTAATCTAATCACAGGTAAGATTGGCTCTGAGTGGCCAGCAAAACTTGAGCAGCTAGAAGGCATCGCTAAGTTTGCAACAGACGCGAAATTCCAAAAAGAATTTATGGCTGTTAAGAAAGAAAACAAACAGCGTCTTGCGGATTGGGTTCAAGAGAATATGGGTATCGAGCTAGATACTAACGCTATCTTCGACGTTCAAATTAAGCGTCTGCACGAATACAAGCGTCAGCACCTAGATTTGCTACACATTCTGTCTCTGTACCACCGTATTCTTAACGAACCTGGTTTCGAGTGTGAGCCACGCGTATGTTTCTTCGCAGCGAAAGCAGCACCGGGTTACCACCTAGCAAAAGAAATCATCTTCGCGGTTAACAAGATTGCAGAGAAGATCAACAACGATCCTCGCATCGGTAACAAGCTGAAAGTGGTATTCATTCCTGACTACCGTGTAAGCATGGCTGAAATCATCATCCCTGCGGCAGACGTTTCTCAGCAAATCTCATTAGCTGGTAAAGAAGCTTCAGGTACGGGCAACATGAAGATGGCTCTAAACGGCGCTCTAACTATCGGTACGATGGATGGTGCAAACGTTGAGATTCGTGAAGAAGTTGGTGATGAAAACATCTACATCTTCGGCCTAGAAGTTGACGGTGTTGTTGCACTGAAAGCTCAGGGTTACAACCCATACGATTACTACAATGCAGACCCACTATTGAAAGCATCTCTAGATCTACTGACTGGCGATGAGTTCACTCCAGGTCAACCAGGTCTTCTACGTGCAACGTTTGATAGCCTACTAGACGGTGGTGACCCTTACCTATGTCTTGCTGACTTCGCTTCTTATGTGAAAGCGCACGAAGACATGGGTACGCAATACAAAGACCAAGCAGGCTGGGCTAAGAAAGCGATTCTTAACACGGCATTGGTTGGTAAGTTCACATCAGACCGCTCAATTCGCGACTACGTGAACAACATCTGGAAACTTGAAGCGGTTAACCGTTAATAGTTGCAAAGTAGCCAAGGCAGTTTCTGCCTTGGCTCAATTAGCTTGTGAGCAAATAGACGGCTTATTCAGATAGCAATGCTTACAAACTGATTGTCACAAGCTAATTGATTAGTAAAAATTAAATAGACAACCCTACAAAAATTGAAAGCGTCAGAACGTTTTCGGAGAGAGCGATGAAAGAACAGACCGTATTAAAACAAGTCGCAGAAATGGCAAATATTGCCGATAGTTACGTTAGTGCGTGGGGCGATGAAGCACAAGTATCAGAAGAGACGATTACGTCTCTATTGGCTTCATTGGGCTACGATACAAGCAGCGATGATGCACTGCTTAAATCTGCAGAAAGAAAGCACAGAAAAGATGTACTAGACCCGGTTCTTGTCTTGCGTGACGGTGAGCCAGTAGAAGTGACACTCAATCTGGGTGTGAGTGCTCGTGAAAGTGAGTTCAGCTGGCGCTTAGAAACCGAGCAAGGAGAGGTACTTGAAGGCTATCTTCAATCTCAAGTCGTTCGTGACGAGCGTGCCGAGGGTGGCCCTTTAGTGTTTGCATTGCCAAGTGATTTGGCATGGGGTTATCACAAGCTCATTGTGAGTCGTAAGCGCCGTAAGAAACCTTACGAGATGACGTTGATTATTACGCCAAAAGCGTGCTTCAAGCAGTCACCCATTGAGCAAGGCAAAAAGCTTTGGGGACCAAGTGTTCAACTGTACACGCTAAGAACTCAGCACAACTGGGGTATTGGTGATTTCGGTGACCTAAAACAGCTTGTTTCGGATATTGCGTCTCGCGGTGGTGACTTTGTTGGTCTAAACCCAATTCACTCACTGTTCCCTGCAAACCCGGAAGGTGCGAGCCCATACAGCCCGTCTTCACGTCGTTGGTTGAACGTCTTATACATTGATGTGAGTTCAGTTCCTGAGTTCGCATTAAGCGCGGAAGCGCAACAAACGGTAGGCAGCGCCGAGTTCCAGCAGCGCCTACAGAAAGCTCGTGAAGCGCACTGGGTGAATTACACTGAAGTGTCTGAGCTGAAGATGAGCATCTTACCTCTGCTATTCGC
The DNA here is from genome assembly GCF_041439815.1 of Vibrio sp. 1F279. Classification (NCBI taxonomy): domain Bacteria; kingdom Pseudomonadati; phylum Pseudomonadota; class Gammaproteobacteria; order Vibrionales; family Vibrionaceae; genus Vibrio; species Vibrio sp. 1F279. Next base: position 7,070 of record NZ_JBGOOU010000013.1, on the reverse strand, counting down.
AGAATTTAAGACTCGTCATCTAGACAAAAACAGCGACCGCGCACAAGCGTTCTTAGCGTTCGTTGAAGAGGGCGGTGAAAGCCTGATGCATCAAGCGGCGTTTGATGCTCTGCACGGTGAACTGCATGCTGAAGATTCAGGTATGTGGGGCTGGCCTGTATTCCCAGAGAAATTCCGTACATTTGAAAGCCCTGCGACCCAGAAATACATCAAAGATAACCTAGATCAAGTGCATCTCTACATGTACCTACAATGGTTAGCCGATTGCCAAATCAACGATGCACAGTCTCTTGCTGAAGAGAAAGGCATGGCGGTTGGCCTTTACCGTGATTTAGCGGTAGGCGTTGCAGATTCTGGCAGCGAGACATGGGCTGATGAAGGCAACCTAGTGATGGATGCGAGCATTGGTGCTCCACCGGATATTCTTGGTCCTTTGGGTCAGAATTGGGGTCTACCACCACTAAACCCAGAAGTGCTTCAAGAAACCAGCTACGACGCTTACATCAAACTACTTCGTGCCAACATGAAGCACTGTGGTGCATTGCGTATTGACCATGTTTTAGGTCTGCTGCGTTTGTGGTGGATTCCAAAGGGTGAGAACGCAACGAAAGGTGCGTACATCTACTACCCAGTGCAAGACATGCTGTCTATTCTGGCGCTTGAATCTCACCGTTACCAATGCAGCGTTATCGGTGAAGACTTAGGGACGGTACCGGATGAAATCGTAGACATCCTTGCTGATGCTGGCGTGCATTCTTACAAAGTATTCTTCTTCGAAACATCAGAAAATGACGGTGGTTTTATTTCTCCTAAGCACTACGCGTCACAATCGATGGCGGCACTGTGTACTCACGATATGCCAACGCTTCGCGGCTTCTGGCACTGTGATGACTTAAAAATGGGTCAAGAGATTGGTTTATACCCAGACGCACAACAGCTAGAAACTTTGTTCGATAACCGCTTGGAGTGCAAGCAAGGTATCTTAGACTCAGTGGCATGGCATGGCTTCCTACCAGAAGGTGTTGGGCGTGATGCAAGTCAAGTACCGATGGATTCTTATCTTGCTGAAGCGCTTCAGTTGCACGTTGCGGCTGGTGGCTCAACACTCCTGAGTGTTCAGTTGGAAGATTGGCTAGAAATGGATAAGCCCGTTAACATCCCTGGTACGGTCGATGAGTACCCTAACTGGCGTCGTAAACTATCAATGAACTTGGACGAAATCTTCGCTCATGAAGGCGTGAATCGTATCGCCTCTAAGCTAACTGACGTACGAGAAAAAGCAGCTAAGTAATGGAGTCGAGTGGCTTGAACAGAGGTGGTTTTTTGCTTACGCCGTACGAAACTACAACCTCGGTCACTCAATATTGAATGCTCATCTGGTAGAATAAACCGTCGTTATATTGCCCGCACTAATAGCGGGCATTTTTGTATTATGTTTTTTGGATGTTTGGTTAGGGAGAAGCGTTTTGGAACTAAGTTCGATTTCAAAGCAAAAACAAATATATACCCAACTATCACAGGCTTGCTTCACAGACCCATTTGCGTTTTTAGGGCCATACTTACCTTCTGAACAAGGTTCATTACGAGTGTGGATTCCTGGGGCAGATAAAGTCGAGTTGATTGTTGGAAAGGAACCTCGTATTAAGTTAGCGCGAGAGGGTGAAAGTGGTTTCATTCTTAAGCAAGAAAGAGACTTACGTTTTACTCACTACAAGCTTGCGGTTGATTGGAATGGAGTAGAGCAGATCATCGATGATCCATACCAATACCATGATCTGTACGCGAGTTATGAGGATCTTCATACACCTAAAGATATGTATCATCACATGGGAGCTCAGTTTATTACGCTAGAGCGTGATGGACAGACGATTTCAGGCACGCGTTTCTTGGTGTACGCACCGCATGCAACAGCGGCTAGCTTGGTGGGTAACTTCAACGCTTGGGATGGTCGTCGCCACCCAATGCAGCGTCTAGATTATGGTATGTGGGGCTTATTTATTCCTGATCTGGAAGAAGGCGCACAATACAAGTTTGAATTAAAAGGGCCTGATGGCGAAGGCTTGCCACATAAAGCTGACCCATGGGGTTTCTACTCTGAGCAGTACCCATCATTTTCATCTGTGACTTACGATCACGCTCGCTACCAGTGGCAAGATTCTCAATGGCAGAATCGCCCGGTGACGCAAAAGCGCAAAGAAGCACTTTCATTCTATGAATTGCATGCCGGCTCTTGGAAGCGCAATGCTGAAGGTGAATTCCTAAACTACCGTGAGCTAGCGGCAGAGCTAATCCCATATCTAACGGATCTGGGTTACACACACGTAGAGTTGATGCCGGTTTCAGAGCACCCGTTTTACGGCTCTTGGGGTTATCAGCCAATAGGCTTGTTTGCGCCAACAAGTCGTTTTGGTTCTCCAGATGATTTCAAATTCTTCGTCGACCAATGTCACCAAGCCGGTTTAGGTGTTGTTCTGGACTGGGTTCCTGCACACTTTCCAAGTGATGATCACGGCTTAGCTAACTTTGATGGAACGCCTTTGTTCCATGATCCAGATCCACGCCGTGGTTGGCACCAAGATTGGAACTCGTACATTTACGACTTAGGTAAAGAGCATGTTCGTCGCTTCTTAGTAGCAAATGCATTGTACTGGTTCGAACAATTCCATATCGATGGCATTCGTGTTGATGCTGTTGCTTCGATGTTGTACCTCGATTACTCGCGTAGCCATGATCAATGGATTCCGAATGTAGACGGCGGCAATGAAAATTACGACGCCATCGCGACCCTTAAGTGGATGAACGAAGAAGTGTACAAACACTTCCCGAATGCGATGACAATTGCTGAAGAATCGACGGCTTTCCCGGGTGTTTCAGCACCAACCTTTATGGGCGGTTTAGGCTTCGGTTTTAAGTGGAACATGGGTTGGATGCACGATAGCTTGTCTTACATTCAAGAAGATCCAATCAACCGTAAATATCACCACGATACGATTACCTTCCCGTTGGTTTATGCTCACAGCGAAAACTACGTATTGTCTCTGTCTCACGATGAGGTGGTTTACGGTAAAGGCTCTATCCACAACAAGATGCCGGGTGATGAGTGGCAGCAAACGGCTAACCTACGCGCTTACATGGGTTACATGTATGCACAACCGGGTAAAAAGCTGAACTTCATGGGCGCTGAATTCGGTCAAACGGCTGAATGGAATCATGATGATCAACTGCAGTGGTTCTTGTTGGAATATGAACGCCATCAAGGTGTTCAACGCTTAACGAAAGATTTGAACAATCTATACCGCTCTGAGGCGGCAATGCACGATCTTGATTTCGACCCGAAAGGTTTTGAATGGCGTCTACAAGATTCTGCTGAAGCAAGTATCTTAGCTCATGAACGTATTAGTGAGTTGGGTGAACGAGTATTGGTTGTTTCTAACTTTACGCCCGTTCCTCATGAGCGTTTCCGCTTAGGTGTTCCAGCCCAAGGCCAGTACTCGCTATTGCTGAATACTGACTCGGCTGATTACGCAGGCAGCGGTTTTGAAGTGAAGCAGGTTGCTCAGGTTGAATCAATAGCAAGCGAAGGTTTGGACACGTCGATTGAGCTGCGTTTGCCACCACTATCAACGGTGTTTTACAAATTAAACTAATAACAATCACAGTAAGTAAGTGATCACAAAGACGACAAAGGGAGCCCTGAGGCTCCCTTTTTTTGTTTCGATTTTCACTCTAAAACGGCTTGAATTTCGTTAAGTAGAACATTATACAGCACGTTATTTAAGCGACGCTTTCAATGAAAAACCTAAAATGGATACCAGAATAATTGTGGTTCTAAAACACGCTTTACGATCGCTAACACAACGATAAAGGCGATAACCATTAGCCAAACATAATCGATACGTTTCAAAGGCGCATAGCTATACCAAGTCCGTGACTTATGTCTGCCAAAACCTCGTAACGTCATTGCGTTTGAAATCTCGTCTGCACGGTCTAAGCTAGAAAAAATGAGCGGACCTAGAACCTTAGCTACGTTTTTGATGCGAGTGAGTAAAGGTGCTTTCTTCGATAGTTCAACGCCACGAGCCTGTTGAGCATGCATGATATTGATGAAGTCTTTTTTAACTTCAGGTAAATAACGCAGTGTTAAGCTGACCGCATAGGCGATTTTGTATGGAACGCCAATACGGTTGAGGCTTGCGGCAAACTCGGTCGGGTGCGTGGTAAAGACGAATATTAACGCTATCGGGAACATGCTCATGTATTTGAGCGTGACAGTGATTAAATAAAACAGAGTCTCTTGGCTCAACGAGTAGTTACCCGGCAGTGTCAGCAATAGAGTCTCGCTGCCGATGAGCTCTGTACCTTGCTGTGGAGCAAGCAGATACATGAACAAAGCATTTAGGCTTAATACACTCACCGTTCCCAATAACAAAGGCTTATAAACGCGCACAGGCACATTGGTAAGCTTTAGCAGGAATAAACCAGTCACAATAAGCAACGCAATCAATCTCAGATCGAACGTAGTTAAAACCACAGTGACCCAAGCAAGAAAAAGTACAAATTTAGTGATGCCGTTCAGTGCGTGTAACGGTGATTTAGTATCAATGTAATTGATGCCAAATTTTACTTTTGATGCATTCATAGCGAGCTTCTCTCGTCGTCGATGAAGTACTGCATAAAAGCGTTGGTGTCGTCGATTTTCATCATAGTCGCAAGTTCATAAATGCTGGTAGTACAAAGGTTCGCATGTTCTAAAAGCGATGGCTGACTAAACACTTCCGTCATGGCTGCATTAGCAATTAACTTACTGTCTGCGATTACGATCGAACGTGTGGTGTATTCTAGAACCAAGTGCATGTCGTGTGAGATGATCACAACAGTAATGCCCAAATCTCGGTTAAGCTTTTGGATGAATGCCAGCATCGATGTGTAGTTACGGTAGTCTTGGCCTGCTGTTGGCTCATCTAATATGAGGAGTTCAGGCACCAACACTAAGATAGACGCGATCGTTACACGCTTTTTCTGACCATAGCTCAGAGCTTCAATGGGCCAGTGGCGGAACTTACTTAACCCGCAAAGCTCAAGAACGTTCTCTACTTTTTCTGTGATCAGCTGTTCTGCCATACCGCGGTTACGAAGACCAAAAGCAATCTCATCAAAAATCATATGATGTGAGATCATATGATTCGGGTTTTGCATGACCACGCCGACTTTTTGGCTTCTTTCAAAGATGGAAAGTTCAGATAAGTCTTGACCATTTAGATAGGAAGAACCTGAATCAGCATCTATTACACCCATGATGAGTTTGGTGATAGTGGATTTACCCGAACCGTTCTTGCCCAAAATCGAGACAAACTCGCCCTTACCAATTTTGAAACTCACATCTTCGAGTGCATTTTTTTCACCGTCGTAAGAATAAGTTAAGCCATGAACTTCGAGCAAAGGCTGGTACTGTTTCTCTGCTACCGGTGCTGGGCGCTCAGCAAACCAAGCTTGAACTGCTGGGCGGAATCTTTTGTAATCCAAAGCTTTGAGGTTTGAAAGTTTATCTTCGTTAGTCAGAGGGGCTTTCGCTGCTTTAAGTGCAGATAAGTAGAGAGGTTCACGAATACCGTGCGTCTCAAGTAACTTGGACGCTAAGATGTCATCCGGAGTCATATCCGCGACTATTTCACCGCGCTCCATTAAGATCACACGATCGATATCGCGATGCAGAACATCCTCAAGGCGATGCTCGATAATCACGATAGTCTTGTTGGTTTCTTTATGAAGTTGGTCGATGATCTCAATCGTTGCTTTGCCCGTTTTAGGGTCAAGGCTTGCTAAAGGCTCATCAAACAGCAAGATATCGACATCATCGACTAAAATACCTGCTAATGATACTCGCTGTTTTTGACCACCTGAAAGGTCATGAGGAGAGCGATCAAGCATATCCGCTAGGTCGACCATTTTTGCAGTCGATTTAACTAACGGGTACATATCAATGTTCGACATCAACTGGTTTTCTAATGCGAACGCAATATCTTCACCGATACTTAACCCCACAAATTGGCTGTCAGTATCTTGCAATACTGTGCCTACTTGCTCGGTATAGTCGTGCATTGAAAACTCAGAGACATTCTTGCCGTTGATCTCTAAAGAACCAGAGACCTCACCTTTAATTGCATGAGGTATCAGACCATTGAGACACTGACCTAGCGTAGATTTACCACTACCACTTGGTCCAATAATGACGATTTTCTCTCCTTTCTCTATCCTTAGATTGATATTTTTTAGCGTCGGTTTATCCAGCGACTCATATCTAAAAGAGAAGTTCGAAAATGCTATAGTCATTAGCGTTTATGCCTCGGTCAGGTTACGGCTTTGTTTGTTACGTTTAGCGACTGATTTTAGGATCAGGAAGCCTACCACTGCGATAAGAATAGTGTTGCCCGCAGCGATGATAGACAGTTGAGTGAAGACTTTAGTAAACGGTTCTGCGTATAGGATGGTATCTAGGAACGCAGAGCTACCATAACCCACAACGTTACCCGCAAGGGCAAGTACCACGAACAGTGCAAAATCTTTCATTGGTAGTTCACCTTGTTGAAGGCGATTCTTAGTCATCATTGGGAATAAGCCGATAACCATACCGACAATACCTGAGCCTAATACCCAAGTTAACCATACCCCCCAACCTGCGAACAAATCCGTTACCCAGTGACCGATAAAGCCAACCAAGAAGCCAACAATAGGGCCAAACAAAACAGAAAACAGTGCTAGGACTGCCATTGCTGGTTTCAATGTCGTGTTAGCAAACACTGGGACACCAAACATAGGTAAACCACCAATGCCGTACAGTGCCGCGCCAATAGCAATAACGACGACTGTTTTAGCTGAAAAGTTCATAGATAACCTCGAATACTGAAAATAAAGCATAATATTCGCCATTATTAATATGCGTCTCAATGAGAACGTTTTTTGGGCAAATATAAAAAATAAGGCGCGCATTATACAGTAGAACCCTTCCATAAGGGAAGTAAGCGCGTCATGAACCCCGCATTCTAATTAACCGGCACGAAGAATAAGATCAT
>NZ_JBGOOU010000012.1:0-127500 GCF_041439815.1 Vibrio sp. 1F279 | reverse complement strand
TAAATGATAATTTTCAGGTGCTCAACTGCGCATCTTCAAGTTAACTGGGTATATACACGCCAGAATTAGAGGCAAAAAGAGCGCTGTATGAGCAGATTGATTTAGGTTCTAGATATGGCAAGATTATCGATGAGGAGGTTTAACCCTCCTCATCACTTCGTTGTTACTTCACTACCTACTTAGTGATGATCTCTGGCCCCATCAAGGTGGTCGGTAACCATGTTGATACCCAAGGTACGTAAGTTACGATAATCAAGAACAAGAACATCACGCCAACCCATGGCAACGCTGCTTTTACCACGTTCATCATCGACATCTTCGCGACCCCGGCGGTCACAAACAAATTGAGCCCAACAGGCGGCGTTATCATCCCTATCTCCATGTTCACCACCATCATGATACCTAGGTGAATTGGGTCGATGCCCAGTGCAATTGCAATTGGGAATACCAATGGCGCAACGATGATCAGCAAGCCTGATGGCTCCATGAACTGCCCACCAATCAAGAGTAGAACGTTCACCACAATTAAGAAGGTGATCGGACCTAAACCTGCAGACAACATAGATTCCGTGATCATCTGAGGAATACGTTCTTCTGTCAGTACATGCTTAAGAATCAGAGCATTAGCTATGATAAATAGCAGCATGATCGTCAACTTACCTGCATCATAGAGCGTGTCTTTGGTATCTTTGTGGAAGAAGGTTTGGAACACTTTAACCAAAGCAGGCTTTGTATTCTTCTTGTCAGCGAAAGGCCCCATATCTTTATAGATAAAGTTGGCAATAAAGAACGCGTATACCGCTGCAACAGCTGCCGCTTCCGTCGGTGTAAAGATACCGCCGTAGATACCACCCAAAATGATGACAATCAGTAGCAGACCCCAACTTGCGTCTTTTGCTGCTGCGAACATCTCACCCCAGCCCACAAACGGCTGTGCAGGAATCTTCTTAATACGTGCTGCAATGTAGATAGCAATCATCAACATCACACCCGCCAACAGACCAGGAATCACGCCACCGAGGAACATACGACCTACAGATACATCCGTCGCCGCAGCGTAAACAACCATAACGATGGATGGTGGAATCAAGATACCCAAAGTACCCGCATTACAGATAACCCCTGCCGCGAATTCTTTTGTGTAGCCGTTTTTGATCATACCAGCGATAACAATGCTACCGATTGCTACTACCGTTGCTGGAGACGAACCAGATAACGCTGCGAACATCATACATGCCACAACCGACGCCATCGCTAAACCGCCGCGGAACCAGCCGACCATTGCGATAGCAAAACGGATAATACGTTTCGCCACACCACCGGTTGACATGAAGCTGGAGGCCAAGATAAAGAAAGGGATCGCTAAGAGTGTGTAGTGGCCTGCAAATGCGTTGAACAACGTTTGTGCGACTGAAGCTAATGACGCATCTGAATGCATCAATAAGAATATGACGCTCGATAAACCAAGGGAAATCGCAATTGGTACACCGACCAACATGAAAGCAATTACCATTAAAAATAGAAATAACATTGCCATGATTAGTCTTCCTTACCGTTAGATTTTGTACCCGACTCGTTCGCCTTGTTTTGCTTAGTCGAATCCAATACCGCTGTCGCGTCTTCATCAGAACCCGCTAACACATCAGCTTTCAATGCATCCAGCTCTTCTTCGGCTTCATGGCCTGCAATCATGCGGTCAAGCTTGCCCGTCGCCACTTGATAAGCGATTTGGATGAATCGGAACGTCAGCATTGCCATACCAATCGGCAGCGCCATATAAGGAATAAAACGTGGCAGTTTCTCGTATCGCTCGCCTTCATTCAGCCAGTCAGCAAGAAACTGAAGCATCTCGGGCATTGGAATATCATCGGTCTCGTACCAAGCGCGCTCAGTCGCGAACGGGTACCAGTAATTCCAAGAACCGATAAGAAGTAAGATTGAGAATGCTAAGCAGCTTGTGACGGCGATTAACGCATACACTTTACGCAGCTTTTCTGGGGCAAGGTTAATGATCACATCAACGCCAATGTGGAAGTGTTTTTTAACGCCATAAGATGCGCCCACTAACACCATCCAAGCGAACATGAACACAGTCAGTTCTAGTGCCCACAAGATATTGCCATTGAATGCGTATCTGAATACCACATTAGCAAAAGTAAGTAGCGTCATTGCGCCAAGGAAAAATGCGATTAATGACTCTTCAATCACATCCGTAACTCTTCCGACTTTGGAAAAAAGAGAGGTTTCCAGTGCTGATTCGCTAGAATTTGGTTGTTCCATTTGAGGATTATCCATAATTGACTCCGCTTATAGTTATTTTAATAAGGAGTGGCGAAATGCACGCCACTCCCTTAGCGGTGTTATTGGTTTGAAGCTAACGCTGCATCGATAAGGTCTGAACCGATGTCTTTTTCAAACTTCTTCCATACTGGTTGAAGTGCAGCTACCCATGCTTCACGCTGTTCAGGCGTAAGTGTACGAACCTCACCACCGGCTTCGATGATGTTATTTTTGTTCGCTAGGTTAACTTTTGAAGATTCTGCATTACGTGTTTCAGAGACTTCTTGAACGATAGTGCCAAGCTGTGTACGTACATCTTCAGGTAGGTCTTTCCAGAAGTCGTTTGACGTTACCACTAGGTAATCCAAGATACCGTGATTGGTTTCAGTTACGCCGTCTTGTACTTCAAAGAACTTCTTACCGTAGATGTTTGACCATGTGTTCTCTTGACCATCGATAACCTTAGTTTGCAGGCCACCATAAACTTCTTTGAAAGACATCTTCTGTGGGTTAGCGCCTAGTTGTTCAAACTGAGCCACCAATACGTCTGATGCTTGAACACGGAATTTCAACCCTTCCGCGTCTTCAGGGTTGATAAGAGGCTTATTCGCCGACATCTGTTTCATGCCATTGTGCCAAAACGCTAGACCTTGAAGGCCACGACGCTTCATCGCATTCTTCAGTTTTTCGCCAGATTCTGAGTTTTGGAAACGGTCAACGGCTTCTACGTCTTCAAATAGGAAAGGAAGGTCAAAAATGCGGTATTTCTTAGTGAACTTCTCAAATTTAGACAGCGAAGGAGCCGCCATTTGAACATCACCATTTAACAGGGCTTCCAGTACTTTATTATCATCGTAGAGTGTTGAGTTAGGGAAAACTTGCATACAAGCTTTGCCATTCATTTCCGTGTTTACTCGCTCTTCCAGTAAAGAAGCGGCAATGCCTTTCGGGTGCTTATCGGTATTGGTTACATGACTGAATTTAATCACGATTTCACCTGGGTCACAGTTTGCAGCAGCATTAAAACTTGTGAGCGCCAGAGCAGATACAGACAGCAGGGTAAGAGGCTTAAACATTATTATTCTCCTTAGTAAACAAAGCAGCCCTTCAATGGGAACTGCGTGCTTTCACTAAAGCAATTAACGCGCCACATTGACACAAATCATTAACAACCCTTTAACCGTAAGGCTTCATGATATCTGCCTGCAGCAGTCACTAACTCGCTGCAAAAATCAATGGGTGGAAAGTGACACATAGAATATTTGTAAATGGGTGGAAGCTGACCAAAGCATCAGTGATAAATGAGGTCTGACCAAAAGCTCGATTGCCGATGATACCTTGAAGTAATTTCGACCTATCCTGTAGAGTGCTGCACAACTTAGTCAGATTTACTACAACGCTACTTAATAAGAGTTGATATCAATGAGCCAGATCTACCATCACCCAGTACAAATTTACTATGAAGATACCGATCACTCAGGTGTGGTTTATCACCCTAACTTTCTAAAGTACTTTGAGCGTGCACGCGAACATGTCTTGGGTAGCGATAAACTGGCAACATTGTGGAATGAACATGGATTAGGTTTTGCGGTATATAAAGCCAACATGACTTTTCAAGATGGGGTTGAGTTCGCTGAGATCTGCGACATCCGAACCTCTTTTGAACTCGATGGCAAATACAAAACGCTATGGCGACAAGAAGTGTGGCGTAAAGATGCAACCAAACCCGCAGTGATTGGTGATATCGAAATGGTCTGTTTAGATAAAGACAAACAACTTCAGCCAGTGCCTGCTGAAGTCTTAAAAGCGATGCTTGGCGAAACGAGTTAACCTCATCTTACCTCACCTCACCAAACTCGCTTAAAGGAGATGAGACGACGAAAAGGTTCTCATCTCTATCTGCATGGGTAGCAAATTCCCACCAAGAGTCACGGCGAAACGATACTGGTCATCTAATCGACCCAAGCAACATTGCCAATCTGTAGAAATATCGTCTTGTTGATAAGAATCCAAATCCAACCCAATCCCGCTATCTAGCCTGATTTCGCGATACAATCTAATTTCATCCTGCAAGTTTGGTTGAAAATCCGAAGCGTGAATTGGCAATGTTTGCTCCGTCAGATTGGAGAAATCGAACGAAAAGCTTCGCAACGATGTGGCTAGCCCCTTCCCCGTCGCTTTGATGTACGACTCTTTCAACGCCCACAGATCGAAAAAACGCTCTCTGTGTTCTTCTTTGCTGAGCTCAAGTAAATCCGCCAATTCTTTATCTGAAAAGTAGTGCTTCATGATCGAGTCGATATTGGTCGAACTTCTTGCGTGTTCAATATCAACACCCAATTGAACTTGCTTCCCTTTTCTCTGGCAAACTGCAATCAACAAATGTTCTTTGCTATGACTGATATTGAAATTCAGGCCGGTTTCTATTTGTTGTTTCTCTATTAATCTCGGCTTCCCTTTCTCACCATATTCAAAGCGCCACGCTTCAGGCATCAAATCAGAATAGCTAGACAGCACCTTTCTCAGATAATTTCGTACATACAAAGCTTGAATCTGAGATGAGGGCATTCGATAACGCTCAACTTTGGCAATCTCATCGGCTGTCAGTCTCTTTTTGAGCTGCGATACATTGTTTGGCTGGTCATTTAAATTACTCAGAGAACATAGCCACAAATCAACAACGGGAGTTTTCATTTAACTCGAACTCACTTCTATAAATCACTCTTCAAAACACGATTGGAACAACCCAATCGAACAAATTTAACTCACCTATAAATTAAGTGGAACCTAGAGAATACGGGAGGGAAACCCCCTTCATATGAGGACTTAAAACTAATTTTTCAAATAATAACAAATTAAAACACAGATCACACTTAGCCTTACACAAGAGGCATCCATTAAATGTTACTTACAAAAATATGACATAGATCTCACCAAGTCGAAATATAGAGTAAAAACACTAAAAAACAACCCATACCCATTAATTATCAATAAGTTAATTAAATTAAAAATACAAAAATCAAAACCATGCCAAATTCATCTGGTCTGAACAGATCATAGTGGCCTCTGGGAGCATTGTATCGACCACTCACCTCGGGTAGCCTGCTCAACCATTAAACAAATTCACACGTTTTCTTTGCGGATACCGACTTGTCGTTTAGTCAGACTTTGAACAGGATTTTAATGGACATCGCCTCAACATTTGAATGCCACCGTCGCGCATGAAACACCTCCCCTACTCTCGTAAGTCAACGCACTTCGAAAGCCTAATTTCTATCTGGTTGCCGCCACTCAGCAACCTGAATTTTCAGCTGCGCTTCCCTAAGTCTGTTTCAGATTTTCTTTCTATAGCTTTAAAAGCGCAGCCTCAAAACACGACATCACTTTCTGTGATTTCTAGTGGAGACTCATAATGAGCCAACCCGAGACAAATACACCGGAATCAGTCGACGATTCTCGACTGAATAAACGCCTTAAAGATATGCCTGTCGCTATCGTTGGTATGGCGAGCATGTTTGCAAACTCTCGCTACCTGAATAAATTTTGGGATCTTATCAGCGAAAAGATCGATGCGATTACTGAAGTACCAGATACGCACTGGCGTCCAGAAGATTACTACGATTCAGATCGTACTACGCCAGACAAGTCTTACTGTAAGCGCGGTGGTTTCATCCCAGAAGTAGACTTCAACCCTATGGAGTTCGGTCTTCCGCCAAATATCCTAGAACTGACTGATACTTCACAGCTGCTTTCTTTGATCGTTGCAAAAGAAGTACTTGAAGATGCCAAGCTGACTGAAGGCTACGATCGCGATAAGATCGGTATCACGCTCGGTGTTGGTGGTGGTCAAAAGATCGCTCAAAGCCTAAATGCTCGTCTACAATACCCTGTTTTGAAAAAAGTCTTCAAGAGCAGTGGTATCAGCGACGACGACAGCGAAATGCTGATCAAAAAATTCCAAGACCAATACATCCACTGGGAAGAGAACTCATTCCCTGGTTCATTGGGTAACGTAATTTCAGGTCGTATTGCTAACCGCTTTGACCTTGGTGGCATCAACTGTGTAGTAGATGCTGCGTGTGCAGGCTCTCTAGCCGCAATGCGTATGGCTCTAAGTGAGCTGGTTGAAGGCCGCAGTGAAATGATGATCACAGGTGGTGTGTGTACTGATAACTCACCAACCATGTACATGAGCTTCTCTAAAACACCTGCGTTTACCACCAATGAAACCATTCAACCTTTCGACATCGACTCAAAAGGCATGATGATTGGTGAAGGCATCGGCATGGTTGCTCTTAAACGTCTTGAAGATGCAGAGCGCGACGGCGACAGAATCTACTCAGTGATAAAAGGTGTCGGTTCTTCTTCGGATGGTAAGTTCAAGAGTATTTACGCACCTCGCCCTGAAGGACAAGCAAAAGCACTAAAACGTGCTTACGATGATGCTGGTTTCGCACCGCACACACTTGGCCTTTTAGAAGCGCACGGTACAGGTACTGCAGCGGGCGATGTGGCTGAATTTGGTGGCTTAAACTCGGTATTCAGTGAGAACAATGAAGAGAAGCAACACATTGCGTTAGGCTCTGTGAAATCTCAAATTGGTCACACTAAATCAACCGCGGGTACTGCCGGTTTAATCAAAGCTGCATTAGCACTGCACCACAAAGTACTGCCGCCAACGATTAACGTATCGGCTCCGAATCCTAAGTTGGATATCGAGAACTCACCGTTCTACCTAAATACACAAACGCGTCCTTGGATGAAACGTGTCGACGGCACACCACGCCGTGCAGGTATCAGCTCATTTGGTTTTGGTGGCACTAACTTCCACGTTGTATTAGAAGAGTACACGCCAGAACACGCTCGCGGTGACAAATACCGTCAACGCCAAGTACCGCAAACTCTGTTATTCAGCGCGGAATCTCGTCAAGCACTGATCAATGAGCTCAAGCAGGTTTCAACTCAAGTTGCAGATGCCGCATTCAAACTAGAAGCGCTTGCTGAGCAGCACGCTCTACGCGAAGTAGACGCTAAGCACGCTCGTCTTGGTTTAGTTGTAACTGACCAAGCAGACCTTCAAGCGCAACTGACTCAAGCGGTTTCTATGCTTGAGAGCCAAACCAAAACACATTGGCAGATGCCAAACGGTACTAGCTACCGTGAGTCGGCACTGATTGCTGAAAACGGTGCTGGTAAAGTGGCTGCATTATTTGCTGGTCAAGGTTCGCAATACCTAAACATGGGTCGCGAGCTTGCTTGTCATTACCCTGAAATGCGCCAACAGCTTGCTCAAGCGGATCAGGTATTTGGTCAACACAAGAAAACGGCTCTGTCGCAAATTCTGTTCCCAATTCCAACTTTCACACCAGAAGCAACCAAAGCTCAAGAAGCGGTGTTAACCAACACGGCCAATGCGCAAAGTGCGATTGGTACTGTGTCTATGGGTCAGTTCGACATCATGACTCAAGCTGGCTTCAAAGCAGACATGGTCGCAGGCCACAGCTTTGGTGAGCTAAGCGCACTATGTGCATCGGGTGTTATCTCGCAAGACGATTACTACCAGCTAGCTTTCGCTCGTGGCGATGCGATGGCTGCAACACCAGAACAAGGTGACAGCGGTACGATGTTTGCGGTCATCCTAGACGCAGACAAACTTCCAGCCGTTGAAAGCTGCATCAGCCAATTCGAAGGCGTGAGCATTGCCAACTACAACGCTCCGACTCAACTGGTTATTGCAGGTCCAACTGCAACGGTTCAACAAGCAGCACAAGCGCTAACAGAACAAGGCTTCAAAGCGATTGCTCTGCCAGTGTCTGGTGCTTTCCACACACCGCTTGTTGCTCACGCTCAAAAACCATTTGCTTCTGCAATTGATAAAGCTTCATTCAGCGCTCCAACGCTGCCGCTTTACTCGAACGCAACGGGCAAACTGCACAGCAAAGACGCTAAAGCGATCAAGAAAGCGTTCAAGCAACACATGCTGCAATCGGTTCGTTTCAGCGAGCAAATTGAAGCGATGTATGAAGCAGGCGCGCGCGTATTCGTTGAGTTCGGTCCGAAAAACATTCTTCAAAAGCTGGTTGAGAAAACATTGGCTGATAAGAACGAAGAGCTTTACGCAATCAGCATCAACCCAAGCCCTAAAGGCGACAGTGACCAACAGCTTCGCTTAGCTGCGGTTCAACTGTGCGTGGCAGGTATTTCATTAGACAACATTGACCCTTACCAAGCTGACATTGCTGAACCTGCGAAGGCATCACCAATGAACATCAAGCTGAATGCAACCAACTACATCAGCCCTGCTACTCGTAAGAAAATGGATCAATCATTGGCTTCGGGCAACGTCACCGAAAAGACTGAGATTGTTGAAGTGAAAGTTGAAGTCGAGAAAATCGTGGAAAAAGAAGTGATTAAAACAGAAATCGTTGAAGTACCTGTGGCTGCTCCTCAAGCTTCAAATGTACAACAGTCAGCTGCTCCAGCACCAAGCGCACAAGTAGCAACAACAGCTCAGCAGCCTCAAGTGGTTCAAACAGCCCCAGCGACTAGTCAGCCAACAGCTCAAGTAACGGTAGATGAGTCTTCATTGCAGTCGTTCTTCAATGCTCAACAACAAGCAGCAGAAGTACATCAGCAATTCTTGGCGATTCCTCAGCAATACGGTGACACGTTCAACACCTTAATGTCTGAGCAAGCGAAAATGGCAACAGCAGGCGTAGCAATTCCTGAGAACCTGCAACGTTCTATGGAAATGTTCCACCAGCACCAAGCTGAAACGCTAAAAGCGCACGCTCATTACCTAGAAATGCAAGCGCACAGCAACAACTCAGCACTTAATATGCTAACGCAAGGTTCAGCACAAACGGCACAACAAACCTTCGTTGCGCCAGTAAATGTTCAGCCAGTGATTCAAGCTACAGCTACTCCAACGACTCCAGCAGCTACCGTCCAACAGCCTGTAGCTCAAGTACAAGCGACTCCTGTACAAGCCGCGCCAGTTCAAGCTCAGTCTGTTCAAGTTACGCCAGTACAGAAAGCCGTTCCTGCACCACAAGTAGCGGCTCAAGCGGCAGCGCCTGTTGCAGCTCAACCTGTGCCAGTTAAAGCGCAACCAGCTCCTGTGGCTGCACCAGTAGCAGTACAAACAGCCGACGCTGAAAAAGTGATGCTAGAAGTCGTTGCCGAGAAAACGGGTTACCCAACGGAGATGCTTGATCTAGAAATGGACATGGAAGCAGACCTTGGTATCGACTCAATCAAGCGCGTAGAGATCCTTGGTACCGTTCAAGACGAAATGCCAAACCTACCTGAGCTGAATCCTGAAGATTTGGCTGAGTGTCGTACTCTTGGTGAAATCGTTACTTACATGAACAGCAAGATGCCAGCATCAGCGCCTGTTGCCGCACAGCCAAACGCAACCGCTCCTGTTCAAGCAGTTAACGGTCTTGATGCGAAAGTCGTTCAACAAACCATGTTAGAAGTGGTTGCTGAGAAGACAGGTTACCCAACGGAAATGCTTGATCTAGAAATGGATATGGAAGCAGACCTTGGTATCGATTCAATCAAGCGTGTTGAGATTCTTGGTACGGTTCAAGATGAACTGCCGACTCTTCCAGAGCTAAACCCTGAAGACTTAGCTGAGTGTCGTACTCTTGGCGAAATTGTTGACTACATGAACAGTAAACTTCCGACTTCTGCACCAGTTGCAGCACAAACGGAAGTAGTGGCGCCAGCAGCTAACAACGGACTAGATGCGGCTGTCGTTCAAAAAACCATGTTAGAAGTAGTCGCAGAGAAGACGGGCTACCCGACTGAAATGCTAGACCTAGCAATGGACATGGAAGCTGACCTTGGTATCGACTCAATCAAGCGTGTTGAAATTCTAGGTACAGTTCAAGACGAGCTACCGACTCTTCCAGAACTGAACCCTGAAGACCTCGCTGAGTGTCGTACTCTAGGCGAGATAGTCGACTACATGAACAGTAAGCTTCCGGCTTCTGCTCCAGTAGCAGCTCAAGCATCTGCGCCAGCAGTATCAAACGGTTTAAACGCAGAACAAGTTCAAAGCACAATGTTGAGCGTAGTAGCGGAGAAAACGGGCTACCCAACAGAAATGCTAGACCTAGCAATGGACATGGAAGCAGACCTTGGCATCGACTCAATCAAACGTGTTGAGATCCTTGGTACGGTTCAAGACCAGCTACCAACATTGCCAGAGCTGAACCCTGAAGATCTCGCTGAGTGTCGTACTCTTGGCGAAATCGTTGACTACATGAATAGCAAGTTAGCTCCTAGTTCGGAAGCAGCGACAGTAGCTCCTGCTGCAGAAGTAGAGGCAATTGTAGAAAGCACGAGCAATGACCTAAATCCTGCTCATGTTCAATCAACAATGATGGAAGTGGTTGCCGATAAAACTGGCTACCCAGCAGAAATGCTCGACCTAGCGATGGACATGGAAGCAGACCTTGGTATCGATTCGATTAAACGCGTCGAGATCCTGGGTACGGTTCAAGACCAGCTACCAACGCTGCCAGAGCTAAACCCTGAAGACCTAGCTGAGTGTCGTACGCTTGGTGAAATCGTTACCTACATGCAAAGCAAGCTATCCGCGGCTGCACCCGCAGCAACTCCAAAAGCTGAATCAGTAACGCCTATCGCAGAAACAGCGACAGCGGAACTTCCTCCACACAATGAGGTAGCGCTAAAAAAGCTACCAGCGGCAGATAAACTCGTCGATTGTTTCTCAAAAGACGCTTGTGTCGTGATCACAGATGATGGTCACAACGCCGGTGTTCTAGCAGAAAAGTTGACCGCTAACGGCATTCAAGTGGCTGTAGTGCGTAGTGCTCTTTCTGCCGCGTCACCTTTAAACAGTGAAATCGCAAGCTACACACTCAACAGCGTCGATGATGCTGGTGTCACTGCGGTTATTAACGACATCGAAGCAGACCTTAAAACATCGAACAAAGTGATTGCAGGCTTCATTCACCTACAAGCTATCGTTGATGCAAAACAAAGCAACGAGCAAGCGGTTAACTTGAATGCAGATTCAAGAGCTTCGCTAACCACTGCGTTCTTGTTCGCCAAGCACCTAAATGGTCAGCTGAATACCGTTTCTGGTCGCAGCGTGTTCTTCACACTAAGCCGTATCGATGGTGGCTTTGGTTACCTAGATACTAAGCAATTAGCGAATGCAGAACTTAACCAAGCCGCGTTGTCTGGTCTAACGAAGACACTGAGCCATGAATGGTCAAACGTATTCTGCCGTGCATTGGATGCTGACGCTTCTATTGATGCTCGTCACCTAGCTGAAGCTATCACAGGCGAACTGTTCGATGTCGATACCAACACGGTTGAAATCGGCCTTAGCCATGCGGAAAACGGTGAATCTGGTCGTGCAACACTGATTGCGGCAACACCAGGTGCTGCACAAACGAAGAACACAGGCGCTCAACTCAGCAAGAGCGATAAAGTTCTGGTAACTGGTGGCGCTAAAGGTGTGACGTTTGAATGTGCACTGACGCTTGCTAAGCAATGTAAGTCTCACTTCATTCTTGCCGGTCGTAGTAAGCATATTACTTCAGCTGAGCTACCTCAGTGGGCGCAAGGCAAGCAAGAGAAAGAGCTAAAACCAGCGGCTATCGCTCACCTACAAGCAACAGGTGACAAACCAACGCCAAAGAAAGTTGATACTCTGCTAAAACCGGTATTGAGCAGCCTTGAAATCAACGCAGCACTTGCCGCTTTCAACGAGATTGGCGCGAGCGCTGAATACCTAAGCTTAGATGTATCGAACAATGAGTCAGTAGCGAAAACGCTGGCAAACTTCGAAGGCATCACGGGTCTTATCCACGGCGCAGGTGTACTGGCTGACAAACACATTCAAGACAAAACGCTTGATGAACTAAACATGGTTTACGGCACGAAAGTAGGCGGATTAGAAGCCGTTCTTGGTGGTCTTGATAGCAGCAAGCTAAAACTGATTGCGATGTTCTCTTCGGCAGCGGGTTTCTACGGAAACACAGGCCAAAGCGACTACTCGATGTCTAACGAGATCCTAAACAAAGCGGCTCTGCAACTGTCTGCGCGTAACCCTCAAGCGAAAGTGATGAGCTTCAACTGGGGACCGTGGGACGGCGGCATGGTAAACGCAGCGCTGAAGCGTATGTTTACAGAGCGCGGTGTGTACGTAATTCCTCTTCAAGCGGGTGCAGAGCTATTTAGCTCTCAACTACTGAACGAAACTGGCATTCAACTGCTGGTTGGCACGAGCATGCAAGGTTCTGACAACAAGGAAGCTGCTGTAAAAAAGCTTAATGCGGAGTCTGTGCATCTTGCAGAGAGTCCGCTGAATACAAGCATTACTGTGACACGTCATCTTGATCCTAAGGCATTGCCTTTCATTCAAGATCACTGTATTGCCGGTAACCCAGTGTTACCGACAGTGTGTGCCATCCAATGGATGCGTGAAATCGCTGAGCAACTGTTAGGGGTGAACGTTAGCGTTCACAACTACAAACTGCTGAAAGGTGTGATTTTTGATACTGATGAAGTGCAAGAGCTAAGACTGGTTCTTTCCTCTGATGCTAAATCAAAAGGTCAGCTAAAAGCAGTGATCAGTTGCCAAGGACGACCACAGTATCAAGCTCAGTTGCAAGTTGCCTCTGTGCAAGTTTCTGAAGATGTTCAACAAGCGTCGACAAAGCGCTTTGAAGCCAACACTTCAGCTCCTGTAACAACGGCACAAGCTCTATACAGTGACGGCACTCTGTTTCATGGACCAAGATTGCAAGGTATTACCTCAGTCGAATGCTTTGACGACTTAGGTTTATTGGCTCAGTGCCAACTACCTCAGATTGAAAACAGCGACTGCGGATCATTTATTCCGAAGCAAGGTTTTGGTGATAGCCAGCCATTTGCTGAAGATTATCTATTGCAAGCCATGTTGGTATGGGCTCGATTGAAATACGGCGCGGCAAGCCTACCGTCTGCAATCGGTGAGTTTATTTGTTACGCACCGATGCACGATGGTGACCAAGGTTGGCTAGATCTGAGCGTGATAAAAAGTACGACTCGTTCGCTTCAAGCTGATATCTCGCTTTACCACCAAGATGGTCGTTTAAGCGCGGTAATGAAAGGTGCAAAAGTCACCATCAGCAAAAGCTTAAACGACGCATTTTTGCCGAAGTCTAGCTCAGCAGTGTCGAAGAAAGAGACTACTAAGAAC
Organism: Vibrio sp. 1F279; assembly: GCF_041439815.1. Taxonomy (NCBI): domain Bacteria; kingdom Pseudomonadati; phylum Pseudomonadota; class Gammaproteobacteria; order Vibrionales; family Vibrionaceae; genus Vibrio; species Vibrio sp. 1F279. Next base: position 113,993 of record NZ_JBGOOU010000012.1, on the reverse strand, counting down.
CCAGAAAAGGAGCAATTGTCATAGTGACTGTTCCTACTAATAAAGCGATGCCATTGCGCATCGCTCTTTTAGCTCAGCCAGCAAACGCGGCTGAGCTTTCTGCCGACTTATTTCCCTCGTTCCCAGAGATGATAACTGTTGTGGTTGATGGCAATTTTAATCAAGCACTTGCTCACGCCATCGAGACAGTCAATCAAGGTAATGTCGTTAAGCTCTGTTTGGATCATCACTCACCATCATTGTTGATGTTAAGTGCGCTGAATGCTGCTCAGAATAAGATTCACCCACACGCGAATTTGGCGAGCTTTGTAGATACAGCTACCGGAAATAGCATTCAGCTAGCTCTGGATATTGCACGCCGCCCCGCTTCAGATTTAAGTCATCAACAACAACACTCTGACTTATCGGCTTCGCAGCAGTTTGATGAATTGTTGAATATAGTTAATGCGATATCGAGCCGTTCATTACCGAGCCATTCATTACCTAACCATTACTGGTTCACTGAGCCAAACAAAGCACGTGTTGCTGCGTTAACTTTCAGTGACGATAGCCCAAAAGCCACCAGCCTGATATTGACTCAAGCGACCGGTTTGCACGAACCAAAACCCTTGCTATCCAGCGAACGTTTGATGTTTGTGGTTTTTGGCTGCGAGCAAACTGAATTGGTTTCTCAGCTAACCTCGTTAAGAGAAGAGCTAAAATGCGTTAGTGATTCAACGGACAGCGAACTTGCTATCGCCACCTTGATGCATTCAAACCTAAGCCACTTTCAAAGCGTTCAACACAATGTTGACCTTGGCGCAAACATCGTGATTCAGGCGGCTTCAATTGAGGCTGCACTACAAGAGATCACCGCGATAGAAAATGCGTTGCCAAAAGTAATGGGTGACAATAGCCACTACAAAACGCCAGCGGGCAGTTGTTTCTCACCGAAGCCTCAAAGCAAAGGTGGCGTTGCATTTGTTTACCCTGGTGTTGGCACGGTTTATCCCAGCATGTTGCGCGAGTTTCACCACCATTTCCCACAGTTATTTGCTCGTTTAGAACGTGAAGGTAACTTGAAAGAGATGCTGCAGGCTGACAAAACCTACGCAGAAAACTCGCAAGAAATGTCGCTCAGTGAATTGGCCATTGCAGGTGTCGGCAGTAGTTATTTACTAACGCAGCTCTTGTGTGATGAATTCAAAGTGCAGCCAGATTTCGCTTTGGGTTACTCCAAAGGTGAAGCCTCGATGTGGGCGAGCTTGAATGTTTGGAAAAATCCGCATGCGCTGATTGAGATGACTCAAACCAGTCCTATCTTCACCACGGCTATTTCTGGCGAACTGACAGCAGTGCGTCAAGATTGGCAGCTGAACAGCGACGAAATCATCCAATGGAACAGCTTTGTGGTTCGCAGCGATGCACAAGCGATTGAGGCACTGTTACCAGAGTTTCCGCGCGCTTATCTCGCTATCATCCAAGGTGATACTTGCGTACTGGCCGGTTGTGAAAGCACATGTCGTGCTCTGCTCAAGAAACTGGGTAAACGTGGCATTGCCGCTAACCGTGTTACTGCAATGCACACCACACCAGCACTAAGCCAGCATAGCCAAGTACGCGATTTTTACACACAACCACTGTTCGACGAGTTGCCAAAGCATATCCGCTTTATCAGCGCAGCAGGTCTACCGACTGGCGCACCAATCAATATCGACAGTGACAGCATCGCCCTTTCGATTGCCGACACTTTCTGTTCAACGCTGGATTTCACCGCGTTGATCCAGAGTGCGCGTCAACAAGGTGCTCGTCTGTTTGTAGAAGTAGGTGCCGATCGTCAAACCAGCACATTGATCGACAAGATCAATCGTAGCGACAACGTAGCAGACCAGTACTGCACAATCGCTTCCAATGCCAAAGGCGGTGACGATGTTGTCACGCTCATCAAATGCATTGGTCAGCTCATTACTCATCAAATTCCACTGTCTGTCGAGCCACTTATTCAAGGGCTAAAACAACAGATCACCACCGCTAAGCAATTAAGTGGTGTGTCTCAAGGCAGCGCAGTGAATCATCAAGGAGAGCTAGTATGAGTTCTCAATCGAACCAGTATCAGGCTCAGAACAAACAACAAGTAAAGTGCAATAAGATCGCGATTGTTGGTATTGCAAACCAATACCCAGAAGCTGATACGCCAAAAGACTTTTGGCAAAACTTGCTGGATAAAAAAGATTCTCGAACCACATTAAGCGCTGAAAAGTTAGGAGCTAAACCTGAAAACTATCAGGGCGTGCAAGGTGAGTCAGACCGCTTTTACTGTGACAAAGGCGGTTACATCGAAAACTTCAATTTCGATAGCAATGGCTACCGCTTAACAGCAGAATCGTTCAACGGTGTTGACCAAAGTTTCCTATGGGCTTTGGATACCAGTCGTAAGGCGTTAGTCGACGCTGGCATTGATCTGAATGCCGATGTTTTAGAGCGCACAGGCGTGATCATGGGTGCCCTTTCGTTCCCAACCACACGTTCAAACGACCTGTTTCTACCGATTTATCACTCGGTGGTCGAGAAAGCATTTAAAGATAAATTAGCTAATGACCAATTTTCATTGCTACCAACCAATGAAACCGCGCAAGACCTCAACCCTATCAATGGTGCAGCGGCACACAACGCCTCTAAGTTAGTGGCTGATGCATTGGGTTTAGGTAACGTACAACTGAGTCTAGATGCCGCATGTGCAAGCTCTGTGTATTCATTGAAGTTAGCGTGTGATTACTTGAATACAGGCAAAGCCGACATGATGTTGGCAGGCGCGGTATCCGGTGCTGACCCATTCTTTATCAATATGGGTTTTTCGATCTTCCACGCTTACCCTGATCACGGTGTGTCGGTTCCGTTTGATAGCAACAGTAAAGGTCTGTTTGCTGGCGAAGGTGCGGGGGTTTTAGTCCTAAAACGCTTAGCTGATGCAGAGCGTGATGGCGACAATATTTACGCAGTCGTCAGCGGTATTGGCTTGTCGAACGATGGCCGAGGCCAGTTCGTATTAAGCCCAAACAGCAAAGGACAAGTCCAAGCCTTTGAACGCGCTTACGAGGCTTCGAACTTATCACCAGACAGCATTGAAGTGATTGAGTGTCACGCAACCGGTACACCATTAGGTGACAAGGTTGAGTTAACCTCAATGGAGCGTTTCTTTGCTGACAAATTGAATGGTTCGAACCCGCCATTGATTGGCTCTGCTAAGTCCAACCTCGGTCACTTGCTGACTGCGGCGGGTATGCCAGGGATCATGAAAATGATCTTTGCGATGAAAGAAGGTGTGCTTCCGCCAAGTATTAACTTGGATAAGCCACTATCGTCGCCAGAAGGTTTATTTGGCTCACAGACTCTGCCAACGCAGGTTCAATCTTGGCCAAGTAAAGCGGGCAACTCAGAGCGCTGTGCGGGTGTTTCTGTCTTTGGTTTCGGTGGCTGTAACGCTCACTTACTGCTTGAAGCGTATTCAGACACCAGTCATGTAAACCCGACTCAAGAGTCAGCGTCTCCAAGCCTACAACCATCTAATTTAAGCATTACTGGTCTAGCGTCTCACTTTGGTTCTCTGCAGAGCATCAACGCGCTAAGCACTGCGATTGAGACCAACAACGATGCTTTCATTGCCTTGCCTAAGAAGCGCTGGAAAGGCTTAGACCAACATCCAGAACTACTGAATCAGTTTGGTTTACACGGTATTCCAAATGGCGCGTACATCGATCAATTCGATCTCGATTTCCTGCGCTTCAAAGTGCCGCCAAATGAAGATGACCGTTTGATCTCTCAGCAGTTGCTACTGATGAAAGTTGCAGACGAAGCCATCAAAGATGCCAAGCTTGTTGCAGGCCAAAAGGTTGCGGTTTTAGTTGCGATGGAAACAGAGCTTGAGATGCACCAATTCCGTGGACGCGTAAACCTGCATAGCCAATTGGCTGACAGCTTTGCCAACATGGGTATCGAACTAACTCAAGACGAATACCAAGCGCTAGAAACCATCGCGATGGACAGTGTGATGGACGCAGCCAAGCTGAACCAATACACCAGTTTCATCGGCAATATCATGGCTTCGCGTATCTCTTCATTGTGGGACTTTAATGGCCCTGCCTTTACGATTTCAGCTGCTGAACAGTCGGTTGCTCGTTGTATTGATGTTGCACAAAACTTGATGTCACAAGAATCGATGGATGCCGTTGTGATTGCAGCCGTCGACCTAAGCGGCAGTGCAGAACATGTGATTCTGAAGAACAGCGTAAGCCCAGTGACGCTAGCTCCAAAATTCGGACAGCTGCAAGATGGCAGTTGGAATGTCGGTGAAGGTGCAGGTGCGATTGTTCTTGTTGAAGAAAACCAAGTAGCGAGCAACCAAGATGCGGCTTACGGCAGCATCAACGCCTTAGCTTTTGGTTCAAGCGAGAATAACAACGCCGTTGTTGATGAGTTACTGACTCAAGTCGGTATGAGCTCGAACGATGTTTCTCTGCTTGAGCTTAACCATGCACCAGAATCTTCATCTCATCAGTTTTCGTCTCTAAGTTTAGGGAACACAAAGACTACTCAAGCAAGTCAACGTGTGGGTCATTGCTCTGCTGCTTCTGGTATGGCAAGCCTGCTACACGGTCTGCTCAACCTGAACCTTGCACCTCTGAATCCGAATGTCAGTTCTAAGAGCGCGATTGTTGCCAACATCAGCGAAGGACAATGTTCACAGCTGCTACTAAGCCAATCGAGTGTTGAATCTCAATCACTTTCCGTTCGTTTAAGCAATGAACTGGCGAGCGATGCTAAACGTCAATTAGTTAAGCAAGTGACTCTTGGTGGTCGTGATATCTATCAACATATTGCCCAAACCCCAGTGACCAACTTGGCAACGATTCAACAGAAAGCTTCTGGTAAACAAGCAGCAAGAGTGGCGTCGGTTCCAACGACAGCAAGCATTCAAGCAGCCCTTGCACAAAAAGAGTTAGAGAAGAATGCATTAGCGCAAAACGCGATAGAGCCAGTCATCGAAACTCCTACATCAGTATCCCCTACTCTGGCGCCAACTCGCCACAGTCAGCTAACAGGTAACCACAGCAATATGACTCATGTCCTATCCGCTAAAAATGGCGCGTCTCAAATCGACGCAGCTTCACAGCAGCCGCAAAATCTAAGCCAAAACCAAGCTTTTGCTCAAAACCAGCAAGCGGCTCAACAGGTACACAAAGCATTCCTGCACACACGTGCCCAAGGCATGCAGATGGCTGATGCGTTATTAAAAGCACAGCTAAACGCAGTGACATCTGGTTTAGATAGCAATGCCCTGATTCAACAAACGACCAGCCAACAAACAAATAGTCAACAAACAAATAGTCAACAAACGACTGGTCAACAAACGCCAGCTCAGCCTGTTCAAGCTCAACCGGCTCAGGTTTCGTCAACGCCAGTCAACGTACTTGCGACGCCAGCACCAGTAAAACCTATCCGTAAGCCATGTATCTGGGATTACGATGATCTGGTTGAATACGCTGAAGGCGATATTGCGAACGTATTTGGCCCTGATTACGCGATCATCGATAGCTACTCGCGTCGCGTTCGCTTGCCAACCACGGACTACCTACTGGTATCTCGTGTAACCAAGCTAAACGCGACCGTTAACGAGTACAAGCCAAGCACAATGACCACAGAATACGACATCCCAGTTGATGCGCCGTATCTTGTTGATGGTCAGATCCCTTGGGCTGTTGCAGTTGAATCTGGTCAGTGTGACCTAATGCTAATCAGCTACTTAGGTATTGATTTCGAAAACAAAGGTGAGCGTGTTTATCGCCTGCTTGATTGCACGCTGACCTTCCTTGGCGACTTGCCTCGTGGTGGCGATACACTGCGTTACGACATCTCAATCAACAACTTTGCTCGCAATGGCGACACGCTGCTGTTCTTCTTCTCGTACGAATGTTTCGTTGGCGACAAGATGATCCTGAAAATGGATAACGGCTGTGCGGGCTTCTTCACCGATGAAGAGTTGGCAGATGGCAAGGGTGTGATTCACACTGAAGATGAAATCAAGGCTCGTAAGCTTGCAACTAAGCAACGCTTCGATCCTATGTTGCACTGCCCTAAAACTCAGTTTAACCACCAAGAATTGCGTCATCTACTGACTGCCAACATTGCAGAATGTTTTGGTCCAACTCACCAATCCAATAGCCACCAGCCTTCTTTATGCTTCAGCTCAGAGAAGTTCATGATGATCGAAAAGGTTAGTCGTGTTGAACCACAAGGTGGCACATGGGGACTTGGTCTGATTGAAGGTCATAAGCAGCTAGAGCCTGAGCATTGGTACTTCCCTTGTCACTTCAAAGATGACTCGGTAATGGCTGGTTCTTTGATGGCAGAAGGTTGTGGTCAACTGCTTCAGTTCTTCATGATGCACCTTGGCATGCACACGCTTGTTCAAAATGGTCGTTTCCAACCGCTTGAAAATGCGCCTCAACAAGTACGTTGCCGTGGTCAAGTTCTACCACAATCGGCAGAACTGACTTACCGCATGGAAGTGACTGAGATTGGTCTAAGCCCTCGCCCATACGCGAAAGCTAACATCGATATTTTGCTGAATGGCAAAGTGATTGTTGATTTCCAAAACTTGGGTGTGATGATCAAAGAAGACGACGAATGTACTCGTTATCTGCCTTCTTTAGAATCAGCTGTCGCGACCCCTGTTATCGAAAGCTTGGACCATAAAAGCTTGGGCCATACACCAGCAGTGAACCAACAGGCTTCAGCGAATGCGCCATTGATGGCTCAAATTGAAGACCTAGAAACTGCACCAAACAAAGGTGTGGTTCCTCTTCAACACGTTGAAGCTCCGGCAACGCCTGATTACCCGAACCGCACACCCGATACGGTTCCATTCACGCCTTACCACATGTTCGAATTCGCGACTGGCGATATCGAGAAGTGTTTCGGTCCTGATTTCTCTATCTACCGTGGAATGATTCCACCACGTACTCCGTGTGGCGACTTGCAGCTAACCACTCGTGTGGTTGAGATCGACGGTAAGCGTGGCGACTTCAAGAAGCCTTCATCGTGTATCGCAGAGTACGAAGTGCCAGAAAATGCATGGTACTTTGATGAAAACAGCCACCAGACCCTAATGCCTTACTCGGTATTGATGGAGATTTCACTGCAGCCAAACGGCTTCATCTCTGGCTACATGGGAACAACACTGGGTTTCCCAGGTGAAGAACTGTTTTTCCGCAACCTAGATGGCAGCGGCAAAATGTTGCGTAACGTCGACTTGCGCGGCAAAACGATCACCAACGATTCTCGTCTGCTTTCAACAGTAATGATGGGCACCAACATCGTTCAGAGCTTCAGCTTCGAACTGAGCACTGACGGCGTGCCGTTCTACCAAGGTACAGCGGTATTCGGTTACTTCAAGGGCGCAGCACTGAAAGACCAGCTTGGTTTGGACAACGGTAAAGTGACTCACCCTTGGCATGTTGATAACAACCGCACGCCGGATGTAAACATCAACCTACTAGACAAAACGACTCGTTACTTCAATGCACCTGTTTCTGCTACTGGTGAAGTGCAAGAGCACTACCAACTGGCTGGCGGTCGCTTGAACTTTATCGATACGGTGCAGATCACCAGCGATGGTGGTAAAGACGGTCTGGGTTACCTATACGCTGAGCGTACGATTGACCCAAGCGATTGGTTCTTCCAGTTCCACTTCCATCAAGATCCGGTAATGCCAGGTTCTCTAGGTGTCGAAGCGATCATCGAACTGATGCAAACCTATGCGCTAAATAAAGATCTTGGTGCTGGCTTCCGCAATCCTAAGTTTGGTCAAATCCAATCTGAAGTGAAATGGAAATACCGTGGTCAGATTAACCCTCTGAACAAACAGATGTCACTGGATGTACACATCACTGCAATCAAAGACGAAGACGGCAAACGCATCATCGTTGGCGACGCAAACCTGAGCAAAGATGGTCTACGTATTTACGAAGTGAAAGACATCGCGATTTGTATCGAAGAAGCATAAGCCTGACAGAGAACTAGGAAAGAATTTAGTATGACAACTCAAACTACAATCAATAACGAAAAGCTATCTCCGTGGCCTTGGCAGATCGAAGAGAGCACAACTCGCTTTGATAACGCAGCAATGTCGACAATATTGAAAGACTTAAGCCTTGCTTGTTACGTCGTGAACCACCCAGAAAAAGGGTTAGGTGTTAGCCAACAAGCAGAGATTGCATCGGGCGATTCAGCAAGCTCAGCGAACAGCCAACCTGTTAGCGCCTTTGCTCCTGCACTTGGTACACAAAGCCTAGGCGACGAAGATTTTCGTCGCTGTCACGGCGTGAAATACGCTTACTATGCGGGCGCAATGGCAAACGGCATTTCATCTGAAGAGTTAGTGATTGCGCTTGGCCAAGCTGGCATTCTTTGTTCATTTGGCGCGGCGGGCTTAATCCCGTCTCGCGTTGAGCAAGCGATCAACCGTATTCAAGCAGCACTGCCAAACGGTCCTTATGCGTTTAACCTGATTCACAGCCCAAGCGAACCCGCTCTAGAGCGCGGCAGTGTAGAGCTATTTTTGAAACACAAAGTAAAAACGGTTGAGGCTTCTGCCTTCTTAGGCCTAACACCGCAGATCGTTCACTACCGTGCCGCGGGCCTTAGCCGCGATGCACAAGGTGAGATTCAGATTGGCAACAAGGTTATTGCTAAGGTAAGCCGTACTGAAGTTGCAAGTAAGTTCATGCAACCAGCTCCAGTTAAAATGCTGCAAGCTTTGGTTGATGAAGGTCGAATCACAGCAGAACAGATGGAACTGGCACAGCTGGTTCCTATGGCTGATGACATTACCGCAGAAGCCGATTCTGGTGGTCATACCGATAACCGTCCACTGGTTACCCTGCTGCCAACGATTCTTGCACTGAAAGAACAAACCCAAGCACAGTACCAATTCAAAACTCCGCTACGTGTCGGTTGTGGTGGTGGCGTAGGCACGCCTGACGCGGCTCTAGCGACGTTTAACATGGGTGCTGCTTACATTGTTACCGGTTCAATCAACCAAGCGTGTGTTGAGGCTGGCGCGAGCGAACACACACGTAAGCTGCTTTCGACAACTGAAATGGCTGACGTGACTATGGCTCCGGCAGCAGACATGTTCGAAATGGGCGTGAAACTGCAAGTGGTTAAGCGCGGCACTTTATTCCCAATGCGTGCGAACAAGTTGTATGAACTTTACACTCGCTACGACTCAATTGAAGCGATTCCAGTAGAAGAGCGTCTGAAGCTTGAGAAGCAAGTATTCCGTTCAACACTGGATGACATTTGGGCGGGGACTGTGGCGCACTTTAACGAGCGCGATCCTAAACAGATCGAGCGTGCTGAAGGTAACCCGAAACGTAAAATGGCGTTGATTTTCCGTTGGTACTTGGGTCTTTCAAGTCGTTGGTCAAACACAGGTGAACAAGGCCGTGAGATGGATTACCAAGTATGGGCAGGTCCTGCACTTGGCGCATTCAACGCATGGGCAAAAGACAGCTATCTAGATGATTACCAGCAGCGTAATGCCGTTGATCTTGCTAAGCATCTGATGCACGGTGCAGCTTACTTAGCTCGTGTTAACCTGCTGACCTCACAAGGTATCAAGCTTGATCCGGAACTAGCACGCTGGAAGCCGACGCAAAGAATGGCTTAAGTGCCGAGTAGCTAGCTAAATTTTACCAAATAAAAAAGCGACCTTAATTAGGTCGCTTTTCTTTGAATCATCGAAATGTCATTGCAGTCGTTGGTTATTTGATCGCTTTATTTAGCTTCTCGCCAACCACATCTAAACGCCAACCTTGCATAACATCTGGCAGCTTTTCAGGATTACGATCGTGCTTCCATATCCAGCTTAACACTTGGTTAAGTTGCTTCTTCGACGCCAAAAATTCAGTCGCTAAACCACTGTGTTGCGAAGCTGTTTTCACTTCATCTTTCAACACTTTGAAGAGTTGTTTGTAACCTGGGTAGTCCATTAGACGTTCTACTGGCGCTGGGTATTCTTCTTCTGGCGTATGCTCAGCTAACTTAACGATTGAACTGATTTTAGCGCCATGGCGACGTACAGAGCGGTAATCAAAACCTTCTTGCTCCATATGTTTAGGATCTTTCATCGCGAAACGCGCTACTGCCCATAAGTCTTGCTCTTTAAAGACAAAGTTCAGCGCTAAATCGCGCTTGATTGCTTCTTTTAGACGCCAAGTTGCTAAAGGTCGTAAGATCGCTAACTGTTGAGGCTTTAGCTGCCACGCGCCTTTAATATCAAGGTAAGCGTTATCTGGGTTTGCTTTACGGATGCGCTTAGCCACTTGTAAATCAGACTCTTGCTGCGCCGCTTCCCACCAGCCCGCTTCCATCACTTTTTCTAGAAGCTTGTTGTACATTGGCATCAAGTAGTGAACGTCTGCTGCTGCGTAGTCGAGTTGCTTTTGAGAAAGCGGACGCGCTAGCCAGTCGGTGCGAGATTCACTCTTATCTAGGTCAACGCCTACAAACTCTGAAACGAGAGCTGCAAAGCCAGTTGAAAGACCATGACCTAAGAAGGCTGCCATGATCTGCGTATCAACCATTGGCGTTGGCGTACAGCCAAATGCGTTCTGGAACACTTCTAGATCTTCGCCACACGCGTGCAAAACTTTCAGTACTGAAGTGTCTTTCAATAACCCAACAAACGGGGTCATTTCATCAAGAGCAATAGGATCAATCAGTGACAGCGTTTCACCATCAAATAACTGAATTAAGCCTAATTGAGGGTAATAGGTTCTTGTACGAACGAACTCTGTATCAAGCATAACAACATCGGCTTCACGTGCTTGTTGGCAAACTCGCTCAAGGTCTTTCACTTGGGTAATGATTTGATAATCCACAAAAACTCTCACTGATTTTACTTTGATCGCCGGATACAAAAATGCCGACATTAACTGTCGGCATTCTAACACCATTTTTCAGCGCTCGCTTAGATTAAGCGCTGCTATGGCTTATGGTGCATCATCTTCTCGTAAATGAGCTCGTTACTCGCTTGCGCGTTTAGCAAGCTCAGCATCGTTCTCTTCACGAAGCACTCGGCGCAAGATTTTGCCTACATTGGTTTTTGGTAGTTCTTCACGGAACTCAATCAATTTAGGGATCTTGTAGCCCGTTAGGTGTTCACGACAGTGCGCGATAATGTCTTCTTTGGTTAGGCTCGGGTCACGTTTCACAACGTAAATCTTAACCAACTCACCTGACACTTCATGAGGTTGACCGATAGCCGCAACTTCTAACACTTTGCCATGCAGAGCCACAACATCTTCAATCTCGTTCGGGTAAACGTTGAAGCCCGACACTAGAATCATGTCTTTCTTACGGTCAACGATGTACAACAAGCCTTCATCATCAAACTTAACGATGTCACCTGTCGATAGCCAACCGTCTTGATCGATCACTTCTTTGGTCGCTTCTGGACGCTGCCAGTAACCTTGCATCACTTGAGGACCACGGACCTGCAATTCACCCACTTGGTCATTGCCAACCACTTTACCTTCATCATCAACAATACGAACTTCTGTTGATGGTACTGGCAGGCCGATTGCACCCGTATAGTCTTTCAAATCGTATGGGTTACCTGTGACCAAAGGAGCACATTCAGTTAAACCATAGCCTTCAAGTAGGTGGACACCTGTCGCTTTCTTCCATTGCTCAGCAACAGCGCGTTGAACCGCCATACCGCCGCCAACAGATAAACGCATGTTACTGAAATCCAACTCGTGGAAATCTTCGTTATTCACTAGCGCATTGAACAAGGTGTTTACGCCAGTAATCGCGGTAAACGGAACTTTTTGTAGTTCTTTAATAAAGCCAGGAATGTCACGAGGGTTAGTAATCAAAAGGTTACGACCACCCATCTCAACAAACAGTAAGCAGTTCACTGTCAATGCAAATACGTGGTAAAGCGGCAATGCCGTTACCACCAATTCACGGCCTTCTTGTAGCACAGGGCTGTATGCCCCTTTAGCTTGAAGTACGTTCGCAATCATATTGCGGTGCGTTAGAATTGCGCCCTTCGCTACACCCGTTGTACCACCTGTGTACTGTAGGAATGCGATGTCATCACCCGCCATAAACGGCTTCACATATTGAAGACGACGGCCTTTGTAAAGTGCCTTTCTGAATGAAATGGCACCCGGTAGATCGTACTTAGGCACCATACCTTTTACGTATTTCACTACGAAGTCGACAATCGTACCTTTCGCTCGTGGCAACATTTGCCCAAGGCTAGTGAGTACAACGTGTTTAACCGGAGTTTTATCAACGACTTTCTCTAGTGTGCTCGCAAAGTTAGAAACGATAACAATCGCCTTTGCGCCAGAGTCATTCAGTTGGTGTTCAAGTTCGCGAGGCGTGTACAGTGGGTTGACGTTCACAGCAATCATACCTGCACGCAGTACACCAAACAGTGCAATTGGGTATTGCAGCAAGTTTGGCATCATCAGCGCGACACGATCGCCTTTCTTCAGTTTTAGATCATTCTGCAAGTAAGCAGCAAAAGCACGACTGCGCTCTTCAAGCTTACGGAATGTCATAATCGATCCCATGTTCTCGAATGCAGGTTGGTCGGCGAACTTCTGTACCGACTGTTCAAACATTTCAATGAGAGATTGGTACTGATCTGGGTTGATCGTTTCTGGTACGTCACTTGGATAACGTGAAAGCCAAGGTTTATCCACGATGTTACTCCTCGTTTATCAGCTGACGACTGCTTCGCCGCTTTTTATCATTGCGGTATTACAGCACAGCTTTAGTGCATGAGCACTAAAAGGCTCAAACACTTGTTTAAATTTTGTTAACTACACCAAGAATTAGCTCTGAAACTAGCTCTGGGCTCTCTAAATGACAATGATGTCCGCCAGGAATCGTCTCTATATTCAGAGGACTATGCGCTGATTTGTAGCGATTATGCTGCAAATGTCGGTATCCATCATTCCCTAGGATTATTAATTGAGGGCATTCAATAGCCGCCATAATCGCTTCAGCGTGCGCCTGTGACATTCGATATAACGAGTCACATTTTAGATTAGGGTCGCATCGCCATTGCCAAGAGTTCTCAAACTCGACAATACCTCGCTCAACAATAGGAGCGATTAATTCAGCATTAATTTGGTTGGCGTGAGCTCTCAGCTTAATAGCATCCTCAAGACTTGCCAGAGGACGTGAAGGCTTTCTTCGCTGTCGAAGACGACTAAGTACCCCATCCCTCAAGCGAGAGACTGTTTCGTGGGGAGCTTCAGAAAGAGGTCCGTGACCTTCAATTTGAATTAATCCTGACACATTTTCAGGAAAGGCGGCACTATAGCAACTTGCTATCAATGCACCAAGTGAATGTCCTACCAGCACCAGTCTGTTTGGCGATAATTTGGTCACTAGCTGGTGCAAATCATCAATATAGTCGTGAAATGGGTAGTAACTCCCCGACTTATGCGACGAGAAACCGTGCCCCAAAAGATCGATCGCAACCAAGTGAGTATCTGGAGAAAGCTTAGAGACTTGCTGCATGACCTGAGTAAAACTTGCGGAATTGTCTAGCCAGCCATGAATAAAAACGACCGTCGTTACGGTCGTTTGTGGGTTGCCAATCTGTTGTGTTGCAAGTTTCCCGCTCGCAAGGGAATATGACTGTTCAATCATTGATAGTATGGTGTCCCTGTCATTGGGTATGTCGAGTTAAGGTTCGACTATTGCACATCTTGAATCACACGCCCTGACTTAGGCATGGTTTGAAAGCTGCGACAATGTAAACTGCGGCAAGAGTAGTAAGTTGGCGCAAAGTCATTAATAACCACTCTTTCAGTGATCTGCCATAAACGTTGATTGTAGACATTCATGACTGGGAAAGTGTAAGGGTATTCACCAACCATACCGTCTTCAGTGCTATTTGATGTGCCAACTAAAGTAACTAAACGACCCTCAGCAAAGCTCAATGGTTCAACATAGCCGTCAATGTAACCAACAAAACGTCCTTTTGGTTCGGCATCAATATCAGGCTTACCACTACTAGAGATAGGTAAGTTCACCACTTCAACACGCGTTTTATCTTTCAGATTAGTGACTTTAGCAATCACGCCACCCAAACGAACATCACCGGCATCCGGTAGTGTGTTTACCCACTCTTGGTAGTCAGTTACCACCTGTTCTGAGTTTGCATTAAGTTCTTTAGGTAAAGAGGAGCACCCCATCACCATCGTAGAGAAAGCGACAAGGAAAAATAAGCGAGATTTAGATATGAGAGAATACATAATGCAGCTCCTTAGAGCAGGATAAATGAAAACACAAAGCTAGATATAAATATCGACCCCAATTAGCTTTGCAAGTTCCTCTTTTTTAGCTTGATTCATCACATCCATATACTCCTCCATCGCACGTCGTCCGCGCCCTTCTGGAAGATCATATTGAATCTGAGCCTTGTGAATTTCAGATTCTTTGACCTGGCGAATAGAATGCGAGACAGCATTCGCGACCTTTGTTGGCTGACCAACAGAGGTCTTTGCATCACCTTTTTTTACCTCATTCTTTTTGTTGGTTCGATTGGTTTTAGATGTATTGCCTATCGAAGAAGGAGGTAAGCCGTTGATTGAAACCATGCTTAAAGAATTTATTACCTAATTTTAATAACGGCTCTACAAAATAAACTGCAGAGCCAAAGTAATACGTATTTACTCGCGACCAGGCAGTTTTTTCCAAGTCACTTTATCACGTAAGTAAACCGGCTCAGACTCTTCAGCTGCAACCGCTTTGCCTTCAGCATAAGCAAATTGAGCAAGGAACGCCATGTCTTGAGCTTCTGGGAATAGCACTTCACACACTTTGGTGTTGATCGCTAGTGTGTCCATGTGCTCTGCATACGCTTCCCAACCTGTGCCGACTTTTGCCCATGTCTCAGAATCCGCTTCAAGCTGTTCAGCCAATTCGCTTGGAGGCGTCACACATTCCGCATCGACCGCAGTCCAACGACCATCATCTTCACGGCTGTAACGAGCCCAGTAAACTTCACTCATGCGAGCATCAATTGCTGTTGCAACATGAGTTTCGCCAAATTTACGGTAGCTGCCTTGCGCCATCGCTGCCAGTGTAGACACACCGATCATCGGCAAATCAGCACCAAAAGCTAAGCCTTGAGCAATACCAATGCCAATACGTACACCCGTGAAACTGCCCGGGCCTTGGCCAAACGCGATCGCGTCGATATCGGTTAAAGCAACATTCGCTTCTTTCAGTACTTCATCAACCATAGGTAGAATTTTTTTCGTATGGTCTCGAGGTGCCTCTTCGCTACGTGCGAACACCTGGTCACCAATTACTAGTGCAACTGAACAGTTTTCAGTTGCGGTATCTACTGCAAGAATTTTCGCGCTCATTTGTGTCTCAAATATTCGTTATCTAATCTAAAATAATGGCTAAGCTCAACAATGCCAATTACTCAGCAGCGGTTGAATGGTCTTTAGCTAAGAATTCTTTAATGACCCCTAAGTCACGAGTACGTGGGATAGGCGGTAAACTCGCCAAAAATATGCCACCGTAATCGCGAGTCACCAATCGGTTGTCGCAGATAATCAAAGCGCCATTATCGCGCTTATCACGTATCAATCGACCGACACCTTGTTTCAAGGTAATCACTGCGTCTGGCAATTGTACTTGTGCAAAAGGATCACCCCCTTTCAACTTACAGTCTTCAATTCGAGCCTTAAGCAAAGGGTCATCAGGGGCTGTAAAGGGCAATTTATCGATGATAACACAGCTTAATGCATCGCCCCTAACATCTATACCTTCCCAGAAAGCCCCCGTGGCCACCAGCAATGCATTACCTAATTCCATGAATTCTGCTAAGGTTTTTTGCTTACTTGTCTCACCTTGCAGCAGAACGGGAACCGAGAGCGTTTCGCGGAACCGTTCACCCAATTCTTTCATCATGCTGTGTGAGGTACATAAAAAGAAACAGCGACCTTGGTTTTGCTCAATCACAGGGGTCAGCATTCTTACTAGCTTGTCCGCTAAGCCCGGGCTATTCGGCTCTGGTAGATAGCGAGGCACACACAAACGCGCCTGATTTGGGTAATCAAACGGGCTCGGTAGTGAAAACTGTGCCGACGGCTTTAGTCCTAATCGAGAAGTAAAATGATCGAAATCGTCCGACACCGCCAAAGTTGCAGAGGTAAACACCCAAGCACCCGGTTTTAGCTCAATCTGCTCATGGAATTTGTCGGCGACTGAGAGTGGCGTGATGTGCAAAGCAAAGTGTCGTGGCGTGGTGTCATACCAATACGAATAACCAGTAATCGACACGTCACATACACGTTCAATGCGCGACTTGATCATAGTGGCGCGTTCAAAAGCCGTGTCTAACAACTGGCTTCGACCCAATGCTAATTTCAATACATCAACGGCCAGTTGCAACGCATCTTGTAAGCGAACTAGCTCTCTCGCAATCGACTCTGACTTCAATGCTTCACGCCAGTTACCGCGAAAGCCCGTATCGCCAAGCACAATGCGTAGATCGGCTGACGATTGAACGAGCCTATCCCCTACTTTCTGCAGTTGGCGCATGTCTTTGGCTTCAGTTCGGTAAGCGATTTCAATGTCCTTGGCTAGCTCTTGGATCTGTCGGCTGGAAACCGATTGTCCGAAGTATTGGCTAACGATATCGGGAAGTTGGTGCGCTTCATCGAAGATAAATACATCGGCTTCAGGTATCAGCTCACCAAACCCGGTTTCTTTGATCGCTAAATCCGCGAGGAACAAGTGGTGGTTCACTACAACAACATCAGAATCCATCGCTTTTTTACGCGCCTTCAGCACAAAGCAATCGGTGTAGCTTGGGCACTCTTTGCCTAAGCAGTTGTCGTTAGTCGAGGTAATGGTTGGAATGACCGGGCTATCTTCAGCAATATCATCACAGTCACCTAAATCGCCAGTTTGAGTCGCTGACGACCAGCTGCGCACTTTCACCAACTGAGCTAACAGCGTTGGATCGGTGTGAGTGCCATGGCTCTCGATCATTTGACGACTGAGCCTATCCAAGCACAAATAGTTTGAACGGCCTTTGAGTAACGCAACCTGACCATAAAAACCAAGCGCATCGACCATCAATGGTAAATCTCGGTGAAACAGCTGTTCTTGAAGGTTTTTAGACCCCGTACTGATGATCGTTTTCTTACCACTCAGCAGTGCTGGCACTAGATAAGCAAACGTCTTACCTGTTCCCGTTCCCGCTTCAACGACCAATTGGCTCTGTTGTTCAATAGCCTGTGAAACCGCTTCAGCCATGTCTAGCTGAGCTTGTCGAGGTTGGAACCCAGGGATCGCTTTACCCAAAGCACCATCAGAAGAAAACGTTTTAGATATCATAGAGTACGAAGTTTAGAAAAATAGAAGGAGAATTATGGCAGGTTTAGTGAGCCGGCGCGAATCAAGAATGACTTCGCACCGGAGGTGTTTGGTTCGGGTTAAGCTACCTAGAAGGTAAGAATTGAAGAAATAAAAATCAAAGAATCGTTATTATTTTCGGCTGAGATAACGCGACAACCAAGGGGCACCTTCAAAATGATTATCGCAAGGCTGCATGGCTTTCACTGCATCGGTTGGTGAGGTTTTACTTTCCCACATTTCATCTAGAACATTACCATCTAACTCTGTACTTCACGCTAATGAATTCACTCGTTTGCAGTACAGTTTTTTTGCTAGTAACTCTTTATCCATAAGTATCACCTCTATTTTTGGCCAAAGCGTCAATGCCTCGGTTGAAGTTCAAATGCGTACTACGGTCAAAACTTGAAAAATGAAGCTTCTGCCTTTTTTTCTATCGAAAAACTGATATTTCTATATAAAACAATTTATCGATGCGATAAATGAGCAGCAGAATTTGTTGAAACCAACTTGATAATAGATTAATTATAACGGTGATACTGCGGCTCAGTTCACCGTTCGACGGCCTGCGTTAAATTTTGAAGAATCCCGATTTCATATAATAAGTGCAACATTCATGGAAGTAAGATGCAAATGGAAAGAAAAACTTTATTAACACATTGTACTGACGCCCCTGGCCTCATCTCAAAGATCACCAACATTTGTTATAAGCACCAACTCAATATTATTCACAATAATGAGTTCGTTGATAACACAAGTGGCCACTTCTTTATGCGCACAGAGCTAGAGGGCTACTTCAATGACGAAACCTTACTCGCCGATTTAGACCAAGCCCTGCCAGAAAACACAAAACGTAAGCTGGTTGATTCATCTCGTAAGCGTGTTGTGATTCTGGTAACTAAAGAAGCACACTGCCTTGGCGATATTCTGATGAAGAACTTCGATGGCAGTTTAGATGTTGATATTGCGGCAGTAGTTGGTAACTACGATACACTGCAAAGCCTAACCGAGCGTTTTGATATCCCTTACCACCATGTTTCTCACGAAGGATTAAACCGTGAAGAGCATGAGAAGAAGATGTTGGAAGTCATTGACCAGTATGAGGCGGACTATCTAGTGCTTGCTAAATACATGCGAGTGCTGACGCCGGGGTTTGTTGAGAAGTACAACCACAAAATCATCAACATTCACCACAGTTTCTTGCCTGCATTCATTGGTGCTAAGCCATACCAGCAAGCTTACGAGCGCGGTGTGAAGATCATTGGTGCAACGGCACACTTTGTGACAAACGATCTCGATGAAGGTCCAATCATCAAGCAAGATGTTATCCCAGTGGATCACAACTTCAGCGCGAAAGACATGGCACAAGCGGGTCGTGACGTAGAGAAGAACGTGTTGAGTAAGGCTTTAAACAAAGTGATCAATGATCACGTGTTTGTTTACGGCAACAAGACCGTGATTCTGTAGATCGGAGGTTCGATTTCAGGTAAGACTTCCAGTTAGAACCCAATAAAAAACGCGCAATAGGGTTAATCCATTGCGCGTTTTTTGTATCTGATGATCTGACTAGCTTTATGAGATTCCCGACTACGCTCCTTCGTCGCTATCGGGAATGACGAATTCGGTAAGAACCTTCTAACCGTAGACTCTGACATACGCCCTCGAACGCTCAGACTGTCAGCATCTAAAGATAGACCTGGCAAACACCATCAAACACCCCGTAATTCCGACGAGCCTTGGTGAGTTCAGGAATCTATTCCCAGCAACTATCCAATCAAATTAGGCCTGTTCTGACTCAACAATCTTCTTCAAAGAGTGTGGATGCAGCTTAATGCAAATCCCTTGATGCTTGAATGCAACCGTTGGATTATTCAAACGTTCCCCCTCACCTTTCGGGCTAGAGAGTTTTATCTTAATGCCTTGATCTGCCAAATTTTCAAACTTAGCAGCGAACTGCGGGTAAGTCTCTTTAAGGTCTGCTAGATACTCATCGGCCGTTTGTGCGTGAGAAGGAATCACAAACTCTACATGCTCCCAATCTTGGCTCGGGTAAATCTTGCCTTCAGCTGGGTATGGAAGCTCTAAACATTCAATCTTCCAACCAAGGCTTTGCAATGGTTTATCGAAAGCCAACACCACAATGGGACGACCATTGATCATCGCTTCTGAAATCGTAGAGCCGTATTCAGACCATGCTTGATGTGCTGATTTCGCAAGCTCAGTTTCATTGATTCTTAATGCAATATGATCCGCTTGAGCAAAGCTTAAATCCAAACCCAGCACATTTCCGAGGTTCTCAATTTTCGTCATAAACGTATCAAGGCGTGCAATCATTTGTTGTGGTTCTAGTTCTGCTTGCTTCAGGCTCATCGTCATTGTCTATGTTCTCCAAATAATGGCAGCATGGTATCAGTTTTACTTCCAGCAACAAGCGCTGCTTTGACAAAAAACACTCAAAAAGTACCGTGTCTTACTTTCCTAAATAGACAAACTTGGCTTGGTCAAAGTTGATTGTCAAAAACCCCTCAGGAAATGTTAATTTTCTATCAATTCGACCTATAAGAAAGCCCACAAAATTGGTATGATTAACGCCATTTTTGTGAACTTAAACAGAGTCTGTTGTTCATTTCAGCATTAAATCGTTAACTAGAAGCATAATTAGCCAAATTTAATGCCCACGAAATAACGGCTACTCTTATTCATCCTTGAATTGAAGGAAACGCGTGTGAATATCCAAGCACTGATTAATGACAAAGTATCTCAGGCTCTAGAAGCCGCTGGCGCACCTGCAGGCTCTCCTGCGGCTGTCCGTCAATCTGCAAAACCACAATTTGGTGACTACCAAGCAAACGGCATTATGGGTGTTGCTAAACGACTAGGCACTAACCCTCGAGAATTTGCTCAAAAAGTATTGGACGTTCTAAACCTAGACGGTATCGCTTCTAAAGTTGAAATCGCAGGTCCAGGTTTCCTAAACATCTTCCTAGATGAAACGTTCCTGGCACAACAAGCAGACGCAGCGCTTGCTGACTCTCGCCTTGGTGTTTCAGCCGCAGAAGCACAAACGATTGTTGCTGACTACTCAGCTCCAAACGTTGCAAAAGAAATGCACGTAGGCCACTTACGTTCAACGATCATCGGTGATGCTGTTGTTCGTACACTTGAGTTCTTAGGTCACAAAGTTATCCGTGCTAACCACATTGGTGACTGGGGTACTCAATTCGGTATGCTTATAGCAAACCTTGAGCGCATCCAAGCTGAAACTGGTGAAGTTTCAATGGAACTGTCAGATCTTGAGCAGTTCTACCGTGAATCTAAAAAGCTTTACGACGAAGACGAAGAATTCGCTGTGAAAGCTCGTGGCTACGTAGTGAAACTGCAAGGTGGCGACGCATACTGTGCTGAAATGTGGAAAAAGCTTGTTGACGTAACCATGGTTCAAAACCAACGTAACTACGATCGCCTGAACGTATCACTAACACGTGATGATGTGATGGGTGAAAGTATGTACAACCATATGCTTTCAAACATCGTTTCTGACCTACAAACACAAGGTCTAGCAAAAGAGTCTGACGGCGCACAAGTTGTATTCCTAGACGAATACAAAAACAAAGATGGCGACCCTATGGGCGTTATCGTGCAAAAACGTGACGGTGGCTTCCTATACACCACCACCGATATTGCATGTGCTAAATATCGTTTTGAAGAACTGGGCGCAGATCGCGTACTTTACTTCATCGACTCTCGTCAGCACCAACACCTAATGCAAGCTTGGACTATCGTTCGTAAAGCGGGTTATGTTCCTGAGTCTGTATCTCTTGAGCACCACGCGTTCGGCATGATGCTAGGTAAAGATGGTAAGCCATTTAAAACTCGTGCTGGCGGTACAGTGCGTCTTGCTGACCTTCTGGACGAAGCAGAAGTACGTGCAACTCAGCTGATTGAATCTAAAAACCCTGAGCTAGCAGAAGACGAGAAGAAAACCATTGCGAACACAGTAGCAATGGCAGCAGTTAAATACGCAGACCTTTCTAAGCACCGTACCACTGATTACGTGTTCGACTGGGAAAACATGCTGGCATTTGAAGGCAACACAGCACCGTACATGCAGTACGCATACACTCGTGTCGCTTCAATCTTTGCTAAAGCAGGCATTTCTATGGACTCTCTAGAAGGTGAAATCAAAATCACTGAAGAGAAAGAGAAAGCCCTTATCGCGAAACTTCTACAATTTGAAGAAGCGGTACAGTCTGTTGCTCGTGAAGGTCAACCACACATCATGTGTAGCTACCTGTTCGAACTTGCTGGTCAATTCTCTAGCTTCTACGAAGCATGCCCTATCCTTGTGGCTGAAGATGAAACCGTTAAACAGAGCCGCCTGAAGCTTGCTGCACTGACAGCTAAGACTATCAAGCAAGGCCTGTCGCTTCTAGGCATCGAAACTCTAGAGCGTATGTAATTCCCTTCGGGTTACAATGAATAAATACAAAGGTTGATGTGAGAGCATCAACCTTTTGTTTTATCTAACGTATACTGAATTCAAGAAATCGAAATGGATAATAATAATGAGCTTTGAACTTCACCCACAGTTAGCAAAAGACACCACGCTTATCGGCGAATTTCCACTAAGCTTGGCGCTGCTAAGCAAAGACAGTGCAGTGCCTTGGGTTATCTTGGTACCCAAACGCGCCAACCTAAAAGAGTTGCACCATCTACCAATGAAAGAACAACAGCAGTTCTTACTTGAGTCTCAAGCGGTAAGCCAAGCATTAGAAGCGACATTCCAACCAGACAAATTAAACCTAGGCGCGCTAGGTAACATGGTGCCACAACTGCACATTCACCATATTGCACGTTTCAAAGATGACATCGCATGGCCAGGCCAGGTATGGGGAAATACCAAAGGTGAACAACGTAGTGAAGAAGAACAAGCCGCAATCCATACTCGTATCCAAAACGTTTTGTCGCTGAGTTCTATCTTCAAGAAAGCGTAATTTGAGTTAGTCTCATTGAGCTTTAAAACAAGACAGTTCAGAAAAGATACATAACAAAAAACCGCTCACCTAAAATAGGTGAGCGGCTTTTTTTATTGTCTAATCTCGTCGCTTTCAACGAGAGTATGAAGGCCTGAACTACATCATCACATTCAGAGACAAACCATCTTGTTTGCTGATGGTGTAGCGAATACGTGTTGTGTGACCATGCTTATTGGTGTCGACCAAGCGAGATATCTTGCCTTTCTTGACCCACACTCCCAGCATCGCATCGATACCGTCTTCACTTACCCCAAACTTAGATGCAAGCTCACTACGTGCAGCGACACCTTCGTTATCAATGTATCGATGAAGTTCAGTTAAAATCATACTACTTGCACCTCAAGTGCTTTTTGCTTACTGCCGATTTTCTTGAAGATGCGATACGTCACCACAAAACCACCAGCAATTGCCACCATCCACACAGCACTACTTACTGGGTGTACAGAGAAGTTTGCTGCTTGGTAATAGAAGGTCGCACCGAAGTAACCAAGTGCCATTGTCCAAACTGCGATGAAGCGGGCAAACGTCTGACCAAATTCACGAACATAAGCACCCATCGCTGCCACACAAGGTGTGTAAAGCAAGATTAGGATTAAGTAAGCAAACGCAGCGTGGCCTGATACAAACTTATCTTTCAAGTTACCAAAGATCGAAGTATCAACCTCTTGATCAGCAGCCACAGAACTAGAGTCAGACAAGTCACCAACTTCAATGCCTAATGGATCGGAATAGCTCAAACCAGCAAGGTTTTCAGGAATGGTCATTACGGCTTCTTCTAAACTTGCCGCTAGATCAAACTCAGCCGCTTCTTCATCAGAAGGTGTGGTGTATAAGCTATTTAGCGTACCAACCACGGCTTCTTTCGCAAAAATACCGGTAATGATACCAACCGTTGCAGGCCAGTTCTCTTCAGTAATACCAATCGGTTGGAACACTGGAGTTACAACTTGAGCCGCTTTAGATAGCACAGAACTTTCACTGTCTTCGTTACCAAAACTGCCGTCCATACCTAATGAATTCAAGAAACTCAGAATTGCCACAACCATTACAATGGTTTTACCTGCGCCAAGCACGAAACGTTTCAGCTTCTGCCAAGTTTTCAGCATCACGTTTTGCACGGTCGGCAATTCGTAATCCGGCATTTCCATAACCAAGCTATCGCTGCTACCAGGATAGATAGTATTTTTAAGGAACAAGCCCGTAAATACAGAAGCCAGAATACCCATGATGTACAGAGCGAACACAACGTTTTGTCCAGCACCAGGAAAGAATGCAGCAGCAAACAGTGCGTATACAGGTAGACGAGCACCACATGACATAAAGGGTGCCATTGATGCGGCGAGTTTACGTTCGCGCTCTTGGTCAAGAGTACGAGTTGCCATGATAGAAGGTACGTTACAGCCAAAACCCAGAACAAGTGGTACAAATGCTTTGCCCGGTAAGCCAATCTTCTGCATCACTTTATCCAGTACAAATGCAGCGCGGGCCATGTAGCCTGAACTTTCTAGTACCGCTAAGAATAAGTAAAGCGCGGCAATAACCGGAATAAAGGTCGCAACCGTTTGGATACCACCACCAATACCATCAGCAAGAACGGTGACTAGCCAAACCGGTAAGTGACCATCTAATAAGTGATGTCCGCCATCAACTAATATTGCGCCAACACCAATATCGAAGAAGTCGATAAACGCGCTACCAATATTGATAGAGAACATAAACATTAGGTACATGATGACGAAGAAGAAAGGAATCCCGACCCATTTATTCAAAATGAATTGATCGGCTTTCTCTGTGAAATTACGGCTCAGTTTGCCTTCGCTGCGACGAACTCGTTTACAAAGTTCATGTAAGAAAGTGTATTTAGCGTCAGCAACAGCAAGATCAATATCGAAATCGGCACCAAGACGCACACTATCAATTTGAGTGCGAGTTTGTGGGGCCAAACCATTCAATACCAAGTAATCATTTTCTAAAGCACGAATCGCTAGCGCTCGGTGAGATACGTCAGCATCATCAAATTGTGACTCAACAGAAGGAATAAGAGCTTCTAACGCGGCATCGTAATCAATCGAGATAGGATCAAGACTCACACCTTGAACCAGAAGCTTATGCAAACGCTCTTTAAAACGAACCACTTGTCCTTTATCGTTTGCTGACAAGCTTAGAACCGGGCAACCTAGCTCTTTTTCTAAAGCCTTAAGATTAATCACCTGACGCTCACGCTTTAATACATCCATTTTGTTCAATACAACGATCATTGGGCGACCCAACTCTCGCAATTGTAATGTCATGTATAAGCTTCTTTCCAAACAGCTAGCATCAACAACATTGATGATCACGTCCGCTGGGTGAGTAAGCACGGCACGTGATGCAATAGACTCATCGATACTGTTTGCATCATTGCCACTGTCTAGTGCATAAATGCCAGGTAAATCCGTTAACTGAAATTGATCACCAGCGTGCGAATATAAACCGGTTTTCTTTTCTACGGTCACACCAACCCAGTTACCAACGTGCTGTTTTGCGCCAGTTAATGCGTTAAATAATGTTGTTTTACCACTATTAGGGTTACCAACAGTAAGAACTTGATAATCCATTTAGATAACCTCGATTTGTTCTGCAATGCTTTCACGAATGGCTATAGAAACACCTCTCACTTCAACTTGAAGCGGATCACCCATAGGTGCACGACGGATAAGTGTCACCTCGGTTTTTGGCAACATGCCCATAACCATTAGTTTTTTTCTAACGTCTGGTGTTAAACCTGTAAGTGCAACAATAGAAGCCGCTTTTCCTTGCTCTAGTTGTGAGAGTTTCATAAGTACCCAGTTCGAGATTGATAATGAGAAAGATTGTTATTACCGACATAATACACGCACATACCCACAATTATATTGTGTGAAATCAATGTTTTCGAAAATACACTCTCGTAAATTTCGTTAAAAACGTTTACGTCAAAAACGTCACTTTCAACAATTAGTGGGGACTACCTCACTAGTACGCGTCAACCAGAAAACAATAAGGCAATAATAATCAACAACTTATAATAATGTCGGTTTTCTCACAGTCATCTGTCGTTAATTTTATAAGCAAAACAAGTCGCTACCCGTATAGTTACTCCATCGAAGAGAAACTCTTTCTCTTTAATTTTATTCCAGAGGTGATGTGGCTAGCCATATCACTCCGGCAGCAAGCGAAGGTGTCATTGGCACCCGTGGTATAGTCCCCCCGGCTATACCACGATATTTTTTTTCTTCCTTTTGTTTTAACCCACAAACCTTTTTAAATTCCCCAACTATCGTTATATCTCGTATGTCGTATGTCGTATGTCGTAGATGCATAAAAAAGCCCCAACACGAATGTCGAGGCTCAAAGTATCTTTATCTATGTTGTAACTGGACGTCCCTAGTTCACTGATCTTCGTTGTTTTCAGCAAACTTAGATGGCGACATGCCAAAGTGATGTTTAAACCTTTGACTGAAATAGGAAGGGTCATTGAAACCAGAATCAAACGCGACGTCTGAAATCCTTTCTCCCGCAAGTAGCCGCTCGCACGCATGCTCTAAACGCACTTCATTCAAATGCTCTTTAAAGGTCTTGTTGTAAGCCGATTTAAAACGTCTCTGTAAGCTTCTCTCTGACATGAACAAGTACTTAGCAGCATTTGCAGTACTGAACTCTGCATCGGCGTAGTTTTCACTTACAAGCTGTGACACTCTGTTTTTCCACTCTTGCTCAGCACTTAACCTTTGTTGCTCCGTCGCTGAAACTGTAAGTTTAATGGTCTCGATCTGTTCAATTGTGCTAGCTTCCAAATTATCTAACACTTGATATTCAATCGGCCACGAAAGCTGCACCTTATTTTGAGAGTCCGAGACAAAAGCATTCAGTTCACCACCGCTCTGGTTCATCAATAATGGCAACTTTTCGATGTTTAGGTCGGTCGATTTTCCAGTATTGTCATTAATGCTTGAAGTCAATTTAGGGAAAGGCATTCCATGGTCTCGGATCGTCACAACAAGGTGCCCTTTAACCTCTTCAACCAATACCACCATACTCTGTGACTTAAAATTTCTCTTAATGATGCTAGCGACTAGACTGTTGAAAATAATATCAAGATTAAAATACAGCAAGGAGACGTGTCGTTGTTTAGTGTCAACTTTAATATCCAGTTCAATACCAGCTTTGGCTAAATCGTCCTGCCAAGCTTTGAGTACAGCTTCTAAGATTAAAATTATATCGTAACAAACCTTTCCCTTCCCTTGTGGCGTGTTACTCAACTGAGCCAAGCCATTTTTCAATGTCAATATTGGCGACTTACCTTGTTCATCATTCCAATTTGGGATCATAGCTGCGATATGATTAACTTCAGAAGAGAGTTCATTAGCAGTATGTGTGACAAGAGCACTCTTAACTGACAACTGTTTTTTAAGCTGTTGATTAGTCGTTAGTAGTATTCGGCTTTGATGCCTCAGTTGATCTGTCTTTAATGCAACTTGCGCCTTTAAGTGCCTGTTGGCGAAAGTGACGTAACGTGATCGCCAAAAAACCAAAGCAGTCACTACACAGATAAGTAATATAAGAGAGCTTGCTGCTGCCCAATTACTCAGATACCAAGGTTCCGCAATAGAGAAGCTTTGGTTCGTTGACGTAAAGCGATAATGGGAGTCCTTAACGGGTTTCACTTCCAACGTATAGTCCCCAGGAAGAAGGTGATCGAGTGTTAGTACCCCCCCTTCAAACTCACTCCAAGGTTCATTGTCGCTTAGTCGATACTCCATTGCAGGCGTGTATGTCGCTGGTAAAATTCCAATCTTAAAACCGATTGATGAGCCATAAGGAATTTCATCTAAATCAGCCGTCTTGCCACCAAGTGATACTATCTGATGGTCGACACTTATCTTGCTCAGCAATGCACGGCTATGAGGTGTTGTTGATACCAATAGCTCATTAGCTAATGCACTCACCACGCCATATCTTGAGCCGAAGATAAGCCTAGTAGACTGGCTACCTTCGCTGTAAAACAGAGCACACGCACCTGCAGCCAATTCATTGGTGATCAAGCCAAATGGTGAGCCGATATGTTTATGCAGTTGCCCATCCAATCCGTAATAGCTAATACCTTTCGAAGAGCCTAACCACATCCCATTATCATCGCTAATTAAACATTTAGGACTGATATTTTCCTCAACAAGAGTGACCTCTTGAATAATAGAACTGTTATTAGGGATTCGATACACACCATAGCTACTCGCAAACCACTGGGATCCATCTTTTGCTTTTTCAATATCGACCACTTTGCCAAGCCGCTCGCTTGAATGACTAAAGCTAATTCTCTCATCAAGAAAAGAGTAGAATCCGTGATCAGTACCAACATAAATACGACCTTGTAAACCTATATTGAGAGCGGTGATCTTTGCTGGCAAAAATTTATCAACTAACCAGTCGGTGCCATAACTGGTCAACTTATTGGTTTCGATAGATAACGAATAAAGGTTTTGTCCCGAGGTCATCCAAAGCATGTTATCCGCTTCAAATGCAAAGTTTTCAACGGGTACACCTTCAATCGCTCTTGGTAGATCGACCTTTTCAGCCTCTAACGTATCAGTATTGAAACTAAGAATACCTTCTGCAGTCGCCAACCAAATTGAAGAACCAAAGATCTCAAAATCCTGTACTGGGTTAGAGTAAACACGAACGGGGTTATCTTCACTTTGAGAATCAACCAAATAGAGCCCCCTGGAAGAAGCAACCCAAGACAGTTGATCGCGAACAAGCTGTACTTTGTTTATCACCACACTACTCGAATGCATCCCCATTCCCGTTAATGGCGTTCTTGAGAATGTCCTGCTGAACAGTGAAAAGTATCGAATTCCGTTATTGGTCGCGACCCACATTCCACCAGCATGGTCGTTAATTAACGAATATATTTTTTCACCCGGTAACGAAAAGTCTTGATTATCGGCTTGTTCAAATCGTGTAATTTTCCCTGTAATAAAGTTGTAGCTGATAAGACCATGCTCAGTCCCAATCCAGTATTGATCGGTTGTTTCAGCGAGAGAAAGAACATGCGAACCACGCACCCACCTTTCTTTCTTAGGATTTGCAAGATCTATAATCACTGCACCATTCAATGTACCAATGACTAACTCACGTCTTGCCATCGAAAAATACAGCGTCTCTATATGATTTTTTTCTGATGCACCGATATGAGTAAATTCTTGGCTATCAGAAAGGTACACTCCGGAACTGGTCGCAAGCACCCATTTTGACAGCACCCGCTCAGCATCGTTAATCGCAATATCGCTGCTATTGTTATGCCGATACAATTTTAGAAGCGAGTAAGTGCTAAATTCTAAAGATTGAGTATTGTACGTATAGAAATTACTGCCATCTGTAACCCAAATATAATCACCGGAAGCACCGATATTCGCGATCTCAGCCCCTGGGCTTAAACTAAATGCAAGTGCGTTGCCGATTCCTGGGCTATGTCGGTACACCTCATTATCAAAGAAAGTCCAAAACTCATCGTTAAGAAACGCGACTTTCTCTGAAGAAAATTGCAAAAGGCTACCTTTTCGAGGGAATAGGGTTCTGCCATCATAAAAAAGTATTTTTCCATGCACATCATGAACCCAGAGTCCGCCACCTTCACCTAAGTACAGATTTTTTGCCGCAAGGAAGTTCCCTTGTGCTTGAACGGGCAAAGGGTAGAAAACGGAGGGTGATGTATTTACCGCAAGAACGCTAAATGAAATGCTCATTAAGATGAACATTTTGAAAATAATTCGATACAACTTTTAATCCTGAACAGCAACAACACATGAAATATTGGTTCTCACAACGCTTGTTGCTGATTAACCAAAAAGTGAGTTTTTTTGTGCTTATTATTATCTTTCTATTTTAGCTGAAATTGACAAAGGAGAAAGGAGGTTTGATATTTGTTGGAAGGTTTTATCTTAGCGGTCACGAAAATGCCGCAAAAAGCGGCATGATTCATCAATTAACGAGAACAAAGTGTCGTAAAGAATACTCGATATTGATTACATTCCACTCAAGCAACTTGTGTAACTATCTGTAAGCTGCTGAAGAAAATCAAAATAGCTTCCACTCTTCACTTCAACCTGCGAACCGACAGGATCAAGTTGTCCTTGTTTAGCGTTACTTCCACGAGTCACCGATTCAATCACCGCTGGTGTAAATTGAGGCTCTGAAAATACGCATTGAACATTTTCACGCACCAAAGTCTTCTTGATAGCTATCAGACTTTTTGCGCCAGGTTTACGCTCAGGGCTAACCGTAAAGTGACCTAGATTATTCAACTTAAATTCTTGTTCGAAGTAGCCATACGCGTCATGGAATACGTAGTAGCCTTTGTCTTTCACTGGCGCGAGTTGTTCATGAATCGCCTGCTGTTTCTCTTTCAAAGCAATCAAGAATGAATCTAGATTCTCTTGATACGCCATGGCGTTATCAGAGTCTGACTCAATTAGCTTAGCTGAGATATACTTTGCCGCGACCTCGACTTGATCGATACCCAACCAAAAATGCGGGTCATGACTACCATGGTTGTGCCCTTCATGAGCATCGTGGTCTTCATGTCCAAACTCTCTCAAGTTAATCCCCGGAATCTCACTGATCTTGATAACGTTTTCTTTAGAACCAATCACCTTGGTCAAAAAAGCTTCTAGGTCAGGGCCAAACCAGATCACCATATCGGCACTATGAACTTTTTTGACATCCGATGGCTTAAGCGCATAATCGTGCGGCGAAGCATTGCTGTTCATCAACACATCAGGTTCACTAACGCCCTGCGTTAATTCTGTCACAATCATTTGAATTGGTTTGAAGCTTGTTAGAATAGTATTGGCACTTGCAACACTTGGCGCTAAAAGCAAAGTAGCAAGTATAAAAGATGAACGTGACATAATTCCTCGTTAATAGAAAAGTAGCTTAGGCTTGAGGTAAATGTTACATTATAACATTAGCGAATTGCAAATGAGTTCTATTCATGGATAATTTAATCCAACTAGATTCTGTGAGCGTCGAATTTGACGGTCGAAAAGTTCTAGATAACATCTCTCTAAATTTAGAGCGCGGCAGAATCACCACCCTGATTGGGCCAAACGGTGCAGGAAAGTCGACATTAGTAAAAGTGGTATTAGGTTTACAGACCAAATTTTCAGGCACAATAACAAAAGCTAAAAAACTGAAAATTGGCTATGTACCACAAAAATTAAAGCTCAATGATTCACTACCGCTCAATGTAGAACGTTTTCTAAAGCTCACTGGTAAGTTCAGTCAGCAAGAGATCCTTGAAGCATTGAAGCTCGTTGGTGCTGAACATCTACAAAAGAGCAACATGCACCAACTATCTGGCGGTGAAAACCAACGTGTGCTAATTGCTCGTTCATTGCTAAGAAGACCCGATCTACTGGTTCTTGATGAACCCGCACAAGGTGTTGATGTACAAGGCCAAATAGACCTGTACGACCTGATCGATACCATTCGCCACCGTTTTGGTTGTGCCGTATTTATGGTTTCACACGATCTGCATTTAGTGATGGCAAAAACAGACGATGTTATCTGTTTGCATCACCATATCTGCTGTTCAGGCGCACCGGCAGACATCAAACACCACCCCTCTTATATCGCACTTTTTGGCACCGCGACCCAAGAGACCTTAGCCTTTTATCACCACCAACACGAACATCACCATCATGATCTCGCAGGACAGCCTGTCGAAGGCGACGTGCATGAATGTTCAAACCATAAACACGGACACCACTAATGCTTGAGTTTCTTCTTCCCTCTATTTTAGCTGGCTTGGGCATTGCTCTAATCGCGGGGCCACTAGGTTCATTCGTGGTGTGGCGCAAGATGGCTTACTTTGGTGACACGCTTGCTCACGCTTCTTTGATGGGCTTAGCACTTGGCTTTCTGTTCAACATTAACTTGTATTTCGCGCTGCTGATTTGTTGTTTGATGCTAGCTGTGTTGCTAGTGACTTTACAAAAACAAAAGCTGGTCGCGACCGATACCCTACTCGGTATTTTGGCGCACAGCGCTCTGTCTTTGGGTCTTGTCGCCGTGAGTTTCTTAGATAACGTTCGCGTTGACCTAATGAGCTACCTATTTGGTGACTTGCTTGCAGTGTCTCCGACAGATTTGGTATTCATCTATGCGGGTGCTGCCGTGATTGGAGTGGTACTTGCTATCTTTTGGCGACCACTATTGTCGACGACCGTTAACGAAGATCTCGCAGCGGTTGATGGCATCAACATTGATTTAATGCGTCTTATTTTGATGCTATTGGTTGGGATCGTGATTGCGGTAGGTATGAAGTTTGTTGGTGCGTTAATCATGACCTCACTACTTATCATTCCGGCAGCAACGGCAAGAAAATTCGCCAATACACCCGAACAAATGGCATTCCTTGCATCGGTAATTGGTTCTATCGCTGTGTTCGGAGGATTGAGCTTGTCTTGGTTCTATGACACACCGGCCGGCCCTTCTGTTGTTATCAGTGCTGCGGCAATGTTTATGTTATCTCAAATGGTTAGAAGCCGAGCTTAGCACTTATCAGTACGATCTCGTATCTCGTATCTCGTATCATTGAAAACATACAAAAAAGGCTTGGTCAGTGACCAAGCCTTTTTAATATCGTTCAGTTAACTTCTATCTCATTAGATAAAATCCAGCTGATTACCAACCCGTGATTTCACGTAGGCCTTTACCGATGTCAGCAAGAGACTTAACAGTCTTAACGCCTGCTGCTTCCAGTGCTGCGAATTTATCTTCAGCAGTACCTTTACCACCAGAGATGATTGCGCCTGCGTGGCCCATACGTTTACCCGGAGGAGCCGTAACACCAGCGATGTAAGATACAACTGGCTTAGTTACGTTTGCTTTGATGAACTCAGCCGCTTCTTCTTCCGCAGTACCACCGATCTCACCAATCATTACGATTGCTTCAGTCTCTGGGTCTTCTTGGAAAAGTTTTAGGATATCAATGAAGTTTGAACCTGGAATAGGGTCACCACCGATACCAACACATGTAGACTGACCAAAGCCTTCATCTGTTGTTTGTTTAACTGCTTCGTACGTCAGAGTTCCTGAACGAGATACGATACCTACTTTACCCTTCTTGTGGATATGGCCAGGCATGATACCAATCTTACACTCGTCTGGAGTGATAAGACCTGGACAGTTAGGACCGATCATGCGAACGCCAGTTTCTTCTAGCTTCACTTTAACGTCGATCATGTCTGTAGTAGGGATACCTTCAGTGATTGTTACGATCAGTTCGATACCTGCATCAATCGCTTCTAGGATTGCATCTTTACAGAAAGGTGCTGGTACGTAGATAACTGTTGCTGTTGCGCCAGTCGCTTCTACTGCTTCACGTACTGTGTTGAATACTGGAAGGCCTAGGTGAGTTTGACCACCTTTACCAGGTGAAACACCACCAACCATTTGCGTACCGTATGCGATAGCTTGGTCTGAGTGGAATGTACCTTGACCGCCAGTGAAACCCTGACAGATTACTTTAGTGTCTTTGTTAATTAATACAGACATTATTTAGCCTCCGCAGCAGCAACAACTTTCTGAGCAGCATCTGTTAGAGATACAGCAGCAATGATATCAACATCAGAATTAGCAAGTACTTCGCGACCTAGGTCTGCGTTTGTACCTTCTAGACGAACAACTACTGGAACTGTTACGCCTACTTCTTTAACTGCACCGATAATACCTTCAGCGATCATGTCACAACGAACGATGCCACCGAAAATGTTTACGAGTACTGCTTTAACATTGTCATCAGAAAGGATGATCTTGAATGCTTCAGCTACACGCTCTTTTGTCGCGCCGCCGCCTACATCAAGGAAGTTTGCTGGCTTGCCGCCGTGTAGGTTTACGATATCCATCGTACCCATCGCAAGGCCTGCACCGTTAACCATACAGCCAACGTTGCCATCAAGTGCTACGTAGTTCAGTTCCCACTGAGCAGCGTGCGCTTCACGCTCGTCTTCTTGTGAAGGATCGTGCATTTCACGAAGCTTTGGCTGACGGTACATTGCGTTTGAGTCAATGTTGATCTTGCCGTCTAGACAAAGCAGGTTGCCTTCGCCAGTAATTACAAGCGGGTTGATTTCTAGTAGAGCTAGGTCGTACTGAGAGAACATTTGGCCAAGACCCATGAAGATCTTAACGAACTGTTTAATTTGATCGCCAACTAGACCAAGTTTGAACGCAAGTTCACGGCCTTGGTAAGCTTGAGGGCCCACTAGAGGATCGATCGCTGATTGGTGAATCAACTCTGGAGTTTCTTCAGCGATTTTCTCAATGTCCACGCCGCCTTCAGTTGACGCCATGAATACAATTTTGCGCGTTGCACGGTCAACAACAGCACCTAGGTAAAGTTCGTTAGCAATGTTCGATGCTTCTTCAACTAGGATCTTTGTTACAGGTTGACCATTAGCGTCTGTTTGGTAAGTCACTAGGTTTTTACCTAGCCACTTTTGTGCAAACTCTTTAACGCCTTCTTTGGTGTCATGTAGCTCTACGCCGCCCGCTTTACCGCGACCACCAGCGTGTACTTGACACTTAACGACTTTCTTGGCTGTACTGATACGACCTGCAGCTTCGAAAGCTTCTTGTGCAGTATCACATGCGAAACCTTCTGGTACAGGCAAACCGAATTCTGCAAACAGCTGTTTGGCTTGGTATTCATGCAAATTCATTTTGATATTCCGTTTATTTTCCCTTAAGGGATTATTATTTCCATAACGACACAGTTTCCTGTGGTACGTCTGTAGGGTCTTCTCAAATCAACTGCTGTCCATTTTCTAATGGCTTTACAGTTCAAGTGAAGGCCAGACGTTGAGCAGCCTAGCCTTTGAAACTTTTTACGTCTAGCTAACCGGGTTAACTAGACGTTTTAGAGATACTAAACGTCTAATAGCAGACGTGCAGGATCTTCTAGAAGCTCTTTGATGGTCACTAGGAAGCCAACTGATTCACGGCCGTCGATTAGGCGGTGATCGTAAGAAAGCGCTAGGTACATCATTGGTAAGATCTCAACCTTGCCATCAACAGCCATTGGACGATCTTGGATTTTGTGCATACCCAAAATTGCCGCTTGAGGCGGGTTGATGATTGGCGTAGACATTAGAGAGCCAAATACACCACCGTTCGTGATAGTAAAGTTACCGCCCATCAACTCATCAACAGTTAGCTTGCCGTCACGGCCTTTGATTGCTAGCTCTTTGATGCCTTTTTCAATATCTGCGAAACCTAGTGTGTCACAGTCTTTCAGTACTGGAGTCACTAAACCACGTGGCGTAGATACCGCCATGCTGATGTCGAAGTAGTTGTGGTAAACGATATCTGTACCATCGATAGAAGCGTTAACTTCTGGGAAACGCTTCAGTGCTTCTGTTACTGCTTTCACGTAGAAAGACATGAAACCAAGACGCGTATCATGACGCTTCTCGAATTGGTCTTTGTACTGCTTACGAAGGTCCATGATTGGCTTCATGTTCACTTCGTTGAAAGTAGTCAGCATTGCAGTGCTGTTCTTCGCTTCTAGAAGACGGTTTGCAACTGTCTTACGTAGGCGAGTCATAGGCACGCGTTTTTGGCTGCGAGCCGCTGCTGGCGCTTCAACTGCTGGTGCAGATGCTGCTGCCGGAGCCGCTTTCGCTGCTGCTAGGTGTGCGTCAATGTCTTCACGAGTAATACGACCACCAACACCAGTGCCTTTAACGTCAGCTGGTTGTAGGTTGTGCTCTGCAAGAAGACGACGAACAGCAGGGCTTAGTGCATCGTTGCTTTCTTCTGTTAGCGCCGCTTTGTGGCGTTTGTCAGGAGAAGCTTCTGTATCTTCAGTGGTGTCTTTCGTTGGTTCACCAGCGACAGCACCAGGCTTAATTTTAGCCAGAAGCTGCTTAGAAAGTACCGTAGCACCCTCTTCTTCGATGATAGCTTCCAGAACACCCGCTTCAGGAGCCGGTACTTCTAGAACTACTTTATCTGTTTCGATGTCTACAATGACTTCATCACGTGCAACGGCTTCGCCTGGTTTTTTGTGCCAAGTCGCTACTGTTGCGTCAGCCACAGATTCAGGTAAATCTGGAACCAGAATTTCAATTGTCATGTCTGTATTTTCCTTTTACTTCTAGTTCTTAAGTAGGGTCAAAGCGTCGTCTACTAACGCTTTTTGTTGTTTCAAGTGTACCGACATATAGCCAACAGCTGGTGACGCTGATGCAGGACGACCTGCGTATTGAATATCAGCACCTACTGGGATAGCAGCTCGGAAATTATGTTGGCTACTGTACCAAGCACCTTGGTTTTGTGGCTCTTCTTGACACCAAACGTAATCGACTACATTTGTGTATTGTGCGATTGCAGCTCTCACGTCCTCATAAGGGAACGGGTAAAGTTGCTCAATACGTACAATAGCGACATCGTCTTGCTCGTTCTTACGTCTTTGGTCAAGCAGGTCAAAGTAAACCTTACCTGAACAGAACACGACGCGTTTTACGTTCTCAGGAGCCAGATCATCAATTTCTGCGATAGCTGGTTGGAACGTGCCTTCTGCCAAATCTTCAAGAGAAGATGTACACAAAGGGTGACGAAGCAATGACTTAGGTGACATTACAATCAGTGGACGACGCATTGGTCGAACAACCTGACGGCGAATCATGTGATAAACCTGAGCTGGCGTTGAAGGAACAACAACCTGCATGTTTTGTTCAGCACACAACTGAAGGTAACGCTCAAGACGCGCAGAAGAGTGCTCAGGGCCTTGGCCTTCATAACCGTGAGGAAGCAACATAGTTAGACCACATAGACGTGCCCACTTTTGCTCACCTGATGAAATGAATTGGTCGATAACAACTTGTGCACCGTTTGCGAAATCACCAAATTGTGCTTCCCAAAGGGTGAGACCGCTTGGCTCTGCTGTCGCATAGCCATACTCAAATGCGAGTACCGCTTCTTCAGATAACACAGAGTCAAACACTTGGAATGGCCCTTGTTTATCATGAATGTTCGCAAGAGGAACATACGTGCTTGCATCTGATTGATTGTGCAGTACTGAGTGACGGTGGAAGAACGTACCACGACCTGAATCTTGGCCAGAGATACGAATACGCTTACCGTCGTCAACAAGTGTTGCGTAAGCCAGTGTTTCAGCCATACCCCAATCGACTTGTTTCTCACCATTCACCATGGCAGTTCGATCGTTGTACAGCTTATTTACTCGGCTTTGCAGCTTGTGGCTGTCTGGGTATTGGCAAAGTTTAGTACCAAGCTCTTTCAGGCGCTCGATATCAATCTTATTGTCCCACTCAATGTTCCAGTCGTGACCTAGGTAAGGAGACCAATCCACAGAGTGAAGTGCCATTGGGCGCCACTCTTTAACCACAACTTCACCGTGATCAAGTGCATCACGATATTCGTTAACCAGTTGAGTTGCCGTATCAATACCAAACTCACCGCGCTCCATTAACACATCAGCATAAAGCTTACGTGGTGTTGGATGCTTCTTGATTTTTTGGTACATCAAAGGCTGTGTTGCATTCGGCTCATCGGCTTCATTGTGACCGTGGCGACGGTAACAAACCAAATCAATAACAACATCACGCTTAAAGGTATTACGGTAATCCAATGCAAGACGCGCTACGAACGCAACCGCTTCTGGATCATCAGAATTAACGTGGAAAATCGGAGCCTGAACCATCTTCGCGATATCTGTACAGTACATCGTAGAACGTGTATCGCGAGGGTTAGACGTCGTAAAACCAACTTGGTTGTTTACAACGATACGAACCGTACCACCTACACAGAAACCACGCGCTTGAGACATGTTAAACGTCTCTTGCACTACACCCTGACCAGCGATAGCTGAATCACCGTGGATAGTAATTGGAAGTACACGGCTGCCGTCTTTATCGTCTAGACGATCTTGTCGAGCACGTACTGAACCGATAACTACCGGGTTTACGATTTCTAAGTGAGATGGGTTAAATGCAAGTGCTAAGTGAACGTTGCCGCCTGGGGTTGCGAAATCCGCAGAGAAACCTTGGTGATATTTCACATCACCAGTACCCCATGAATCATCGCTGTGCTTGCCCGCAAATTCGTCAAACAGGTCTTGTGGCTTTTTACCAAGCACATTGACCAGCATGTTTAGACGACCACGGTGAGCCATACCAACAACAACTTCACGCATGCCTTGTCCACCGGCATGACGAATGATTTCTTTCGTCATTGGGATAAGAGCATCACCACCTTCCAAAGAGAAGCGTTTTGCACCAGGGAATTTCGCACCAAGATAGCGCTCAAGACCTTCAGCAGCCGTTAGCTCTTCTAGGAAAGCTTGCTTTTCTTCTTTATTGAAAGACGGTTGACCAGATACAGACTCTAAACGTTGTTGGATCCAACGCTTTTGTTCTGTATTAGTCATGTGCATGTATTCAGCACCAATAGAACCACAATACGTTTGCTTTAGAGATTTGTAGAGATCTTTAAGCACCATCGTCTCTTGGCCAATGGCGTAAGAGCCGACGTTAAACGTCTCGTTGAGGTCTTCTTCGGTAAGAGTGTGGAAAGAAGGGTCCAGTTCAGCGACTGTATCTCTTTCCCATAAACCTAGGGGGTCTAGATTTGCTGATTGATGCCCTCGGAATCGATAGGCATTAATAAGTTGCAGAACCTTTACTTGTTTCGCATCGACATCTGGATCACTAACTTGGACACTGTAATGCTTTGTTTCTTGAGCGAGTCGACGGAAGTATTCACGAACACGAGAGTGTGGTTGTTCCACCGCTTCTGAAGCTTGCACAGGCAGTTCTTCAAAAACGCTTCTCCATTCGTCACTTACCGAATCGGGGTCACTAAGATACAGTTCATAGAGTTCTTCTACGTACGTTGCATTGGCGCCAGCCAAGTGTGAAGACTCGAGCCATGCCTTCATCACGCCGTTGTGCATATTTTCCCTTAACCAGTAGTTTTCACGTTTGCTGCGGTCTATGCCGAGCTATTAAAAGGCCGCCCCAAAACTTCTAGGGCGGCAATTTTTATATAACTTAAACCGAACGATTCACTAGCATGGTCTTAATGTGACCAATCGCTTTCGTCGGATTTAATCCCTTAGGACAAACACTTACACAATTCATTATGCCATGGCAACGAAAAACGCTAAATGCATCATCAAGATCGGACAGACGTTCGTCTGTCGCCGTATCTCGGCTATCTATTAGCCAACGGTATGCTGCAAGTAGGCCAGCTGGTCCGATGAACTTATCTGGATTCCACCAGAATGATGGGCATGAAGTCGTACAACATGCACACATAATACATTCATACAAACCATCTAAATGAGCACGCTCATCAGGGCTTTGTAGGTTTTCACGAGCCGGTGGCACATTGCCATCAGACACTAAGAACGGCTTAACTTTTTCGTAGTTATCGTAGAACTGAGTCATGTCTACGATTAAGTCACGCACAACAGGCAAGCCTGGAAGTGGGCGAATTACGATCTTATCTTGGCCAGAAAGTGCAGACAGTGGCGTGATACACGCCAATCCATTTTTACCATTCATGTTCAAACCATCAGAACCACATACACCTTCACGGCATGAGCGACGGAATGAAATCGTTGGATCTTGCTCTTTCAAAAGAATAAGCGCGTCCAAAAGCATCATGTCAGAACCTTCTTCCACCTCTAGGGTGTACTCTTTCATGTAAGGTTTCTGGTCCACATCTGGGTTGTAACGGTATAAAGAGAAATTCAGTTTCATGGTCATATCTCCTTAGTACGTACGTGCTTTCGGCGGGAATGCTTCACGATGGATAGGTTCCATGTTCACGCCACGCTTAGTCATACTTTCTGATTCAGGGTTGTACAGAGAATGGCATAGCCATTGCTCATCATCACGATCTGGGAAGTCGAAACGAGCATGCGCTCCACGACTCTCTGTACGGAAGTTTGCTGCAACCGCGGTTGCGAATGCCGTTTCCATCAAGTTTTCAAGCTCTAAACACTCAATACGTTGCGTGTTGAACTCAGTCGACTTGTCTGAAAGGTGTGCATTTTTAAGACGCTCACGAATCACTTTCAGCTCTTCTAAGCCGTCAGCCATCGCTTTACCTTCACGGAATACAGAGAAGTTGTTCTGCATACATTGCTGAAGATCTTTACGAATTACCGCAGGGTCTTCACCGTCAGTACTGTTTTCCCAACGATTGTAGCGCTCTAGTGAACGTTCAATGTCGGCTTCAGTTGCAGGTTTTGCTTCAGCTTGCTTGTTCAAAGTCTCACCAAGGTGAAGACCTGTCGCACGACCGAATACAACCAAATCAAGTAGCGAGTTGCCACCTAGACGGTTTGCACCGTGTACTGATACTGAAGCGATTTCGCCACAAGCGAATAGACCTTGAATTTCAACGTCTGTACCGTCTTCAGTTTGTTTAATTGCTTGACCAGAAACCTGTGTAGGAACACCACCCATCATGTAGTGACACGTTGGGATTACAGGAATTGGTTCTTTAACAGGATCAACGTGAGCGAACGTACGAGAAAGCTCACATACACCCGGTAGACGAGATTCAAGTGTCTCTTTACCTAGGTGATCGAGTTTCAGCTTGATGTGTGGACCCCATGGACCATCACAACCACGACCTTCACGAATCTCAACCATCATCGAACGAGCTACAACATCACGACCTGCTAAATCTTTAGCATTCGGAGCATAACGTTCCATGAAGCGCTCGCCGTCTTTATTGAGAAGGTAACCACCTTCACCACGACAACCTTCTGTTACCAAAACACCTGCGCCAGCGATACCCGTTGGGTGGAACTGCCACATTTCGATGTCTTGCATTGGAACGCCAGCACGAATCGCCATGCCAACACCGTCACCAGTGTTAATGTGAGCATTGGTTGTTGATGCGTAAATACGACCAGCACCACCAGTAGCAAGGATTGTTGCCTTCGCTTTGAAGTAGCAAACCTCACCCGTCTCCATACAAAGCGCGGTAGTACCTAAGATTGCACCATCTTCGTTTTTAACAAGATCCAGTGCATACCACTCAGAGAAAACCGTCGTTTTGTGTTTAATGTTTTGTTGGTAAAGCGTGTGTAACAGTGCGTGACCAGTACGGTCGGCTGCCGCTGCGGTACGAGCCGCTTGCTCACCACCAAAATTCTTAGATTGGCCACCAAACGGACGTTGGTAAATACTGCCGTTATCAAAACGAGAAAATGGAAGACCCATTTTTTCTAGTTCGATAACCGACTCAGGACCATTTTTACACATGTATTCGATAGCATCTTGGTCGCCGATGTAATCGGAACCTTTTACCGTATCGTACATGTGTTGTTCCCAGTGATCTTCATGCGCATTACCAAGAGCAACGGTGATACCACCTTGCGCAGATACAGTATGAGAACGAGTTGGGAAAACTTTAGAAAGCAACGCACAAGATAGGCCTTGCTCAGAAATTTGTAGCGCGGCGCGCATACCAGCACCACCAGCGCCAATTACTACAGCATCAAACTCACGAACAGGAATAGTCACTTACGCACCCCACAAAATAAACAGACCAGAGAAGAAATATCCTAGAAGAACCGCAACAACACCGACTTGAAGACCAACGCGCAATTTTGCACATTTGATGTAGTCAGTTAGTACTTGCCACAAGCCGATCCACGCGTGAACCAAAATTGAAGTAAGCGCTAACATGGTGAAGACTTTAGTGAAAGTACCACCAAAGAATTGCGTCCAAGATGCGTAAGAAATATCACCTGAGAAAGCACAGAAGCTCACTAGGTAGATAGTGTAAAGCGTCATAATAATGGCTGTTGCACGAATCAATAGATAATCATGCACACCATTACGACCAAAAGTAGAAACGTTGTTTACCATACTAAGATCCCCGCTAGTAGAGACAATACCGCTGTTGCTGCGAATGCAACCTTCGCGCTCTTAGCGCCAGATTCCAGCTCTTCAAAGTGACCAAGGTCCATAAGAAGGTGACGAATACCACCAGCAATGTGGTAAGCCAAAGCGGTTAAAATGCCCCACAGAATAAACTTCACGAAGAAACCGTCGACAATGTCGCTAGCTTCCATAAAGCCTACAGGGGAAGAGAGGGAAATGGATAGTAACCAAAGCAGAATTCCGATCGCAACAAAAGTAATCACCCCAGACACACGGTGTAGGATGGAAGCTATTGCTGTGATAGGAAAGTGGATGGTCTGTAAATCTAAATTAACAGGTCTTATCTTTCTTTCTTTCACGGGCTCGCTCACTCAGCTCCATTGAGCATGATGGTCATTAAATAACCTTATGTATTGTTATGGACAAAATTTGATTGCAAACCCTCAAAATTTAACATTAACTTAACAAATAACGTAAGTTGAGCCTTAGATAATTGTAAAGTAATTGTTAACAAACAGGCTTACGAAGACACCTCACATTTCTTCTTAGCCTTGCATTTATAAGGTTTTAACCAAACTTTTCAGCGCCACTATACGGCTGGCAACATTCTAATACAATTGATGCAACAAATAATGCTACACAGCACAGACTTTTAACGAATTTAATGTAAAAAACACTAACAAGTGCACACAAAGCTGCAGAAAAATTGACTTTCTGACGTAAGACCAGTAAAAAAATGGCACATAAACATCCTGGACGGATTAATAATAACAAAGGAGATTGTTATGGCGGATAAGAAAGCTACCCTTCATATTGAAGGTCAAGCGCCGATCGAATTGCCGATTACAGAAGGTGTACTTGGTACTCCAGTCATCGACGTTCGTACACTGGGTTCTAATGGTTTTTTCACTTTTGATCCTGGTTTTCTTGCCACTGCATCTTGTGAATCGCAAATCACTTATATTGACGGTGGAAAAGGTATCCTTCTACACCGTGGTTATCCAATTGATCAACTGGCCAATAACGCTGATTACTTAGAAGTTTGTTACATTCTTTTATACGGCGAAGCTCCTTCTCGAGCTCAATACGAAGAGTTCAAGACGACTGTCACGCGTCACACCATGGTTCATGAGCAAATTGCTAGTTTCTTCCACGGCTTCCGCCGTGATGCTCACCCAATGGCTGTTATGTGTGGTGTGGTAGGTGCGCTTGCTGCGTTCTATCATGATTCATTAGATGTTAATAACGACACACACCGTGAAATTGCGGCATATCGCCTAATTTCAAAAATGCCAACACTGGCTGCAATGTGTTACAAATATTCTATCGGTCAACCGTTTATCTACCCACGCAATGACCTAGGCTACGCAGAAAACTTCCTGCACATGATGTATGCAAATCCATGTGAAGAATATGAAGTGAACCCTGTTGTTGCTCGCGCAATGGACAAAATCTTTACGTTACATGCAGATCACGAACAAAATGCTTCAACGTCAACGGTTCGTTTAGCAGGTTCTTCGGGCGCAAACCCATTTGCTTGTATTGCTGCTGGTATCGCTTCTTTGTGGGGCCCGGCTCACGGCGGTGCTAACGAAGCTTGTCTAATGATGCTTGAAGAGATCGGTAGCGTAGACAACATTGAAGAGTACGTAGCAAAAGCAAAAGACAAAGATGACCCGTTCCGTTTAATGGGCTTCGGTCACCGTGTTTACAAGAACTACGATCCACGCGCAACGGTAATGCGCGAAGCGTGCCACGAAGTACTTAAAGAGCTGAACATTCAAGATCCACTACTTGACGTTGCAATGGAACTTGAGCGCATCGCTCTTTCTGATGAGTACTTTGTATCGAAGAAACTATACCCGAACGTAGATTTCTACTCAGGTATCATTCTGAAAGCGATCGGTATTCCGGTATCAATGTTCACAGTAATCTTCGCGATGTCTCGTACTATCGGTTGGATTGCACACTGGAACGA
Organism: Vibrio sp. 1F279; assembly: GCF_041439815.1. Classification (NCBI taxonomy): domain Bacteria; kingdom Pseudomonadati; phylum Pseudomonadota; class Gammaproteobacteria; order Vibrionales; family Vibrionaceae; genus Vibrio; species Vibrio sp. 1F279. Next base: position 70,575 of record NZ_JBGOOU010000012.1, on the reverse strand, counting down.
AATGCACAGCGATCCGACGAACCGCATCGGTCGTCCTCGTCAATTGTACACTGGTGAAGAACAGCGTGATTTCCAAGCTCTACACGAGCGCGAATAGTAAAGTTTAGACTTTTCTAATCGATTAAGATCAGAAAGGGTTGATGTATTAACATCAACCCTTTTCTTTTATATGCTATCAACTCCGTCATCCTCAAGAGTGAGGGACGAGCGAGTTGGGGATCTCACTAATTGTATCGACAAGCTTTTAGAGATTCCCTACTCCTTCCTTCGTCAGTCTAGAGAATGACGAATTACTTGAGATCTCTCGAAATAAAATCCATTAGAGTTCTAACTAGCCAGTCTCATCGACGGGTACAAATTTATAGTGACTCGTATCCTACATCCCATATTTTCTTTTTATACCGGGTTGTCGATATCGATAAACTCAACAGCTAAGCCATGCTCTTTCGCTAGCCACTCACCTAATGCCTTCACACCATAACGTTCTGTTGCGTGGTGGCCTGCCGCAAAGTAATGGATATATTGCTCACGTGCAGAGTAAGTAGTGCGCTCTGAGATCTCACCAGAGATAAACGCATCAATGCCTTGAGAAGCCGCTAACTCAATGTAGTCTTGACCACCACCGGTGCACCAACCGACAGTCGTAATCATTTTGTCTTGGTTTTCTGGAGCAATATGCAGTGGTTTACGATTTAGAACTTGGTCAATTTTTGCAGCCAACTCAGCACCCGTCATTGGCGCACTCAACTTGCCAAACATCGCAACCGATTGTGGGTGCCCTTCTAAACCGCCTTCGACTTCGATATCAAGCAACTCTGCAAGCTTGGCGTTGTTACCAAGCTCAGGGTGGATATCAAGAGGGAGATGGTATCCTAAAAGGTTGATGTCATTTTTAATCAGGGTACGAATGCGCTTACCCTTCATGCCACGAATTGCTTCTGACTCGCCTTTCCAGAAAAAGCCGTGATGGACTAACAAAGCGTCTGCGTTCAGTTCGACCGCTTTATCAATCAAGGCTTGAGAAGCTGTCACACCAGTGACGATTCGCTTCACTTCTGTTACGCCTTCAACTTGAAGACCATTAGGACAGTAATCTTTAATTTGCTGTGGCTGCAGTTTTTCGTTAAGTAGCTTTTCTAATTGTAAGTTATTCATTTTTCTTTCCAGCTTACCTTTATAATAACGTCGTTATATCAATTTACGGGTAGAATGTCGAAAGCCCCACGATGAGTTTATGAGGAACAGATGACAGCACTGCAACGTTTTTACCAATGGGTTATCGACTCACCACCGTTACTAGAAATCAAACCACCCGTTTCTGGTCTCAGAGCCTTCTCAAGCCCTCATACCATCGATGCATCACATACATACAATGGTAATCCTAGGTTAGGTTTCCTCTACCAGCACCTATGTGAACAAGTCATCGAAGCTTCACCTGATTATTCGATCAAGTACGATGAAATTCAGATTAATGTGGATGGCAGAACGCTAGGTGCAATCGACTTTATTCTTGAAGAGGAGAGCAGCCAAAATCTGCAACATTGGGAAGTGGCGATTAAGTTTTACCTACTCCATGAACAGACATGGTTTGGGCCTAACTCTCACGACCAATTAGATAAGAAGCTCGATAGGATGCTCAACCACCAGCTTGGTATGTCATCTTCAGCCGCCTTTATTGAACAGTATCCAGAGATTGATGTCGACTCAAAACATCTCCTCATGCAAGGTCGCCTTTATACCAACCCATTCTTGGAGCAAAACGTACCGACTGAATGTTTGAGTTACGATATTAACCCTAGCCAAGTAAACGGTTATTGGTGCTACCAAAATCAGGCTCATTTAATTACTGAAGCACTCTACCCTCTCACCAAAGAACAATGGGCAGCTGGGACAGATGATTTCAGCGGTAAACCCATCACCGAGTTTGGTGATCGCTTCGTTCATGGGCAAACCAAATCAGGGCAGTTTTGGTTTGTGATGCCGCAAAGTTGGCCACACGGATAATCTATTCAGTTATTCAACCACTTAGTCCTAGCCGCTTTATCCACAAACTGATAAAAAAGGGCTGATGCTTTCACATCAACCCTTTCACTATTTACCTTATGACTCTACTAATCTGTATTCGATTATAGGCCAGCGGCTGCAAATACTTGATTAACAATCTCTTGAGCTTCTGCTTCGATTGCTTTTAGGTGCTCTTCACCTTTAAAGCTTTCACAGTAGATCTTGTAGATGTCTTCAGTACCTGATGGACGAGCGGCAAACCAACCGTTCTCAGTTGTCACTTTTAGGCCGCCAATCGCAGCGCCATTACCTGGAGCGTGCGTTAGGCGTGCAGTAATTGCATCACCAGCAAGCGTCTCAGCTGAAACCATCTCTGGAGATAGCTTCTTAAGCACGTCTTTTTGTGCGCCGTTAGCTACTGCTTGAATACGGTTGTACTTAGACTCACCGTGTTTAGCGGCAAGTTCTTCGTAGTATTCTTGTGGGTTCTTACCCGTTACTGCTGTGATCTCGGCTGCAAGTAGGCAAAGAATCAGGCCATCTTTATCTGTTGACCAAGGTGTACCGTCTTTACGTAAGAAAGATGCGCCCGCACTCTCTTCACCACCGAAACCAAACTGACCGTTATATAGGCCATCAACGAACCATTTGAATCCCACTGGCACTTCGCAAAGCTCGCGACCTAAGTCAGCAACAACGCGGTCAATCAGAGCACTTGATACCAGTGTTTTACCCACTGCAACGTCTTTACCCCAACCTTCACGGTTGCGGTATAAGTAGTCAACACACACCGCTAGGAAGTGGTTTGGATTCATCAAGCCTTTTGGCGTAACAATGCCGTGGCGATCGTAGTCTGGGTCGTTACCAAACGCTAATTGATAGTCGTCTTTAAGTGCCAGTAAGCCTGCCATCGCGTATGGAGAAGAGCAGTCCATACGAACCACACCATCTTTGTCTAGAGACATAAATTGGAACGAAGGATCAACCGCTTCACTGACCAGAGTAAGGTCTAGGTTGTACGCTTTGCCAATTTGACGCCAGTAATCAATACCGCTACCACCCAGTGGATCAACACCAATCTTGATGTTTGCTTTCTGGATTGCTTCCATATCAACCACGTTAACCAAGTCAGCAACGTAAGGAGCAACTAAATCAACTTCTTTCATCAGCTCAGACTGTTTAGCCTGTGCGATAGGAGTACGCTTAACGCCTTGCATTTGCTCAGCAATGATCACATTCGCTCGATCTTCAATCGCTTGAGTCAGTTCAGCTTCAGCAGGGCCACCGTGTGTCGGGTTGTATTTAATGCCCCCGTCTTGAGGTGGGTTATGTGAAGGCGTGATAACAATGCCGTCGGCTTTTTTATCATTCACTAGATTGTGCGTAAGAATCGCGTGCGAGATACCTGGAGTTGGAGTAAAGCCATTGTTTTCTTGAACGATAACTTCAACACCGTTTGCAACTAGCACTTCAATAACCGTAGAAAAAGCAGGCTCAGATAGAGCGTGAGTATCTTTACCTAGAAAAAGTGGACCAGTGGTACCTTGATCGGCACGAACTTCAGCAACCGCTTGTGCGATCGCTAGAATGTGGTTTTCATTAAATGTTGATTTGTCTGCTGTACCGCGGTGACCTGAAGTACCGAACAGTACTTTATGATCTGGGTTAGTAGCATCCGGTTGCTGTAAGAAATAGTTTGCAACTAAAGCCGGGATATTATGAAGATCTTCCTGCAGAGCTTTCTGCCCGGCACGAGGGTGCATAGCCATTATCGACATCCTTATATAAAATTTAAAAACAAAAAAACCTCATAATATCTTCTTAGCCATGGATATTATGAGGTTTAAATCAGATTTCGTTAAATTGAACCTGTTACTTTTTCTATCAATTCTGCTTGGAAACTCATGCGGCTCATAAGCTGTTCAACCATCTGTCTTTTTCGGCTTGTATTGTTATTCGTAATAACCCAAAAAGGACTTTGTGGAATAGCTTTAGGCTTAGTTGTGTTGCCGTTTGCTAACAACGTCGCTTCATTGTCTGCAAAGTAAACACGCTTACGGCCTTTTACTTGAGTTGCTTCTGAAAAGCTTAAAGGGTCGATTTTATGCAGTGTTGATAACACAAGCATGAAACGATCAATGGCTTTCTTTAGTGATGCAAACTCATCTGATATTAGTAGTGAGCGCATTTCTTTAACGCCATCGAACTTCTCTGGAGTAAAGCCTACCTCTTTGCTAACAACGATACCTTTTGGCTCAACGATCTCTTCGATCGGAACCGCGCCTTGGTTATCAACCAGTAACAAGCGGCGCAGAATATCTGAAGCGCTTTCGCCAATACGTTCTGTCTGACCCGCAATAAAACGGTATAGGTCCTCATCAACCTCAATTGTTTTCATTCGCTTTTCACAATCTCAATGTTTAAACTCTGAGGGATTATAGCGAGATCCGCGCGGATACTCTACGTCAAACCCACCATGAATAAGATAAAAATGTCAGTACAGCTCAACTATAAAATTGAAGGTGAGGGTCACACCATTGTTTTGATCCATGGATTATTCGGAAATTTGGACAACCTTGGCTTGCTCGCTAGGGATCTAAAAGCCGATCATCAGGTACTTAGCATCGATCTACGTAACCACGGCCAATCTTTCCATAATGACACTCATAATTATCAAGCTATGGCACAAGATGTGGCTCAACTGCTGAATGTTCTTGAGCTAGAAGATGTCATTGTGATTGGTCACTCGATGGGTGGCAAGGTAGCGATGGCACTGACACAACATCTGGCGCTGCGTAAATTGATTGTCTTAGATATGGCACCAGTCGCCTACACCCAAAGTCGTCACGACAACGTATTCGCAGGCCTACAAGCTGTGATAGAAGAAAAACCGACATCACGCTCAGAGGCGCTTAAGGTCCTCGCAAAACATATCGAAATTGATGGGGTTCGCCAGTTCTTAACGAAATCTTTGTTCAAATCAGAACAAGGCATCATGGAATGGCGTTTCAATGTTGCCTCGCTATTAAACAACTACCCACAGATTATTGGTTGGGAACCGATTGACAAAACCTCGGTCAAAACCTTGCTAATCAAGGGTGGTGACTCAGATTACCTGACGGCTGAACATCAAACCGCCGTTCAACAGCAGTTTTCCAACGCAAAGGCACATGTTATCGCCAATACTGGACATTGGCTACACGCGGAAAAGCCCGCTGAAATGCTCCGTGCAATAAGGAAATTCATCACTTAGATAGGTTGATTAGTCGATATAAATGAGAGCTGTGTAATCACAGCAGATTAACTTTATCTCACAACAGTGATATAGTGCGCCCAAGCAAATTTGGTATATAAGGTTCCCATGCTTTACGACTACATGAACATCATTGAATCTGTTGGTTTAGATCTTCTGTTTGCCGCGATTTTCTTTCTAATCGGAATGGCAATTAAAGACGTTCTAAAGCAGGGAAATGTTCCTGCATTTGGTCGTCGTATCGTATGGTTAGTACTTTTCCTTGGCTGCGCAGGCTTTATCGCAAAAGGGATAATCCAACTAAGCTGGGAAGGAACTGGAATCTAACGATTTCCTCCGAACTTTATTACACCGACAACAGACAAAATGAAAGGTAATGATTCTATGGCAAGTGTAGGTCTCTTCTTTGGTAGCGATACAGGTAACACTGAAGCTGTTGCTAAGATGATTCAAAAGCAATTGGGCAAGCAGCTCGTTCAAGTTCAAGACATTGCAAAAAGCAGCAAAGAAGATATCGATAACTTCGATCTGCTGCTGCTTGGTATCCCTACGTGGTACTACGGCGAAGCACAATGTGATTGGGATGACTTTTTCCCTGAGCTAGAAGCTATTGATTTCTCAACTAAGCTTGTTGCGATTTTTGGTTGTGGCGACCAAGAAGATTACGCAGAATACTTCTGCGATGCTATGGGTACTATCCGTGATATCGTTGAAGCAAAAGGCGGTACTATCCTAGGTCACACGTCAACTGAAGGCTACGAATTCGAAGCATCGAAAGGTTTAGTTGAAGGCGATGACAGCCAATTCGTTGGTCTATGTATTGACGAAGACCGTCAACCTGAGCTGACTGATGAGCGCGTATCTAACTGGGTTAAACAAATCCACGAAGAGATGTGCCTAGCAGAGCTAGAAGACTAATTCATTAGCGGTTGTTAATTGTTACAATTAATGACCGTTATGTAGATATGAAAAAACCTCCTTATGGGAGGTTTTTTTCTATTCAATGTTTATCAATCAACACTCAGCTTCTAATGCTTCGTCATCCTCTCTAAATTGTGGCTTCTTTCTCACATAGAGAGTTCGCTGAATTTCCGAAACCACACTTCCCTGCTTATCTTTAACGTGGATGATAAATTCGGGGAAACACTTCTCACCAAGTTGTGTCTGACGATAGATATCCTCAAGTTGCCCTTGGCTTATCTCAAAGTCTGCATACAAGTCGGATTGACCAGGCTTGATAAAGTTAATACTCGCCTCTTTATCCCAAACATAATATCGCTCACCTAAAATCCCCATTAACATTAACGAGTAAACGGGATCGGTAAGAGAAAAGATACTGCCTCCATATTGAGTCCGATTAGCGTTCTTATTCCACCACCGCAACTTGAGCACAGTCTTAACAACCCTAAAGTCAGCGCTAATGTGAGCTATTCGAATTCCCGAGCCCCAAAAGGGAGGCCAAATATTGAGTGCAAATTTTACAATATTGGGTTTATATATTTTTGCGAGTTGCTTATTCATAACAACAATCCATGTTCATATCAAAAAACACCGTCACCTGACTGGTCGTACCTCCACTATAAGTGAGATACTTCCAATTTACAAAACAGATTGTGATGTCAGTGAGTAACCCTTTGAAGTTCGTGGTTTATTGTTATGCCTGACTAAACTATAATGGTATTAATATTGAATTCTGTTAATTGCTGCAGATCATCAACAGGAAAGTATATGTCAGACAATAATCAAGCGCTAAAAGATGCTGGTCTTAAAGTGACCCTCCCACGGCTCAAAATTTTAGAAGTATTACAACAACCAGACTGCCAACATATTAGTGCTGAAGATTTATATAAAAAGCTGATCGACTTAGGTGAAGAGATTGGTCTTGCGACCGTTTATCGCGTACTAAACCAATTCGATGATGCAGGCATTGTAACTCGTCACCACTTTGAAGGTGGTAAGTCTGTATTCGAACTTTCAACACAGCATCACCACGATCACCTAGTATGTTTAGACTGCGGTGAAGTTATCGAGTTCTCTGATGATCTTATCGAAGAAAGACAAAAAGAAATCGCTCAACGCTACAATGTACAGCTAACTAACCACAGTTTGTATCTGTATGGTAAAAGCATCACTGGGGATTGCAAAGGCAACCCAGACGCACATAAAGCGAAGAAGTAACACAGAACGCTGGCTTAGGCCGGCGTTTTTTATTTGGGCTGATATTGTATTAAGAATCACAGTAGCTTGGCCCACAATTTGGTTATTTCTCAGATACAAAAAAACCGGCTCTAAGCCGGTTTTTTATTAAGCGTCTCTTGAGAAACTAAGCTCCGAGAAACAGAGCTTGGAAAAATAGAGTAGAGAAAAACAAAGCCATTAAGCCTCAGTTTTACCCCAAGTGTCACGTAGACCAACCGTGCGGTTGAATACTAGTGCGTCTGCTTTAGAGTCTTTCGAATCTACACAGAAATAACCTGTACGTTCAAACTGATACGCTTGCTCTGCCACACCTTCTGCTAGGCTAGGTTCAACAAAACCGTTTAGCGTAACAAGTGATTCAGGGTTTAGCGTTGCAGCGAAATCATCTGCAGCAGCAGGGTTTGGCACGGTGAATAGACGATCGTACAAACGAATCTCAGCAGGCAACGCTTTATCAGCAGATACCCAGTGAATAACGCCTTTCACTTTACGCCCATCTGTAGGGTTCTTACCCAATGTTTCATTGTCGTAAGAACAGAAGATAGTCGTAATGTTGCCTTCTGCATCTTTTTCGATACGTTCAGCTTTGATCACGTAAGCACCACGTAGACGAACTTCTTTACCTAGAACCAAACGCTTGTACTTTTTGTTTGCTTCTTCACGGAAGTCATCACGCTCAATCCAAACTTCTCGTGTAAATGGTACTTCACGAGTACCCATTTCTGGCTTGTTCGGGTGGTTTGCTACCGTTAATGTTTCTACTGTATCAGCGTCGTAGTTTTCAATCACGACCTTGATCGGATCAAGAACAGCCATTGCACGGGGTGCATTTTCGTTCAGGTCATCACGGATACAAGATTCAAGTGAACCGAACTCAATCATGTTCTCTTGCTTAGTCACACCAATACGTTTACAGAATTCACGAATCGAGCTTGAAGTGAAGCCACGACGACGCAAACCAGAAATAGTTGGCATACGTGGATCGTCCCAACCTTCAACTAGGTTTTCAACCACAAGTTGGTTCAGCTTACGCTTCGACATTACCGTGTATTCAAGATTCAGACGACTAAACTCGTACTGACGAGGTTGGCAATCAATCGTGATGTTGTCTAGAACCCAGTCATACAAACGACGGTTATCTTGGAATTCAAGCGTACAGATAGAGTGCGTAATGCCCTCTAGCGCATCAGAGATACAGTGAGTAAAGTCGTACATTGGGTAAATGCACCACTTATCAGCAGTTTGATGGTGGTGAGCAAAACGAACACGGTAGATAACAGGATCGCGCATAACCATGAATGAAGAGCTCATGTCGATCTTAGCACGTAGACACGCTTTACCTTCTTCAAAGCCACCGTCACGCATTTTTTCGAACAACGCTAAGTTCTCTTCAGGGCTGCGATCACGGTATGGGCTCGCTTTACCTGGCTCTTTTAGCGTGCCACGGTACTCACGGATTTGATCAGGACTTAGCTCGTCAACGTACGCTAAGCCTTTATTAATTAATTCCACAGCATAAGCGTAAAGCGTATCGAAGTAGTTTGATGAGTAACAAATATCACCAGACCATTCAAAGCCTAACCAGCTTACATCATTCTTAATTGACTCAACGTATTCAACGTCTTCTTTTTCAGGGTTTGTATCATCGAAACGAAGATTACATTGTCCCTGGTAGTCCTGAGCAATACCAAAGTTCAAGCAAATAGATTTAGCGTGACCAATGTGCAGGTAGCCATTTGGCTCCGGCGGGAAACGAGTATGCACGCTACTGTGTGTACCATCCGCTAAATCTTTATCGATAATTTGGCGAATGAAATTCGATGGACGAGCCTCAGCTTCACTCATCTATAGCACCTCTATGTATTTAGTATTGTCAGAGAAAGTTATCTTTTGTACCAATGAAAATGGTCGCTTACAGCGCCTGTCAAAGATAGAAAGATCATTGTTGCTAATCATCCACAATTCTTCGCCTTTGCACAATAAGAACCGTCCGTTAATTGCGATTATTTCTGCTATTCGATGAAGAATAGAACGAACCGGGTTCATTGACCTTAAACAGTAGGCACAAAAAAGCCTCCCGTTTGGGAGGCTTTCAATTTGAAACTTACTTAAGAGTAACTTTACTTCTTAATTAAGTACTTCCGTCACTATGGAAGTTTTACATCAGATAGGTCTTCGCCTGCACCGATAGCTTTCATTTCGCCAGCTACGATTTCAGCTAGTGGGCCTAGGATAACCTGTAGGTTGTTCTCACCTAGTTTAACCACACCTTTAGCGCCAAGCTTTTTAAGAACAGCTTCATCTGCGATAGAGCGGTCTTTAAGAGTTAGACGTAGACGAGTGATACAAGCGTCGATTGAAGTTAGGTTGTCGTGACCACCTAGAGCTTTCAGGTATTGACGTGCAACTTCACCTTTTGGTGCGTCGCCAGCAGGAGCTGCTACAGCTTCGTCATCATCTTCACGACCTGGCGATTTCAAGTTGAAAGCGCGGATTGCGAAAGAGAAAGTGAAGAAGTATAGAGCACCGAAACCAAGACCGATTAGTAGTAGTACGAATGGTTTAGTTGCTAGACCCCAGTTCAATACGAAGTCAATAAGACCAGCAGAGAAACCGAAACCGTGCAGAGTACCAAACATGTTTGCAACTACTAGAGACAGACCTGTAAATACAGCGTGCATTGCGTATAGAGCAGGAGCTAGGAATACGAACATGAATTCTAGCGGCTCTGTGATACCTGTTAGGAATGAACAGAATGCAACTGAGAACAATGCGCCACCTACTTGGCTGCGTTTTTCAGCAGGAGCAGCTAGGTACATTGCAAGTGCAGCACCTGGTAGACCGAACATCATTACTGGGAAGAAACCGTTCATGAACACGCCAGCGCCTTTATCGCCACCGAAGAAACGGTGTAGGTCGCCAGATTTAACAGTTTCAGTCACTTCTTTAACTACAGTAGTGATTTCTGGAGTTACGGAGTTAGCGAATGTGAATGTGTGCTCTTGGCCAACAACTAGAGTTTTAGCTAGTGATGGGTCAACACAAAGTTGAGTGATGTTAGCGAATGCGCCTTGACCAGCAACGATGATTTCTTGACATGTACCCATACCGAACCAGAAGTATGAGTTCAATACGTGGTGTAAACCTACAGGGATAAGTGCACGGTTAAGAGTACCGTAAACGAATTGACCAATAGCGCCAGACGTTGATACTGCGTGAGCCAGTGCGTCTAGACCAGATTGAACACCAGGCCAAACCACACCAGACACAGCACCTGCAACAAGTGCAAATAGACCAGCCATGATAGGTACTAAACGTTTACCCGCAAAGAAAGCCAGCCACTCAGGAAGACGTGTTGCATGGAAAGCGTTGTAAGAGTGACCTGCGATGATACCAGCGAAGATACCGCCGAAGAATGACATGTTTACGTCAGCGTTAATTGTTGTTGCTGTCGCTGTTAGTACGAAGTAAGCAACTGCACCAGCAAGACCTGCTGCGCCGTTACCGTCTTTAGAAAGACCAATCGCGATACCTAGACCAAATAGCAATGGTAGGTTACCGAAGATAGCCCCACCAGCTTCTGCCATGAATGGAATATCAAGTAAATCGCCTTGACCTAAACGTAGTAGAAGCGCCGCAATCGGAAGTGTTGCGATAGGTAGCATTAATGCCTTACCTAGCTTCTGTGCATATCCTAGAATATTCACCAGTTGTTTCCCCCTATAGGATTTTTTAGAATTCATTTGAGAAACTTATTTTAGTCGCTCAATTTAGTCCTATTCAGTGTATTCAATTAATTTTGTCCCGCAAATTAAAACCTTACCATTTGTGATCCTAATCACCAGTTTTTACCAAATCCAGAGGTTTTTGCTAGCGAGATCATAAAACTTATTTTATCATTCAAAAAAATGAGCGTTTATAGATAAAATTCAAATCTAATCATTAGGTAAAAACATGATACTCCTAACTTTAGATTACCCTATGAACAATCATTAACAATGAACCTAAATGTATAATAAAGATCAATTATTCATATTTTTTTCAACAACTTAAATAGCTTCCCATTTTGAAGCCGTTCGCCCATAAAAGATAAATCGTTACGTAAATGATGCTCGCAAACTAAGTCCACATTTAGGTAACGAACAAATTTAAAAGATCTCACGAAATAAGGATTAGCTGACTATGTACGCGCTAAGTAACTGTAAAATTTACACTGGTAGTGATGTTCTAACCGATCATGCCGTCGTAATAGAAAATGAACTGATCAAAAAAGTCTGTCCTATCTCTGAATTGCCAGAAGGAATCGAGGTTCGCGATCTAAACGGAGCAAACCTAAGCCCAGGTTTCATTGACTTACAGCTGAATGGTTGTGGCGGTGTAATGCTTAACGATGAGATCACGGCAGAAACAATGCAGATCATGCACGAAGCAAACCTTAAATCAGGCTGTACTAGCTTCTTGCCTACGCTCATCACCTCTTCAGACGAAGATATGCGTGCAGTTATTACTGCAGCTCGTGAATATCACAACCAGTACCAAAACCAATCACTAGGTCTGCACCTTGAAGGTCCATACCTAAACGTTGCAAAAAAAGGCATTCATAGCGTCGATCACATTCGTAAATCAGACAGCGAAATGATTGAACTGATTTGTGAGAACAGCGACCTAGTTGCAAAAGTAACATTGGCACCAGAGCTTAATGATCCCGAACATATCGAGCGCCTACACAAAGCTGGCGTTGTCGTTTCAATCGGCCATACAAACGCGACTTACGCAGAAGCTCGACAAAGTTTCGAATCTGGTATCACTTTCGCTACTCACCTATTCAATGCGATGACCCCTATGGTCGGTCGTGAACCTGGCGTTGTTGGCGCGATTTACGACACGTCAGAAGTTTATGCTGGTATCATCGCCGACGGCTTCCACGTTGATTACGCAAACATCAGAATTGCGCACAAAATCAAGGGAGAAAAGCTAGTATTAGTGACGGATGCCACAGCTCCTGCAGGTGCTGACATGGAATACTTTATTTTTGTCGGTAAGAAAGTATATTACCGAGATGGTAAGTGTGTTGATGAAAACGGCACACTGGGCGGCTCAGCTCTGACTATGATTGAAGCAGTTCAGAATACAGTTGAGCACGCTGGTATCGCTTTAGACGAAGCTCTTCGCATGGCTACGCTATACCCAGCTACGGCTATCGGTGTAGAAAGCAAGCTAGGTCGAATCAAAAAAGGCATGGTTGCAAACCTAGCTGTATTTGACCGAGACTTTAACGTTAAAGCGACTGTTGTTAATGGACAATACGAGCACAATTAAGTATGAATGGCGGACAAATAGGTAACGTAGACTTAGTTAAACAACTAAACAGTGCGGCGGTATACCGACTAATAGACCAGCAAGGGCCTATCAGTCGTATACAAGTGGCTGATGTAAGCCAACTCGCACCGGCAAGTGTTACAAAAATTACCCGCCAACTTTTGGAGCGCGGCCTCATTAAAGAGGTTGCGCAACAAGCGTCTACTGGCGGTAGACGCGCGATCTCCCTAACCACAGAAGTCGACCCTTTTCATTCTGTCGCTGTACGCTTAGGTAGGGACTATATTCAAATAAGCCTTCATGACCTTGGCGGTCGTGAGTTGGCTTTCCAACAACAAGACCTAGATTATTCAGACCAATCAGACCTTACACAAGGCTTGGTCAATAACCTCAAGGGTTTCATTGCTGAGCATCAGCCAAAGATCGACCAACTAATTGCCATTGGTGTCACCCTTCCAGGCTTGGTTAACCCAACAACCGGTGTTGTTGAGTACATGCCAAATACGGACATCGATAACCTCGCATTGAGCGACATTATTCGCGACACTTTCCATGTGGCTTGTTTTGTTGGTAATGACGTTAGAGGAATGGCGCTTGCTGAGCACTACTTCGGTGCAAGTAAAGACAGTCAAGATTCTATTTTGGTCAGTGTGCACCGTGGTACGGGTGCTGGTATTATCGTTAATGGACAGGTTTTCTTAGGCCATAACCGTAACGTGGGTGAAATTGGTCATATCCAAATTGATCCGCTAGGGGAACAATGCCAGTGTGGTAACTTCGGTTGTCTTGAAACCGTAGCGGCAAACCCTGCCATCGTTGATCGAGTGCAGAAGCTCATTAAGCAAGGCTATGAATCTTCTTTAACGGAACTTGAACATATTACGATTCAAGATGTTTGTGACCACGCAATCAATGGCGATGAACTCGCGAAGCAAAGCTTAGTCCGAGTAGGAAACCAGTTAGGTAAGGCTATCGCGATGACGATTAACCTGTTTAACCCTCAGAAAGTAATCATTGCTGGTGATATTACTAAGGCACAAGAGATTGTTTTCCCTGCAATTAAGCGCAATGTAGAGAATCAGTCGTTAACGACTTTCCATAGCGGCCTGCCTATTGTAGCATCACAGATCGATAAACATCCTACGATGGGAGCCTTTGCCATGATTAAGCGCGCCATGCTCAACGGTGTGTTACTGCAAAAGCTTCTTGAAGACTAAAGAAAACAATTCTGATTTTCCGCGGGCCGTGTTTGTATAAACACGGCCCGTTTTTTTAAGCTAGGGAACTACAACAACAAGTTATGGAACTTATATTAATATCCACTGCGTTTATCGCAGGATTTATTGCTTTAAAATGCCACCTCCCCCCATTAGTTGGTTTTTTGGTTGCAGGTTTCGGGCTTTATGCCCTTGGCTTTGAAACCAATGACACCATCATTACTTTGGCTGACCTTGGTGTCACCCTTCTCTTATTTACTATTGGCTTAAAGCTGGACATCAAAACCCTACTCTCTAAAGAGATCTGGGCTGGCGCAACAATCCACAATCTTTTATCCACTCTGTTTTTTGCAGCCGCTCTATTTGGTTTTAAGTTTCTAGGTATTTCATCTCTAGCAGCCATGTCAATAGAACAGATCGTTCTACTCGGTTTTGCTCTTTCATTTTCTAGTACTGTATTTGCGGTCAAGTCTCTACAAGAGAAAGGGGAAATGAATGCAACCTACGGAACGTTAGCAATTGGCATTCTGGTCATGCAGGATATCTTTGCCGTGGTCTTCTTAACGGCATCGACAGGCAAGATTCCAGAATGGTATGCCATCGCACTGTTCGCTTTGCCTTTCTTTCGCCCATTGTTCTACAAAGTCCTCGATTGGGTTGGGCACGGTGAAATGTTGGTGCTATTCGGTATCTTCTTCGCATTAGTTGTTGGTGCTGGCTTGTTCCAGTTTGTAGGAGTAAAACCAGACTTAGGTGCCCTTATCCTAGGTATGCTGTTAGCCGGTCACCCAAAAGCTTCAGAGCTATCGAAGTCGCTGTTTAACCTTAAAGAGCTTTTCCTCGTCTGCTTCTTCTTGAATATTGGCTTGTCAGAACAGCCAACTATTCAGGGTTTTATGCTTGCAGTATTGTTCTTATTGTTACTGCCAGTGAAAGGCGTTCTGTACTTCTTGGTACTAAACCGATTCAAGTTCCGTGTTCGAACCTCCCTACTCACTTCTTTGTCACTGTTTAACTACAGTGAATTTGGCCTCATCGTCGGTGGCCTTGCTTTTAAGATGGGCTGGATGTCTGGCGACATCTTGGTGGCAGTGGCTATAGCCGTTTCATTGTCGTTCTTAATCGCTGCACCTCTCAACAAAGCGGGTCACAAACTTTATCAACAATCAGGTCGCTGGTTAAAAGAGCACGCTGCTGAGAAGCTCCACCAACGTGACAAACGAATTGACCCAGGTCGGGCTCAAGTTCTAATTCTTGGTATGGGACGCATTGGTACTGGTGCCTACGACGAATTACGCTCACGCTACGGCAAAGTGAGTTTAGGTGTAGAAGTTCGTGAAGACGCGGCACATAACCACAGAAGCCATGGCAGAAACGTTATTTCTGGTGACGCAACTGACCCGGATTTCTGGGAACGAATCTTAGACACAGCAAACGTAAAACTGGTGATCTTGGCTATGCCTCACCACCAAGGTAATCAAACCGCCTTAGAACAATTAAAATCACGAAACTTTAAAGGTCAAATAGCGGCAATTGCCGAATATCCAGATCAGCTCGAAACACTGAAAGAGAATGGCGTCGATGCGGCATTTAACATTTACAGCGAAGCTGGTAGCGGTTTTGCCAGACATGTTTGTGAACAATTGAATCCGAACATCAATAAAATATGATATTCAACATATTCCATTTAACCTCTCAAAATTGCGATTTTTTGCACTTTTGAGAGGTTTTTGTTCAAAAAACCAACCGCAATTAGACGCCACTCACCAAAACCACCTTAAAAGTAGATATTTTCTAACATAAACCCCTTTATATTATTTTTTTGCTCACATTCGGTTGCTTTTTTTAGCCAGAATGGCAAATTGAATGCAGTTGATTTAGAAATTATTTAAAAGGAAGTTCTATGTGTTCAGTATTTGGCATTCTCGACATTAAAAGTGATGCCGCAGCACTTCGCCCTATTGCTTTAGAAATGTCTAAAAAGCTTCGTCACCGTGGCCCAGACTGGTCTGGTATCTATGCCGGTGAAAAAGCGATCCTTGCTCACGAGCGTCTAGCTATCGTCGGCTTAAACAGTGGTGCTCAACCACTATACAGCCAAGACAAAAAGCACATTCTTGCAGTTAATGGCGAAATCTATAACCACAAAGAACTTCGCGCTCGCTACGAAGATAAATACCAGTTCCAAACTGACTCTGATTGTGAAGTCATTCTTGCGCTTTACCAAGAGATGGGTGCCGACCTTTTAGAAGAACTTAACGGTATTTTCGCTTTCGTTTTATATGACGAAGAGAAAGACGAATACCTAGTCGGCCGTGACCATATTGGCATCATCCCGCTTTACCAAGGCTACGATGAGCACGGCAACTATTACGTTGCTTCAGAGATGAAAGCACTGGTTCCAGTTTGTAAGACGATCAGTGAGTTCCCTCCTGGTAGCTTCTACTCTTCTAAAGATGCAGAACCTCAACGCTACTACATCCGCGATTGGAACGAATACGCAGCCGTTCAAGGTAACAGCACAAGCAAAGAAGAGCTAACTGAAGCGCTAGAAGCTGCTGTTAAGCGTCAACTAATGACTGACGTTCCTTACGGTGTACTTCTATCTGGTGGCCTTGATTCATCAATCACTTCTGCAGTCGCTAAGCGTTTTGCAGCAATGCGTATCGAAGATGACGAGCAATCAGAAGCTTGGTGGCCACAACTACACTCATTTGCTGTTGGCCTAGAAAATGCTCCCGACCTGATTGCTGCACGTGAAGTTGCGGACAAAATCGGTACTGTACACCATGAGATGACCTACACCATTCAGGAAGGCTTAGATGCCATCCGTGATGTTATCTACCACATCGAAACTTACGATGTAACGACCATTCGTGCATCGACGCCAATGTACTTGCTTGCTCGTAAGATCAAAGCAATGGGTATCAAAATGGTACTTTCTGGTGAAGGTGCTGATGAAATCTTTGGCGGCTACCTGTACTTCCATAAAGCGCCAAACGCAAAAGAGTTCCACGAAGAGACGGTACGTAAACTTCTTGCTCTAAGCATGTTTGACTGTGCCCGTGCAAACAAATCACTTGCAGCATGGGGAGTCGAAGGTCGTGTACCATTCTTGGATAAAGAGTTCATCGATGTGGCTATGCGTTTAAACCCTGAAGACAAAATGTGCGGTAACGGTAAAATGGAGAAACACATCCTACGTGAGTGTTTTGAAGACTACTTACCAGATTCAATCGCATGGCGCCAAAAAGAACAGTTCTCTGATGGTGTTGGCTACGACTGGATTGATACATTGAAAGCAACGGCTGAAGAAAAAGTAACGGATCAACAAATGGAAGCTGCTCAGTTCCGTTTCCCTTACAACACACCAACAACCAAAGAAGGTTACGCTTACCGTGAAATCTTTGAGGAGCTATTCCCTCTAGAATCGGCGGCAGAGTGTGTACCTGGCGGCCCTTCAGTTGCCTGTTCATCAGCAAAAGCGATCGAGTGGGATGAGTCATTCAAAAACTGTGTAGACCCATCAGGCCGTGCGGTACAAGCCGTTCACAACGACGCCTATAACGCTTAAGCGTTTGAAAAATCAAATACTAAAAAAGGCGCATTATGCGCCTTTTTGTTTTAAGCCTAGTTTTTACTTTTTAATATTTCACTTATACGTGAGCTTGTAGTGCTTCGTTTTCAATACTGATCGGAACCACTTGGCTGATCATTTTTACGAGCATAATGGATCGAGCTTCGCCATCTTTCTGATGGTAAATAGCTTCAACACCCGCAAACTGGCCACTATTAATTTTGACAACTTGCCCTGTCTCAAATTCAACACAGCAATCTTCAACTTCGCTACTGCAACACTTCTCGAACTCTTTTAGCTCAAAAACCAAATCACCTTGGACTTCATACGGCCTTGCACCGAACTTAATAAAGTCGACAACACCACGAGTTGAACGAACGGTAGTAAAGCTTGGGCCTTGCTCATAATCAAAACGGACAAAGATATAGGATGGGAACAGCGGTTCTTGGACCAGCTTCTCTTTCCCTCTCACTACCTTTTCGACTTCTATTTGAGGGTAAAAGCACTCTACCCCCTGATTTTCTAGGTGCTGTTGAGCGCGTTTTTGATCACCACGCTTACAGTAAAGTAAATACCAACGTTTCATTTAACTCGCCATCTTCGTTCTTTGGACATTTAACCACAGCCTAAAACAATTTAGTCGCCGTTAATAAATGAGTCCTGATAAGCGAGAAATTACGCGGAACAGAAAGACTTATCAACCAAAAAGTCATAGGTAAAAAATTTGGTCAGTCATTGTACAAGGAACATTTAGAGATCAAAAGACTCATTGCTGTAAGCATATGTATATCGCAGATAATATGAATAACATTCCCTATAAGATCATAACGATAGGCTAGGGCAATAGATCTAAACATTTTTATTGGATAGGGTTTTAAAAAAGGTTACTAACCAACCAGGTCAAATATGGAAAATTAGTTTGCAGCACAAGTGGAATGGGCCACATTAAAAGTAAATTTATTTAATATCAACACCTTAGTAAAACCAAGTTATCGTGACCACAAAATACGCCTATTGCAGACTTTTACCCTACTGTGTATACATGAATGACTATAAAATCTTTTAATACCTAAAATTAGTAAAACTTATGCCAAGCAATCACAACATCTTTGGCCACCCTAGAGGCCTATTTTTATTATTTAGCACAGAGCTATGGGAACGTTTCTCCTACTACGCGATGCGTGCCATCCTTGTTTTATTTTTGACTGACACGACCCTCAACGGTGGACTTGGTTGGTCAACGAAAGACGCACTTGATCTCTACGGTATTTACACTGGCTTAGTCTACATCACGCCATTGATCGGTGGCTGGATTGCCGATAACTACTTAGGACAACGTAAATCGATCCTAGTGGGTGGTGTATTAATGGCACTCGGCCAGTTTACACTCGCTCTTCCTAACGGCGCTATTGGCTTAGACCAAGTAAATGCTCTTTATCTAGGTTTAGCACTACTTATCAGTGGTAACGGTATGTTTAAGCCAAACATCTCGACCATGGTTGGCGACCTATACCAAGAAGGCGATAACCGCCGTGACGGTGCATTCACCATTTTCTACATGGGCATCAACTTAGGTGCATTATTAGGTGGCTTGATTTCAGGCGCTGCTGTCGACTCTTTCGGCTGGAAAGCAGGTTTCTTAGCCGCTGGTATTGGTATGGTTATTAGCTTAATCATGCAAATGACAATGGCTCAATCTTGGTTAGGTAACATTGGTTCAGTGCCCGCAGCTGCGCGAGCAAAAGCACTAAACAAATCAAAAGAAAAAACGCCACTAACCAAAGAAGAGTTCGATCGATTAAAAGTTATTCTGGTTATGGGTCTATTCGTCATAGTTTTCTGGGCGGGCTTTGAACAAGCTGGCGGTCTGATGAATATCTATACTCAACAATATACTGACCGCATGATTGGTGGCTTTGAAGTCCCAGCGGCGTGGTTCCAATCTCTGAACCCATTCTTCATCATTACACTTGCACCAATCATTGCTGCATTTTGGGTTAAGCTTGGTAAGCGTGAACCAAATTCTCCAGTGAAATTTGCAATGGCTTTGTTCTTCCTAGCTCTTGGTTTTGTGTGCATGATGGGCGCTGTAATGGAGCAAGGTGGCGACCTAACAGTGAAAACATCAATGCTGTGGCTAGTAGGTGCTTTCTTCTTCCATACCCTTGGCGAACTTTGTCTATCTCCTATTGGCCTGTCGTTGGTCACTAAGTTAGCTCCGCTTCGTCTCGCATCGCTAATGATGGGTGCATGGTTTGGCTTCAACGCTGTCGCAAACTACGTAGCTGGCCTTGTGGGTTCTCACGTTGGTGAGCTTGGCGCAATGTCTATCTTCGGTGGTATCGCAATTACAGCGACAATAAGTGGCGTCTTACTTCTTCTTTGTGCTGGCAAGCTTGTATCATGGATGCATGGCGTAGAAAGCAACATGATGCTTGAAGCAGAGCCAAAAGCAGAAACTTCGGTTGCTTAATATCTAGATCGATTTCAAGAAGAAACATCCAGATCAAAAAGGGCTGCTCAATGAGCAGCCCTTTTGTTATTTTTAGATGTGCATGACAGTTTAGGCGAAGTCGTATTTAACGATACAGCGCCACTAACTCCGCCATCATATCGATGTGCGAGTCTCTATCATTCAGACACGTAATGTAGCTAAAGTCTGAGCCACCAGCGTCAATGAAGGTCTCTTTACACTGATCCGAAATCTCTTCTAACGTTTCTAAACAATCCACAGAAAATGCAGGCGCCATAATATCGATTTTTTTGATGCCTTTGCTTGGCAATGATTCAAGTGTCTCGTCAGTGTATGGCTTCAACCACTCTTCTCGACCAAATCGAGATTGGTATGTCATGGTGATATCGTCCGCTGATAAGCCTAACTCAGCAGCAAGGAGCTTTGTTGTCGCTTCACAATGCTGTGGGTAGATGTCGCCTTCATCAGCCAATCGTTTCGGAATACCGTGGAAAGAACAAACTAAATGATCGGCTCTACCATTTTTATCCCAATGGCTACGCACGCTTTCAGCCAATGCTTTTGCGTAGCTTGGGTGCGCGTAGTAGTCGCGAATAAAGCGATAGCTCGGAATCACTGGCATCTGCTTAAAGGCCTTGGTTAAGCCATCAGATACGGCCGCTGTGGTTGTGCCTGAGTATTGAGGATATAAAGGCAATACGATGATGTCTTCAACGCCCTGACCCATTAATTGCTCAACGCCCGTTTTAAGGCTTGGGTTACCATAGGTCATACCCAGCGCTACGGGTATCTGTAATTTTTTCTGGAGCTTTTCGGCTTGTCTTTGAGAGTACACAAGCAGTGGTGAGCCTTCATCCATCCAAACAGACTGATACAGCTTAGCCACTTTCGGTGCTCTAATCGGTAAGATCACCCCATGTAAAATAGGACACCACAACCAACGCGTTAAGTTTACGACTCGCTTGTCGTGTAAGAATTCACTCAAAAATCGACGAACGCCAGCTGGGGTCGCTGAGTCTGGTGTTCCTAAGTTCACCAGTAAAACGCCCTGCTTTTTATTATTTTCCATAGATACCTGAGACCAATATGTGATTTTCTGGAACGTAATATACTAATCTACATAAGTTTAAGATCATTGTTGTGCTACTAAATTTAAGAATAATCGTTCTTAACCTAGGTGATCACAACATCACATTGATCGTTAGCCGCGCGAATCTAAGCCGTACCACGGAAACAGTGCACAATCGAGTTTATCTAGATTGGTATATGACTAAAAATTGAAACAAAAAAAGCGACCTTAAGGTCGCTTCCAATATATCAAATTCTAAAACTGGCTGTTAGCCAATTATGCTAGTGCTTTCTCAAGTTCTGCACTAACTTCAGCAACTTGCTTAGTACCGTCGAACTTAAGGTACTTAGTGTTACCTGCTTCAGCTTCTTTACCGTAGTAAGAGATAAGCGGAGCTGTTTGATCGTGGTATACACCTAGACGTGCACGAACTGTTTCTTCTTTGTCGTCATCACGAACCACTAGCTCTTCGCCAGTGATGTCATCTTTACCTTCTTCTTTAGGCGGGTTGTACACATTGTGGTATGTACGGCCAGAAGGAAGGTGAGCACGACGACCAGCCATACGCTCAACAATCACATCGTCAGCTACGTCGAATTCAACAACGTAGTCTACTGCGATACCCATTTCTTTTAGGCCATCAGCTTGAGGGATTGTGCGTGGGAAACCGTCTAGTAGGAAACCTTTCTCACAGTCATCTTGAGCGATACGCTCTTTGATTAGACCAAGGATAATTTCATCAGAAACTAGCTGACCAGCGTCGATTACTGATTTTGCTTGCTTACCAAGCTCAGTACCCGCTTTGATAGCAGCACGTAGCATGTCACCAGTTGAAATTTGAGGGATACCAAATTTGTTCATGATGAAGTTAGCTTGAGTACCTTTACCCGCGCCAGGAGCACCTAGAAGAATGATGCGCATGTTTAATCCTCTTATAAAAATTATGATTTATACCGAAGCTCACTATCCCGCCTTTCTGGTTCAATTTAAGTCGAACAAGAGAGATTAGGTAACAACTGAGGCTAAGCACAACTGTAAACAGAAGCAAAACGGTAAGTTTCGGTATAACGTTTAAAAATCATACAACTGGAGATGATAGGTTCATAGTACCAGCTGATTAGGTCGAGCATTCTATCACATTAATATTCAATTTTGCTTAAATTAAGACTAAAGAATGTATCGACAGCGTTTGCGTTCGTCTTGTTAGCAACTTTAGCGACATTTCGATGAAGTTAAGCGACGTTCATAAAAAAAGCCCGCATTAGCGAGCTTTTAATTATAATTATGAGCTTAGCCCAAAGTCGAAAGACTAACGTTTTGTCAGTAGTTCGTTGATTGCACCTAAGAATTGTGACGGATCTTCCATTGAGCCCTTTTCAGCCAGCATAGCTTGACCAAGTAGTAGCTCAACCCAACGGCCAAACGCTTGTTCGTCCGCTTCATCAGCCATCTGTTTCACAAGTGCGTGCTCAGGGTTAATCTCAAAGATGTACTTAACTTCAGGTGCAGCTTGACCCGCAGCTTCAAGAAGCTTAGCCATTTGAGTGCCCATCTCGAAATCATCGGTCACAACAACAGCAGGTGTAGTTGCTAACTTGAATGTCGTGCGAACCTCTTTAACACGATCACCAAGGTAAGCTTGAGTGCGATCAACAACAGACTTGAACTCTTCTTCCGTCTCTTTTTGCTTCTCTTTCTCTTCTTCACCTTCAAACTTGCTTAGATCTAAGCCTGCTTTTGTGATCGACTGGAACTGCTTACCGTCGAAGTCAGTTAGGTAATTCATCACATACTCATCGATACGATCGTACATTAGAACCACTTCAATGCCTTTTGCTTTGAACTGCTCCAAGTGTGGGCTGTTCTTAGCCGCGGCATAGCTGTCTGCCGTTAGGTAATAAATCTTGTCTTGGCCTTCTTTCATACGTTCAACGTAAGAAGCGAGGCTGATGGTTTGCTCAACAGAATCCTCTTCCGTTGATGAGAAACGAAGTAGACCTGCGATTTTTTCTTTGTTCGCCATGTCTTCAGCAGGGCCTTCTTTCAGTACTAGGCCGAACTCTTTCCAAAACTCCAAGTACTTGTCGTTGTCATTCTTCGCCATGCGCTCAAGCATAGTGAGTACACGCTTGGTACATGCGCCACGAAGAGACTGAGTTACCTTATTATCTTGCAGGATTTCACGAGACACGTTCAGTGGTAAATCGTTTGAATCAATCAAGCCGCGAACGAAACGCATGTAAGATGGCATGAACTGCTCTGCATCATCCATGATGAATACGCGCTGTACATAAAGCTTAAGGCCGCTCTTATGGTCACGATTCATCATATCCCAAGGTGCTTTAGCTGGGATGTAAAGTAGGCTTGTGTAGTCGTTCTTACCTTCAACTTTGTTATGGCTCCACGTTAGTGGATCAGCAAAGTCGTGAGATACGTGCTTGTAAAACTCTTGGTACTCTTCTTTCTCGATATCAGACTTGTTACGAGTCCAAAGCGCTTGAGCCTTGTTAATCTGCTCCCAATGCTTCTCTTCGGTGTCTTTACCTTCGTCATCTTTCACCGCTGTGAAGATAGAGACAGGGATACCGATGTGATCAGAATACTTACCAATCACTTCACGCAGACGCCATTCATTTAAGAACTCTTTGCCGTCTTCACGCATATGAAGAATGATGTCTGTACCACGAGATTCTTTCGTGATGTCTTCGATAGTGTAATCACCTTCACCCGCAGAGTGCCATTGCACGGCTTGGTCATTAGCAAGTCCAGCTGCTCGAGTGCGAACAGTCACTGCGTCTGCAACGATAAATGCAGAATAGAAACCAACACCAAATTGGCCAATAAGCTGAGAGTCTTTGCTTTGGTCTTCAGACAGCTTTGAGAAAAAGTCAGCTGTGCCTGACTTAGCAATAGTACCTAAATGCTCAATAACGTTGTCGCGGCTCATACCTATGCCGTTATCAGAGATCGTTAAAGTATTTGCTTCAGCGTTGCACGAAAGTTTCACACCTAAATCAGCATCGCCTTGGTAAAGGTCGCCATTTGATAGCGCTTGAAAACGAAGCTTATCAGCCGCGTCAGATGCGTTAGAGATCAGCTCACGTAGGAAGATTTCTTTATTTGAATACAGTGAGTGAATCATTAGGTGAAGTAGTTGTTTTACTTCAGATTGAAAGCCACGAGTCTCTTTATTTTGCGTTGCCGTTTCGCTCATTTTTACTCCAAAACATCTATACTTTATGTTGAATAATCATAGGGGCGTTGCACATTATGCCTCTCTTATGTTCATTAACATGAGGATGACAAATGTAAATTCAAGGTCAAAAAGCATAAAAACACTGTTTTTTTGATCTGTTTTTATTATCCTTGAGTGTTATAAATATAAAAGAACATAAAAGAAGCCATGATTTGGTGAAGAATTAACAGAACTTCACCTGAGATTTGTCTATTTCGCACCCCAAATCATCCAAAATAGAAGAGTTCAATGAGCAATATCGGCACAAAGTTTATTCTCGCACAGCGGTTCGTATTTGACCCAAATAGCAACTCACTTGTTGATCAGATGAGCGACGGTGAAGTCGTACGTCTTGGCAGCAATGAAAGCCGCATTCTCCTGATGCTGTCAGAAAGACCCAATGAAGTTATCACTCGTAACGAATTACACGAATATGTTTGGCGAGACCAAGGCTTTGAGGTGGACGACTCCAGCTTAACGCAAGCGGTATCGACACTCAGAAAAATGCTAAAAGACTCAACCAAATCTCCAGCATTTGTAAAAACCGTTCCTAAACGTGGTTATCAATTTATCGCGACTGTTGAGCGCTCAGCACCACTGTCATCAAACGATCAGCCAACAACAGCTGAAATTGCAGAAAGTGACGTAGAGCCTATTTTAACATTTGCTAATACCACATTAGCTGATGAGGTCATCACTGAAACTATTGATCCAGAGCCAACTGCAAAGGCTCAAGAAAATCATGTCGAAGTCGAGCCAGTAACCAATCAGGTTAAACCTAAAGATGAAAGTTCGAATAAATGGTTAACGTTTGGAATGTTACTTGTCGCTTTCATTATGCCAATACTCGTTTTAACGTTAAAGAACCCAGCAGAGTCAGAGTTTCGAACATTAGCAGAGGTTAATGGTGTCAAAGTTCAAACCCCAATCAACCATCCAACTCTGACTAGTTGGCTGCCAGCGATAGAGAAATGTGTATTGCGTTACAACACCAGCCACACTGGCATGCTAAAGCCAACTGAGGTGATTGCAACAGGCGGACAAGGTAACAATCTAGCTCTAAACTATATTCACCCTCAAGATTACTCGAGCGAGAATGTAACTCTAAGAATTTACGCAAACCAGTCGGATGTACACGACATTTGTAACGGTGGTCAGTAACATGAAATTAAAATTATCCATTATTTTACTGGTTATCTCTGCTTTCTTGAGCGGCTGGTTATACTGGGGTAGCGATGCAAAGATAGAACGCTTGCTTACGCAACACGAATGGCAATCGAAAATGGTGACTCTGATTAGCGATATCAAGCAAGAGGATTCAATCGGGCCACTGCGTAAGGTTGAGCTATCATCGAATGCGAAGTATTTGCCAAACGGTACGTATCTGAGAATGGCTGTAGTTAAACTGTATGGCACTCAGACTGCACCCGCAAACGTCATCAATATTTCCGAAACCGGTCAGTGGGATATTAACGATAATTACTTACTGATTTCACCAACGGAGTTTAAAGATGTCACTTCTGCTGAGCGACAAGACTTTTCAGAGGAGCAACTCAAGCTGATCACTCAAGTGATTAAAATGGATGCAGAACAAAGCCGACGCATTGATATTATTAATCAGAAAGCACTGCTGCTCACTAGCCTAAATCATGGTTCTACGGTGTTATTCTCAAACTAATACTGTCTCAAACTAAAATCAGATTAAGCTAAAACTCAACAGTGATTTACTGTATATCATTAAACGATATACCAATAGAAAGGGGCATGATGCCCCTTTTTTATTAACTGTTGACATCAAACTACTGTTTTAGAATTTTTAGGGGTATCTATGAATACAGAACCAAGCTCGGTAAGTGCATCAATCACCAAGGCAACCATCGCAATACACTATTGTCGTCAATGCAATTGGATGCTTCGTTCTAGTTGGTTATGCCAAGAGTTACTGCATACTTTCAGTGAAGAGATAGAGCAAGTGAGTTTACACCCTGATACCGGAGGTCGATTTGAGGTTTTTTTGTAATGGAATACAGATTTGGGAAAGAAAAGCGGACGACGGTTTTCCTGAGGCTAAAGTTCTGAAGCAAAGAGTACGAAACATCATTGCTCCAGACAGAGACCTCGGCCACGTAGACTCAAAGTGAGCCTTTTCTAACGCCGCCGATTGAGTTTATTTAAAGCTCGCCACTCACGAGAACATCACCTTCAAGGCTAATGACTTTAAAGATATTATTTTCATAGATGCCATAGCTCGCTGCGTGGCCATCTCGTGGGAATGTCACCGAGCTAGGATTAAAGATAAAGATGTCATCTTGGTATTCAGCAACAGGAATATGGGTATGACCATGGGCAATAATATCACCCGCCTTTAGCTCGGGGCGTTTATTGGTGTTGTACAAATGACCATGAGTTAGAAAAATACGTTGGCCTGATTCTAATAGTACCCACGAGTAATCCATCATCATTGGAAAAGACAACAACACCTGATCCACTTCGCTATCGCAGTTACCACGAACAGCAATGATCTCTTGAGAAAACGCATTCAACTTCTCTGCAACCGCCGGCGGATTGTATCCTTCAGGGATCGGGTTTCTTGGACCATGATTCAGAATGTCACCCAATAGCACTAAATATTGCGCACCAGACGCTTGGTAGAGTTCTAATACCCTTTCTGTTGCTGGCAGCGAACCGTGTAGGTCTGAAGCAAAAAATAATTTCACACGTACTTCTCCATAAAATTTATGAGCCTATTGTACGTATCTAACAGCTACACGTCATCTCTCGCCATACCGTTGATCACGATATTATTGTAACTAACCATACCGACTATTTTATGGTCACTGACCACAGGGGCACGACTGATACCAAAACGCTCAAACAAGCGTGCACAGTACTTCACATTCATATCGGCAGACACGCTTAGCGCTGGCTTGGTCATGATCTCATAAACATTGGTTCGCTTCGGAGAACGGTTCTTAGCCAGTACTTTCTTAGCAATATCATTCATCAATACGATGCCGTATTCGTCATCTTCGTGGCGCTTATCGACAATGATGGCTTTCACTTTATGCTTCTTAGCCATCTCTATCGCTTCCAACACAGTGGTTAGCCCATCGATAATCACATACGTATTAGCCATTACATCGCTTACTCGGATTTTTTCACTGCCACTCATAACTCGTCCTCCACAACCTTAGTTAATGTTTCAACTTGGTGCGCGACCCCGACTGCATCTTCGACATCGATCTGCACTGCTATCCCTTGCCCTGACTCTTGGTCAAACTCCCCGACTTCACCGATAGTTTCTAGAATATGCCTAGCTAGGTGCTCCTCGACGACAAACAGCAGCACATCTTTTTGCACCTCTAACGTTAACCCAAAGAAGGTGCGCTTTTGGTTTAGCCCCTGCCCTCTGGCATTGTTAATCACGGTTGCCCCTGTTGCACCCGCATCACGCGCGGCGTCGAGCACGATATCGGTCTTGCTTTCTTCTACAAACGCTAAGATAAGTTTAAAGCGCATCTTTGCTCTCCTTAGAGGATTGTGATCGGTTTAGCCATTGCGTTATTTGGGCATACCCCATCACGGATATAATTGGAAATAAGCTCGCGAAAGCAATCAACCCAAAGCCATCAATTACCGGATTTCTTCCTGGCACCGTTGACGCGAGTCCCAACCCAAGTGCCGTCACTAAAGGTACCGTCACCGTTGATGTCGTAACCCCACCAGAATCGTAAGCTAACGGAATAATCAATTTGGGCGCATAAAAGGTCTGAATAACCACAATGACATAGCCAGCAATGATGTAGTAATGAATAGGGTCGCCAGCCACGATGCGATAACTACCTAGCGATATGCCAATCGCTACACCTAACGCCACGGAGATCCTCAGCCCGTTAACACTGATACTGCCACCGGAAACTTGGTTTGCCTTAATAGCAACGGCGATCAAAGAGGGCTCGGCTATCGTGGTACTGAAACCAATACAAAACGCGAAAAGGTAAACCCAGTAATAGTCAAACCAAACTAAGGCAAGGCCTGAACTGACCTTGAACTCAGTCAAAAAACTTGGTTCGGTGAGTTGCATTGCCATAGTCTCCCCTAAAGGAAACAGCGCGAGCTCTAACCCCATCAAAAAGAGCGACAACCCAAGAATGACGTAAAAGAAACCTATCAGCACTTTGCCTAAGTTATTAACTGGCTTGCGCAGCACCGCTAATTGGAAACCGAAGATGATCACCGCAATCGGAATCACATCCATGACAGTACCAAGAAAGGTGTCGATAAATTGCTGAGCACTGATCATGTCACCACCATCCCGTAGACCATGACAAACATCATCGGCAGCAGTGAAGCAAAGGCGATCAATCCAAAGCCATCAATCATCGGATTTCTCCCTTTAATCGCAGAGGCTAAACCCACGCCCAATGCGGTCACTAACGGAACGGTAATGGTCGATGTAGTCACTCCGCCAGAGTCGTACGCAATCCCAATGATGTTTTCAGGGGCAAATGCAGTGAGCACCACAACTCCAATATAACCTCCGATGATCATGTACTGAATTGGCCAACCTTTTAAGATTCGCAGCACCCCAAGTAAGATGGCGATCCCCACCGACAATGCTACGGTGAAACGCAAGCCATCGGCGTACTGTTCCATTTCGTCTAGAGAGTTGGGAATAACACCACCTTCAGCGGCCACTTCTGCTGCTTCGGCGGCCACTGCGGTTAATGCGGGTTCCGCAATGGTGGTACCAAACCCTAAACAGAAAGCGAAGGTCAATAACCAAAACACGCTCCCCTTACGAGCAAAAGCTTGAGCCATCGACTCGCCGATTGGGAACAGACCCATCTCAAGGCCAAAGATAAAAAAAGTCAGTCCAAAAACCACCAGCACTAAGCCAGTTAGAATAGACAACAGATGAGGGAGTGGTTCTTGCAAAACAGCAAGCTGGAAGAAAGCAATCACCGCCACGATCGGCAAGAGATCCCTTAGGCTACCTAACATGGCTCGAAACAAAGCAAGCACTGCCGTCATCGCAACTCCTAGTCATTGAAATTGTGTCTGGTTATTAATTACTAATAATCATGGCAAATCCTTATCATTCCTTATGTGACAAATATTACGCAGTTGGTAACATATCGGAGTAAAATGCATAAGTGTGATAGCGGTATACATCCTAACCTGATTAATTTAATTTCATTCTTTCGTAAATTGATACGGCGTAATTTGGGTATCACACAATTGAAACCAACTGATCGTTATAGTGATTTTTTCGTATTGATTGGCGTTCAAAAACAAGCCATGTCTATAATTATGTTTAATAGGGAGATTGGTATGAAGATATTGTTAACTGGTGGTACGGGATTTATTGGTTCTGAATTGGTCAAAAGTTGGAATACTGACGATGTGACATTGTTGACACGGAGCCCCGAAAAAGCGAAGCAAAACCTAAATCACCTGAACCAGAATAACCTTCATTACATTCAATCTCTTGATGAACTCAGCGATCTCAATGACTTCGATGTCGTGGTCAATCTTGCTGGCGAACCGATCGCTGACAAGCGTTGGAGTACGGAGCAAAAAGAGAGGATCTGTAACAGTCGTTGGCACATTACTGAAAAACTGGTCGAGTTAATTCATGCCAGTAGCAACCCACCGCAGGATTTCATTAGCGGCTCAGCCGTGGGTTACTATGGCGATCAACAGCAACACCCATTTGATGAATCACTACGAGTAGAAGACGAAAGTTTTCCTCACAAAGTCTGCGCGCACTGGGAAGAGATCGCCAAGAGAGCCCAGTCCGATGAGACGCGTGTGATACTACTAAGAACGGGGATTGTGTTAGGTGAAAATGGTGGTGCTCTAAAGAAGATGCTAATGCCCTACAAACTCGGAGTAGGCGGACCACTTGGTTCAGGCGAACAGTACATGCCTTGGATTCACATGCTTGATATGGTGAGAGCCATCAACCACTTATTGTCAACTCCTCACGCTCAAGGGGAATTTAATATGTGTGCCCCGCACCCTGTCACCAACAAACTGTTCAGCAGTACACTCGCCAAGCAACTACGCCGACCTCATTTCTTATTCACTCCGAAATGGGCAATGTCGCTTCTGATGGGTGAATCTTCTTGTCTGCTCTTTGACAGCATTCGTTCCAAACCAAAGAAACTCACTGAAATGGGATTTATCTTTAGTTACTCAAGAATAGAACCAGCCTTAAAAAACTTGTTACAACATCAAGATTAATTCTTTACCCTAGAGCGATAAAGACTCTAATGAAGGATTAAGCGTGAACAAGTCGATTCTGATCACCGGTTGCTCAACGGGTATTGGCTATACATGTGCGCATGCACTACAAAAGCGTGGTTTCCACGTCATTGCATCGTGTCGTCATCCGCAAGATGTACAGCGTCTGCAAGATGAGGGACTGACCTGCATACAGCTCGACCTTTCTAACCAAGAAAGCATTGAACAAGCTGCACAACTTGCTATTGAGCTAGCGCCTAACGGATTATATGGTTTATTCAATAACGGCGCTTATGGTCAAGCTGGCGCGCTAGAAGACTTACCAACCCAAGGTCTCAAAGAGCAATTCGAAACCAACTTCTTTGGCTGGCATCATCTTGTTTGTCAGATACTTCCGCACATGCGCGAACGCGGCGAAGGTCGAATCGTACAAAACAGTTCCGTATTAGGCTTTGCGGCCATGAAATATCGTGGCGCTTACAACGCTTCAAAGTTCGCTCTAGAAGGCTGGACAGATACGTTACGTTTAGAACTGCATGGTAGTGGTATTCATATCTCGTTATTGCAGCCAGGTCCAATAGAAACCCAATTTAGAAATAATGCCCTGAAAGCTTTCAATAAATGGATCACCATTGCTGGCAGCGCTCATCAAGAAGCTTATCAACAACAAAAAGACCGACTCGAAAAAGAATCATCGAACAACGCTTTTGTTCTTCCGCCTGAAAGTTGTATTGAACCGGTTTATCACGCACTCACCGCCGATAAACCCAAACTCAGATACCGAGTGACGACCCCAACTAAAGTCTTCGCGGTATTGAAAAGAATTCTACCAAGTCGCTTGCTAGACCCTATTTTGAGAAAAGCTGCATAAATTACTAACTTTGCATCAACAGTCGCAAACTTTAATGTAACGATGTAATTTTTCCGTAACAATAAGATGTCATGATTGTCCTATCTCATCAATTATTCCCAATTGATGAACCTAATCTGGATATTTCATGACTTTAAACCGCCTTAATTGGGTCGGTGTGAGTCTGGCGATTACGTTGTTTATTCTGTTTTGAGTATCTTACGCTATGCCTCACTGACCACCTCAATGATAACGCTATGCCTTCCCTGTTGAGATAACCACTCTATCAACATAGAAGCATAGCGTTTTTCTATTTTGGCTCTTTTTATTTGAGATAACCAAGTTAGATCTTGAAGTTACCAGCATCTCCCCCCATATTTGCAACGTACCCACAAAACACACCTCAAGGAACGTAAATGCAATCTCCGCATATTGTTGAACTTAATGAGCAGAACTTTCGTCAAGTATTAGAAACCTCAATGCAGACGCCTGTACTCATCCACTTTTGGGCACCAATGAGCCAAGAAAGTGCTCAGGTGATCCCTGAACTGCAAACATTAACTCAGCAATACAACGGCGCTTTTACTTTAGCTCTGTTGAATTGTGAACAAGAGCAGGCAATTGCTAGCCAATTTGGCGTACAAGCACTCCCTACTATTGCACTGTTTGTTAACGGTCAGCCTGTTGATGGTTTGGGTGGCCCACAAAGCATACAAGCGATTGTTGAAATGTTAGGAAAACACCTTCCTAGCCAAGACGAGCTCGCACTGCGTCAGGCTCTCGAGCAAATGCAAGCAGGCGAGCACGCACAAGCGCTCGCAGCAATGCAACAATTGCCAATAGAGCTGACGAGCAAAGGCGAGGTAAAACTGGCAATCGCAGAATGTTTACTAGAAACGCAACAGTTTGATCTAGCTGAAACTCAGCTAGCCACCATTCCTCTAGAGTACCAAGATAATTACTATAAAGGCTTAGTCGCAAAGCTTGAGCTTCACAAGCAAGCAGCAGACAGCCCTGAAATACAAGCATTAGAAACCGCTCTTCAGCAAGACCCATATGACGCTAAGACAGCATCTGAATTAGCATTGCAATATCACCAAGTGAATCGCAACGAAGAAGCGATGGAACTGTTGTGGTCTTTCCTTGCAAAAGATCTAAATGCTTGCAATGGCGATATGAAAAAAGAGTTCATGGATATCTTAAGTGCGCTTGGACAAGGTAACCCAGTTGCCAGTAAGTACCGCCGACAGCTGTACTCTCTGCTCTACTAACTAAACCCTAAAAGTACTAAAGATAAGCATCGTATATCTCATCGAAAATTGACAATTCAATCAATTAGTTTATCGAATAATAGAATGTAAAATGGGCCATAAAATCAATATTTTATGGCCCATTTCTCATTTATAAATTTGCTCAGAATTTAAATATGAGCCAGTATCAATACTGAACTATCAAAAACTTAAACTTGCAAAGGATTTTGTATGGCTATTGATACATTGATTACTATCGGCGTCTTTACTGCCGTCGCAATATTGTTTATTTTCGCCGGAGTAAAAACGGTTCCGCAAGGCAATAACTGGACCGTAGAACGCTTCGGCCGTTATACACAAACCCTCCAACCAGGTCTGAACCTGATCATTCCATTTATCGATAAAATCGGACAACGCATCAGTATGATGGAACGTGTTCTCGACATCCCGGCACAAGAAGTCATCTCCAAAGATAATGCAAATGTGGTTATTGATGCGGTGTGTTTCGTTCAAGTGATCGACGCGCCTAAAGCGGCTTATGAGGTGAATGATCTTGAGCACGCGATTCGTAATTTAACTCTCACCAATATCCGTACTGTACTGGGCTCGATGGAACTGGATGAAATGCTCAGCCAGCGAGACATGATTAACACCAAATTATTGAATATCGTTGATGAAGCGACAAACCCTTGGGGTGTCAAAGTTACGCGTATCGAAATCAAAGACGTACAGCCACCAGCAGACCTTACCGCTGCGATGAATGCTCAGATGAAAGCCGAGCGTAACAAACGTGCAGATATCCTAGAGGCAGAGGGTGTACGACAAGCTGAGATATTGAAAGCAGAAGGTCACAAGCAATCAGAGATCTTAAAAGCAGAAGGCCAAAAGCAAGCCGCGATACTTCAAGCTGAAGCTCGTGAACGGGCAGCCGAAGCTGAGGCTAAAGCGACAGAAATGGTATCAACAGCGATTGCTCAAGGTGACATGCAAGCAGTCAATTACTTTATTGCACAAGGTTACACCGACGCACTGAAGTCTATTGGCCAAGCAGAAAACGGTAAGATCATTATGCTACCGCTCGAAGCGACTGGACTAATGGGTTCTGTTGCGGGTATTGCAGAGATGTTTGCACATAAGAATGACAAGGGTAGTAAGGACTAACTTATGGTCGAATTACTCGAACAAGTAAACTACTGGCATTGGTTAGCGTTTGGTCTAGCATTGTTAGCACTTGAGCTAATTGGAACCGCTGGTTACTTTTTATGGATAGGCATATCTGCCATGCTAGTCGGGGCCCTATTAGGCGCACTACCAATCGGTTGGCAGATGCAATGGCTATCCTTTGCGAGCTTCTCGCTTATCACCACTTGGCTGTGGTGGAGAAGACAGCTGTCTAGTGACAAGCAATCTGACTCTACTCGAGACCTTAATCAGCGAGAGAAGCAACTGATTGGAAGAAAGACTCGCCTCTTAGAGCCGGTACAAAAAGGTAACTGCAGGATAAAGCTAGGGGGTAGCTCATGGTCTGCGATGAGTACACATGATATTGATGCGGGAGAGGAAGTCGTGATTACTGCTGTCGATGGCATTGTTCTCACTATAAGCCCTACTAAACAATAATCAAGAAAACCCTCCTTCAAAGCCATAAGTAACCAACTTATGGCTTTTTCTCTACAAGTGAATCGATAATTGGGCAATGGCTATTTGAGTCACCAGGGCATTGTTCAACCCACTCTTTCAATGTCTTCTGAATGATCAATAAGTCTTCAATTTTTTTATTCACTTCTTCCAATTTACTTAGCGCTTTTGCTTTAACATCGGCACTTTCTCGACATGGGTTGTCGGCTAATTCAACAAGCGCACGACACTCATCAAGCGAAAAACCAGCGCTTCTCGCTTTCGCTACGATTCCGAGTTCCTTGATCTGCTTCTCACCATAAGACCGATAACCATTTTCAGAACGTAACGGTGCAGATATCACCCCTTTGTCTTCATACAAACGAATAGACTTAGGTGATAACTGCGTGAGGCTTGCAACTTCGCTTATGTTCATAATATTACTCAAGTAAATATCGCATAAAAACTATTTAGAAACCTAAGACCATTATTCAAACATCTAGGAATGCTAACTACCGAAACAAAAACATTGAAGCAATATAATATTCGAAAATAAAGTCTGCTGTTTATGGCTATTTTACATCAAATGATGAGAGTAGCTTAGATTTTCCAACAAACCCAAACACCAACTATCAACAAGTTACTGATTGAAATAGCAAAATAGGCATTGGTTATTTTTCATAGGAAATTTTTTGATTTTTTTGATTTTTGAGAAATACCTCACATACTAATGAATATCTCTTGTTTGAAGAGATTTTTAGTGAGGTGTCATTATGAAATGTTATCTAGCGTTAATTTTTAGCTTAATTTTAAGCTTCTCTGTATCCGCCCAAAATGTAGGAAGCACTGCATCTGGGCCGATCATAAAATGTGACTTAGGAAGTAGTGTTGTAGAATATATGCCTATCGTTATATGCAAGCATAGTAATGGTAAGGTTCTACACTAACAAAAAAGGAGCCTAGGCTCCTTTCCTTTAAAACTCGATTAATTGTTTGATTATCGCTTTACGTTCTTCTTTGGAAGCTTTGTTAAACCAATATTCGAACATTTCAATCTCTTTGACATTATCACCTAAAGAATCAACAACACCATTTCGATTTGCTACAGACCAGTTAATAACAGAGTCTCTTTGTTCCGTCGGAATTTGTTCAAACCAATATTTTGACATCTCTTGAGCTTGGCTTACCGGCTCTTGCTGAAGCGCGGGAACTGCAGCTACAGGTGCGGCTGCGGCTACAGGTGCTGCTACTATCACTGGCTTAGCTGTTGCGTTTTTATCACCCGTATTTACGATTGCTTCGATATAGCCAGCAGGAATAGAAAACGAAATGCTGTTCGCATTTGAAACCTGGACATCAAAAATTAGATCTTTAAAAGGTGCTTCGTTGAAGATTTCATTAGATACAGGAAATTTCACATACTGTGTTTGAGTACATATATCGCTGCATGTTTCAGCTGAAGCCGCATAAGGTTTTAATGGCACTTTACCTTCAGAACCTTGAACTAAGACAGAGCGATACTCGTTGTAATTTTTAAAGTACTGAAGCTCCATCGTTATGTATGAATCAGGTACCGTTACAGTACTGTTTGGGGTAACGTAATTTAGCTCTAAAGACGAGTTAACTAGCTGACCTTGTCTGACTTCAAGCACATCAGGAGACAACGACTCACCAACGACGATTTGATAATTTTGCTTACTCTCTATTCTTTTAACGGAATCTGTAAAATCACTATTAGAATCTAATGTTGTACATCCAATTAAGAATAAAGGAATCGATGCTAAAACTATTTTTTTCATATTAACTACCTCGAGGGTTTCCCCATAATATTATTTCGATGCCTTTTCTTTCTTAGGCTGGACCAGAAATGAATATGCGCCGACT
Organism: Vibrio sp. 1F279; assembly: GCF_041439815.1. NCBI lineage: Bacteria > Pseudomonadati > Pseudomonadota > Gammaproteobacteria > Vibrionales > Vibrionaceae > Vibrio > Vibrio sp. 1F279. Next base: position 34,379 of record NZ_JBGOOU010000012.1, on the reverse strand, counting down.
AACAAGCCAGCGCATCTCTTTACTTAAAGCATGGTTTCAATTAGAAGCCGTACTCTAAACCAATACGTGTAACGAACGTATCTGTGTTAGCAATAGAACCTTTATCGTCAGCTTTGATATCACGCTGTGCAATACGGATGTAAGGAACAAAGCCGTTATGAACGTACATTAGCTGACCTGAGATTACGCTATCTTCATCAGCGTTTTTAACACCATCAGTTTCAGACTCTAGGTTAGCCGCGTAGCCTAGTTTGAAGCCCCAAGGGCCGTTCCAGTACTGACCGATTACAGAGTATGAAGCCTGTTCTGATTTAGCGCCGCCTTGAACATCTGACTCACCCGCTTTGTAGGCTGCAGAAATACCGAAACCTGCTGGAAGTGACGCTTCAAAACCGATTAGATAACCAAATGTATCAGCCATTTCAGCAGAAGTTGCAGCAACTGCAGGAGTTGCGCCGCCAAAGTTTACACCATCACAACCTGTAGCAACTAAACATGTACCAGCAGCAGTTCCAGCTGTTGCAGCTGTTAGTTGACGATCTGATTCTGATTCAACAGCAGCGTGGAAAGTAACCGTATCAGCTAAACGGTAGTGAGCAGCCGCGCCGTAGAAGTAATTATCTTTAACACTTGAGTCACCACGACCTGTTGCTAGGTTGAATGTAAAACCATTCAAGTCAGCAGAATCGTATCGAGCCATATCACCATGACGGTCACGGTTGTATTTAACATCGCCGCCCCAGTCCCATACTGCGCCCAAACCTGGGTTAGCATAAGGCCAGTCAATTACTTCATACATTGGCGTCAGCATACGACCAAAACGTACTTTACCCCAGTCACCTTGCAGGCCTAAGAACGTATCACGATTACCTAGTGTCGCACCGTCACCGTTTTCACCAACGTAACCAGATTCAATTTGCATGAATACGTTCACGTTCTCGAACATGTCTTTACTTGCACGGAAACCAATTCGAGATTCATTCTCGTAATCGTATCCCGTACCTGTATCAGTTTTTACGCCGTTTTTAGTTTTTTCTGAATCGTAGTTAACAACAGAGATTGCTGCTACACCGTAAGCCTGAACGTTAAAATCTGAGATAACACCAACTTGAGAAGATTCAGATGCGAATGCACCACTTGAAATCATCGCAACTGCAGCACCAAGTAAAGTACGTTTGAAAATTTTGTTTTCCATGGAATAAAACTCCTAAAAATGGATATAGCTGTTTGAATATTTCCCGCCTAAAGTTGGCCGCCGTAGAGAGAAATACCTTTTCTTGTTTGAGAACCCTGAAACACCGAATTCTCGATTTCCTTTCTGGTTATACACAATGTGCATCCATGCCAATAAGACTAACTTCACCCCAAAAAAGATCAATGAGAACTTAATTTTCATCTAAAAAAATATGAGTTGGTGCAAATTTATCATGTACTTAGTGATCCAGATCTACTAATTGAAAAAACCGAGGGGTCAAAGAGTAAAAACATTAAAAAACAAAAGCTTACTGACAAATCAGCCTCTTAAAAAGAGATATCACTCGCATTTAGCAAACAACTATAACAACATTTCATTAATGTTGAGCGTCATCACTGTCCTGATTTCATAGTTCGTATAGGAACAAATTTCTCAACAATTAAAAAGTGATTACTTTTATATCAGAAACGAAAAAGGCACTCCCTTGAAAGGAGTGCCTTTGAGCTTTTTTTATCTGTATTTACTTACGAAATAAGGGCTATTAGATCTTCTTCTGTTCTTATTTCGATACCTAAATCTTGTGCTTTAGTCAGTTTAGAACCAGCGGCTTCACCAGCAAATAAGATATCCGTTTTCTTAGACACGCTACCGGTTACTTTTGCACCTAAAGCTTGCAAAGCAGCTTTCGCTTCGCTGCGACCTAATTTAGAAAGTGAGCCAGTCAACACAACTACTTTGCCTTCTAACGGTAGCTCTTGATCATCCGCAACAGCTTCAATTGCAGGCCAGTTAACTCCAAGCTCGATAAGTTGGTCGACTACTGCTCTGTTTTTCTCTTGTGAGAAGAAGCTCGTGAGGTGACTTGCTACGATGTCACCAATATCTGACACTTCAACCAACTGCTCATGAGTTGCAGCTTGAACCAACTCTAGCGTTTTAAAGTGCTGAGCTAAGTTCATAGCCGTCGCTTCACCGACTTCTCGAATTCCTAAAGAATAAAGGAAGCGTGCCAATGTCGTGTCTTTCGCTTTGTTAAGCGCACTCACTACATTCTGTGCCGATTTAGGTCCCATACGATCAAGAACCGTAATCACGCCCGCGCTCAACTTAAACAGGTCCGCTGGCGTTTCGACCATTTCGCGATCCACAAGCTGTTCTATCACCTTTACGCCAAGGCCATCGACATCCAGCGCCTTTCTAGACACAAAGTGCTTAAGTGCCTCTTTACGCTGCGCCTGACACACTAAACCGCCAGTACAACGCGCTACAGCTTCGCCCTCTACGCGCTCCACTGCAGAATTACATACAGGGCAGGCGTCCGGGAACACAATGTCTTTAGCCGTCTCAGGACGACGATCTTGTACAACAGCTACAATTTGTGGAATGACGTCACCAGCGCGGCGGATAATCACGCTATCTCCGACCTTCACACCTAAACGAGCGATCTCATCAGCGTTGTGCAGGGTTGCATTACTCACCGTCACGCCGCCAACAAAAATAGGTTCAAGCTTAGCAACCGGCGTAATAGCGCCTGTACGACCAACCTGAAACTCAACATCATTGAGCAGAGTAATTTCTTCTTGAGCTGGGAACTTATAAGCAATAGCCCAGCGAGGTGCACGTGCAACAAAACCTAGAGTTTCTTGTGCGGCAATGTCATCAACCTTAATCACCACCCCATCAATTTCATAAGCCAAGGTGTCACGACGAGTCATGATATCTTGGTAATAGGCTTTTACATCTTCAAGAGAACTTAGCTGCTTTGTCTCTGGGCACATAGGCAAGCCCCAAGCTTTCAGCTGCAGGAATCGTTGATAGTGGCTATTTGAAAGCTCAGCGCCTTGTACAACACCGACACTGTATGCGTAGAAAGCCAAGGGGCGTTTTGCTGTAATACGAGAATCAAGCTGACGTAAGCTACCTGCGGCGGCATTACGTGGATTCACAAAGACCTTCTCACCCTTCTTCAATGCCATCTCATTCAATTTGTCGAAGCCCGCTTTTGGCATAAACACTTCGCCACGGACTTCAATACGTTCTGGCCAGCCTTCACCTTGTAACTTAAGCGGAATCGAGCTGATCGTACGCACGTTTTCGGTAATATTTTCGCCAGTCGCACCATCACCACGCGTCGCTGCCTGTACTAAGGTGCCTTTTACATAGAGTAGGCTCACCGCCAAACCATCAAGCTTAGGTTCACAACAGAAGATCTTTAGGTTCGCTGTTGGCGATCGATCAGACATGCGCTTATTGAACGCATCTAAATCGTCATCAGAGAAAGCATTATCTAAAGAAAGCATCGGGATCTCATGGGTCACTTGAGTGAAGCCGTCTAGAGGCTGACCGCCGACACGCTGACTCGGCGAATCTACCGTCACAAGTTCTGGGTTCTCTTCTTCGATCTTTAGCAGTTGTTGCATCAATCGATCGTACTCGACATCAGGGATCTCAGGGCTATCTTCTACGTAATAACGAACGGCATGATAGTGCAGAGTTTCTCTTAACTGCTCTAAGGTAACTTGAATCGATTCTTTCATATCATTCTCTGTCGTGATTGAAATATCAAAAAGGGCTCCCTTAGGAGCCCTTTTCTATAAATATAGATTATTTACAAGGCTAAACAATACGGCTAGGCGTTAGCTGCCGTCATAAAGTCTCGGATTTGCTTGCGGTAGTCAGACAAACGGTTTGGCGTCATTAAGTTACGTGACTCATCCAATACGTTTCCGCCCATATCGTCGGCAATTTTCTGTGCAGCACTCAGCATCAAATTGAAGTTTTGATCAGCTTGACCATAACAAGGCAGCGTCATAAAGAACGAAATACCTTTGGTGGTAAAGTCAGCAGGGTCGTCATGTTCTAGTGTTCCTGGCTGCATCATATTTGCTACGCTGAAAATAACTTTTGGCTCATCGCTCGCTTGTGCAAAGCAGTGATAAATCGACATTTCACCATAAGCTAGGCCGTTGTTCTCCATGCTACGGAAAAGTTCAGTACCCACAAACGGGATCTCCCCAGCACAGTGGACATTAAGAACAATGACTTCAAGGCCAAGATCTTCATTTGAGTGAGCTTTTTCATCTAACTTACTTTCGTCAGCTAAATTAACTTCGTTACCCAACTGAGCTTCCCCAGCTAAGTTAGCATCTTTATCTAACTTAGTTTCTTCAACCGAAGTAACACTTTGTGCAGCAACCACTTCTTTCCCAATAAATGGTTCGCTTGGCGTTAAGCCTTCGCTAGAAAGTAGTGGATCAGCGACCGCATCAGAGGCTTCTTCAAACGAACCGTACTGCTCTTTAAAGCCTGCGTGATTTTGTTTTTGCTCGTCAGTCAATTCAAAGTTCGGAACTTCAGGTTCAACAACCTTCTCTTCCTCAACCTGTTCAAGCTCACCTTTAACTTCGATCGGGTCTTCAACACTGAAAGAAGGAAGATCATTCAATTCTATTTCGTCTTCGTGAGCTTCTTTTTGCTGTGGCGCTGACAATGGGTCTGAGTCAATCAGCGGATCAGTTGCAGACGGTGAGACAGCAAAATCCGGTTCTTTACGCTCTTTTCGGATTATCTCAAAATCATCCTCAGGAGCGAATGAACGGTTTGGGATCGTTTCAGCTTCATCTAAGCTGTCGTTATCAAGCTTACCAAGCGGCTTATCTCCAAACTTTGCTTTCCCTTCTTTCTTACTCGTCCATAGACCATGGAACAATAATGCGGCGATAGCTAATGCGCCAACAATAATGAGTACAAATCGCAATTCCTGCATTTTTCGCTCTCAGCTTTCTTAGTCAACTAGCTATAAACACGCTGTCACTAAGTTAGGTTAATTTGGCTAATCTCACTACTCTATCAAAAGTAGCCACTGTTTTAGAACCACTTAATACAATTAGTTCATTACTTGGTGTGATTTTCACCACGCTTTTTTTCTTAATTTCGGTCGAGTACACTAGAGATGTTTGCTATTTAACCAAATTCACATGTGACCCAATTTAAATATGACTATTGAATCTGTTCCTCGCTCTGGCTTTGGCTATTTTATTTTCGGAATAAAAATTGCCTTATCGCCGAGTATCCGTAAGTTTGTGCTGCTTCCTCTTATCGCTAACGTGTTACTTGTGGGCGGTGCTTTATTTTATATTTTCTCCAACTTAAACACTTGGATTGAAGGCTGGATTGGTGCATTGCCAAGTTTCTTGTCGTGGTTGTCATATATCCTATGGCCACTACTTGTGTTAACCGTTTTGGCCACGTTTTCGTATTTCTTCAGTACACTCGCTAACTTTATTGCCGCACCTTTCAACGGATTACTCGCGGAAAAAGTCGAAGAACTGCTGAGTGGTAAAAAAGTCAATGATGATGGTTTACTGGATGTACTTAAAGACACCCCTCGTATTTTAGCAAGAGAATGGCGCAAGCTTGTCTATATCCTGCCAAAAGCGATCGGTTTGTTCCTACTTTTGTTAATTCCAGCGCTAGGACAAACTGTTGCACCGTTTTTATGGTTCATTTTCACTGCATGGATGTTAGCTATTCAGTACGCTGACTACCCGTTCGACAACCATAAAATCAAGTTCGATGACATGAGAAATAATTTGAAACAAAAGCAAGGTAAGAGCTACAGCTTCGGCGCACTTGTTTCTGTGTTTACTACCATTCCAGTTTTAAACCTGATTGTGATGCCAGTTGCCGTCTGCGGCGCTACTGCAATGTGGGTTGCAGAGTTTAAAGACCAAGCCCTACGCTCTCGTCTATAGCTATCGCCTATAGTTCTACAGCCTGCTCTAACAACGCCTATCTTTTTGAAGTTCTGATTTCAATAAAGATAGGCGTGAATCCTGCGACATCTCTATATGATATAACTTTTTAATCCTTTTACCTTTTTTTCAACTTGTTTAATCTAAATTCAAGCTAAACAAACATCGAAAGACACTAGACGGTAAATTGGTAGATATACTACGTTTAGTTCTGTCATTAAATGAAGGAATATCGCATGAGCAAGATCTACGAAGACAACACCCTAACGATTGGTAACACACCTCTAGTCCGCCTAAACAAAGTAAGCAAAGGTAACGTCCTAGCTAAGATCGAAGCTCGTAACCCAAGCTTCAGCGTTAAGTGTCGTATCGGTTCAAACATGATCTGGGAAGCAGAAAAAGCAGGTACGCTTAAGCCAGGTATCGAGCTTGTTGAGCCTACCAGTGGTAATACAGGTGTTGCTCTTGCATTTGTTGCTGCAGCGCGCGGTTACAAGCTAACACTAACAATGCCTGAATCAATGAGCCTAGAACGTCGTAAGCTGCTTAAAGCTCTTGGCGCAAACCTAGTGCTAACTGAAGCACCAAAAGGTATGAACGGCGCGATTGCTAAAGCTGAAGAGATTGTTGCTTCAGACCCAGACAAGTATCTACTACTGCAACAATTCAACAACCCAGCGAACCCACAAATTCACGAGCAGACAACTGGCCCTGAAATTTGGGAAGCAACAGATGGTGAGATCGATGTGTTTGTAGCCGGTGTAGGTACAGGTGGCACTATCACTGGAACAAGTCGTTACATTAAAGGTGAAAAAGGCAAAGCCATCACTTCTGTAGCTGTTGAACCAGCAGAATCTCCAGTGATTGCACAGGCACTTGCAGGTGAAGAAATCAAACCAGCACCACACAAAATCCAAGGTATTGGCGCAGGTTTCATTCCTGGCAACCTAGATTTAGACATTATTGACCGTGTAGAGTCGGTAACTTCTGAAGAAGCTATTGAGATGGCTCAACGCCTAATGAAAGAAGAAGGTATCCTAGCGGGCATCTCATCTGGTGCAGCAGTAGTAGCAGCAAACAGAATTTCGGAACTGCCTGAATTTGCAGGGAAAACTATCGTTACTGTACTACCAAGCTCGGGCGAACGTTACCTTAGTACGGCCCTATTTGCTGGTATCTTTACGGAAAAAGAGAACCAACAATAATATGTGGTCAAATCAATTTTTCGTCCAAAAAAGCCCCATTTAGGGGCTTTTTTGTTGATCCCTGCCTCACCTTTGGTAATATCGGGTCTGTTTTATTTTTCGCTTCAAAATAAAAGAAGCAATAAACAAATTCTGAAAGTCATGAGTACTCAACAAAAGACGACCATGGCTGGATAAAAATTTATAACCAGTCTAAGTTCTAACACGAACATGGCGTACTAGCCTCTAGCGCATTTGAGCTAAAGCAGTTAAGCTAAATCTGGTTACAAACTTACAAAAAATAAATTAATTGGGGTATATAAAATGTACGAGAAGCAAGTAGAAATCACAGCAGAAAACGGTCTTCACACTCGTCCAGCTGCACAGTTTGTTAAAGAAGCAAAATCTTTCGACGCTGACATCACAGTGACTTCTAACGGCAAAAGCGCTAGCGCGAAAAGCCTGTTCAAACTACAAACTTTAGGCCTAGTAAAAGGTACTAACGTTACTATTTCAGCTGAAGGCCCTCAAGCTCAGCAAGCTGTAGACCACCTAGTTGCTCTTATGGATCAACTACACTAATACGGTCTCCTTCTTTCAAAGCCATTTTGCACAGCAAAGTGGCTTTGTTCGAAATAGATAGCAATTCGAAATAGATAGCAATAAGCGCGACATTAGTCGACGACTTAAAGTCACACATTCTCCCGTTTACAGTTGAACAACTAAGGTAAGGCTATGATTTCAGGCATCCTAGCATCTCCTGGTATTGCTTTCGGTAAAGCACTACTACTTCAAGAAGATGAAATTGTCCTAAACACTCAATCTATCTCAGACGATCAAGTTGAAGCAGAAGTTCAGCGTTTTTTTGACGCTCGTAACAAATCTTCTCAACAACTTGAAGTTGTAAAGCAAAAAGCACTTGAAACTTTTGGCGAAGAAAAAGAAGCAATCTTTGAAGGCCACATCATGCTGCTTGAAGATGAAGAGCTAGAAGAAGAGATTTTAGCACTCATCAAGAAAGACAAAATGCACGCAGACAACGCGATCTACACAGTGATCGAAGAGCAAGCTGTTGCACTTGAGTCGCTTGATGATGAGTACCTAAAAGAACGTGCGACTGATATCCGTGATATCGGTACTCGCTTCGTTAAAAATGCACTAGGCATCAACATTGTATCTCTAGCAGATATCAATGAAGAAGTTATCCTAGTTGCTTACGATTTAACGCCATCTGAAACGGCACAAATCAACCTAGACTACGTTCTTGGTTTTGCTTGTGACATCGGCGGTCGTACATCTCATACTTCAATCATGGCACGTTCACTTGAGCTTCCAGCTATCGTTGGTACTAACGATATCACTAAGCAAGTTAAAAACGGCGACATGCTTGTGCTAGACGCGATGAACAACAAGATCATCATCAACCCTTCTGACGCTGAATTAGCAGAAGCTAAGAAAATCAAATCTGATTTCGAAGCAGAAGCAGTTGAACTAGCAAAACTAAAAGATTTACATGCTGAAACTCTAGACGGTCACCGTGTAGAAGTTTGTGGCAACATCGGTACAGTAAAAGACTGTGACGGTATTCTGCGTAACGGCGGTGAAGGCGTTGGTCTGTACCGTACTGAATTCCTATTCATGGACCGTACTGCACTTCCTACTGAAGAAGAGCAATACGTTGCTTACAAAGAAGTAGCGGAAGCAATGAAAGGCGAGTCAGTGATTATCCGTACTATGGATATCGGTGGCGATAAAGACCTACCATACATGGATCTTCCACAAGAGATGAACCCTTTCCTAGGCTGGCGTGCAGTACGTATCAGCTTGGATCGTCGTGAAATTCTACGTGACCAACTACGTGGTATCCTACGTGCATCTGCACACGGTAAACTACGCATCATGTTCCCAATGATCATTTCTGTTGAAGAGATCCGTGAACTGAAAAAAGCAATCGAAGAGTACAAAGTTGAACTTCGCGCTGAAGGCCTAGCTTTCGATGAAGAAATCGAAATCGGCGTAATGGTTGAGACTCCAGCAGCCGCTGCAATCGCACACCACCTAGCGAAAGAAGTATCTTTCTTCTCTATCGGTACTAACGACCTAACGCAATATACACTTGCGGTAGACCGTGGTAACGAAATGATTTCTCACCTATACAACCCACTATCTCCAGCGGTTCTTCTTGTTATCAAGCAAGTAATCGATGCTTCTCACAAAGAAGGTAAATGGACAGGTATGTGTGGCGAACTAGCAGGTGATGAGCGTGCAACTCTACTTCTTCTTGGTATGGGTCTAGATGAGTTCTCTATGAGCGGTATCTCTATCCCTAAAGTTAAGAAAGTAATCCGTAACTCTAACTTCGCTGAAGTTAAAGCTATGGCTGACGAAGCACTATCTCTACCTACAGCTGCAGAAATTGAAGCTTGTGTAGAAAAGTTCATCGCTGAGAAAACTCAGTAATCACCAAGAGCTTAATGAAGTTAGACGGCTAAAAATAGTCGTCTAATTTGTTAGATTGGTATAGTATATTCTACAGAATAAAACTAAACGTTAGGAGCATGACACAATGGGTCTGTTTGACAAACTGAAAAAGCTTGTATCTGATGACAGCGCTGATGCTGGTGCAATCGAAATCATCGCACCTCTTTCTGGTGAAATCGTAAACATCGAAGACGTGCCAGATGTAGTTTTCGCTGAAAAAATCGTTGGTGATGGCATTGCTATCAAACCAGCTGGCGATAAAATGGTAGCTCCAGTTAACGGTACTATCGGTAAAATCTTCGAAACAAACCACGCATTCTCTATCGAGTCTGACGACGGTATTGAGCTTTTCGTTCACTTCGGTATCGATACTGTTGAACTTAAAGGCGAAGGCTTCACTCGTGTAGCTGAAGAAGGTCAATCTGTTAAAGCTGGTGACACAATCATCACTTTCGACCTTGCGCTTCTAGAAGAGAAAGCAAAATCTACGCTTACTCCAGTTGTTATCTCTAACATGGACGAAATCAAGGAGCTGAACAAGCTTTCTGGTTCTGTAACTGTTGGCGAAACTCCAGTTCTTAAAGTAACTAAGTAATCCCGATTACTTATCTGCTTTAATTAAAACGCTACCTAAGGGTAGCGTTTTTTGTGCCTGCTATATTTGTTCAATACCTCAGATAGGCATTACTGACTATCACACCGAAACCCTTCTCCTAGTTCCCTCAATCAATGACAACTACACTGACCGTTTATCCCCTGCTATCCGACCTAGCTTTTTACTAAACGTTGTTAAGCGCTATTCAAGGCATTTCGCCTATACATCAAATTACACTTGTGAATTTTAACAAACAGAGATCTCTGATATCTCGTTCTACTCGATTCTGAGATGACGACTAAAGACTTCGATTCAGGTAAACAATTGATCAATACCGCCTATAGTCGTCATTCCCTACAGTGAGGAACGAGCGTGATAGGGAATCTCTCTTTTGCGTCTGCTTACCAGCACTGCACTTTTCCAAATATACCTTCGCTAAATAACAGGCAATAAAAAACCCAGCCGAAGCTGGGTCTGTTTAGCGCTCATCTCTCACCACGAGCTAATTTGTGGAAGCCTAACGTTGACGCTTGTGATCAACAACGCTTAAAGTCAACGTGGCCTTTCAACCGATTAGCCTAGTAGGCTAAGTGCTGAGTTTGGAGCTTGTTTCGCTTGCGCAAGAATTGAACTTGAAGCCTGTGAAAGAATCTGAGACTTAGTCATATTAGTCGTTTCTTTCGCGAAATCGGTATCTTTGATACGGCTCTTAGATGCATTAACGTTCTCGTTGATGTTATCTAAGTTGTTAATTGCGTGGTCGAAACGGTTTTGGAATGCACCAAGCTCAGAACGGTGGCTATCTACATATTTAAGTGCCGCATCGATAACAGCTACAGATTCTTGAGCGCCACCAACAGACGTTACGTCGATAGTATCAACCGTTACTTGCTTACCCTCTAGAGTTTTTGGGTCCTCAGGTTTCGCACCTGCTTGCATGCCTAATTCATCTGATAAAGCACCAGAAAATGCAATTTCTCCATCAACTTTATTGTTGCCAGCGAAGATTTGCAGTTTACCTTCTTCATCAATTGATGCTTTTACTAGGTCTTGTTGACCGTTAATGTAAGTCGCTAGCTCTTCAATATCATCGCCAGCTTTAGCAGAGATGTTGATTTCTCGTTGGTCACCGAAGCTGTCTTTTAATGACATGGTTAAGTCATTCGCACCAGCTTTCACGCCCCAATCTTTACCTTTAGCTTCTGTAAATTGGTAGCTGCTGCCGCCCATTTGGTCGTTATCAGAACGCATGTCTTTCAGTTGAAGCATTACTGCCTCACCATTGTCTGCACCAATTTGGAATGACTTAGTACCGTGAGTACCGTTAAGCAGCTTGTTGCCACCAAAAGAGGTTGTTTCAGCGATACGATTTAATTCATCATTAAGCGCCGTTACTTCTTCTTGGATTGCTACACGGTCAGATTTAGTATTTGAACCGTTTGTTGATTGCAAAGACAAATCACGCATACGTTGTAGAATGTTTGATGTTTCATTCATCGCACCTTCTGCTGTTTGAGCGATAGAGATACCATCGTTCGCGTTACGTACAGCAACATCAAGACCGCGGCTCTGAACGTTCAAACGGTTCGAGATTTGTAGGCCAGCAGCGTCATCTTTTGCGCTGTTGATTTTAGAACCTGAAGATAGACGTTCCATTGATGTTTGTTGAGCGCTGTTTGCACTGTTTAGGTAACGTTGTGCTGTCATTGCTGATACGTTGGTATTTACATTCACTGCCATGGTGATTTCTCCAATTGATTTTCCGGTATAGCGGCTTCCGACGTCTCGGAAAACCAAGTAGTTATCTCTAAGTTACTTTTAATAACGGCGTGAATGCTGAAACCTTTAGAAAAAAAGCAACAAAATTAAAGAAATAGCGAGAAAGGATAAGAAAGCGTGACTGGCAGTGAAATTATCAAAAAAAGATGAGAAAAAGGCTAAAGTTGTCGAAAAGTCAGCCGGGGGAAATATTGTATTTTAATTAACCAAAGGACTTTAGTTAACCGAGAATACCTTTATAAGAATTGACCTAATTTATTAGCCTAGCAGCGTTAAAGCTAAGTTCGGCGCTTGCTTAGCTTGAGCTAAAATAGTGGTACTGACTTGCTGCAGTATTTGTTGTTTGAGCATTTGAGTGGTTTCTTTGGCGTAGTCTGTATCTTTGATTCGACTGTTTGATGCCCCCAAGTTCTCATGAACATTTTCAAGGTTATTAATCGCATGATCAAAGCGGTTTTGCATCGCCCCGAGTTCAGAACGGTGACTATCAACATACTTCATCGCTGTATCCAAAATAGACACGGCGCGCTGTGCTCCACCAACATCAGTGACATTAATATCATCGACTGACTCGTAATAACCCGCCGACATCGAAAGCTCACTGGCTAACGAGCCTGAGAAAGAGATCGTGCCTGCCGTGTCTTCGCCTGACATGTAGATCTGAAGCTGCCCTTCATCATTGACGGAAGCCGAAACCAGATCCGTTTGACCATTGATATAAGTCGCTAGCTCTTCAATGTCATCGCCCGCCTTGGCATTAATGTTGATCTCTTGAGGCTGACCAAAACGATCGGTAAACGCCATCGTCATATCTGTCTGGTTGGATTTAACTTCCCACGAGTCACTTGCCATGCCATTGGCAACATAGCTAAAGCCGCCCATGTTGATATCATCGGTGCGCATGTTTTTCAAACCTATCTGCACCGCTTCACCAGAGCTGCCACCAATTTGAAATGACGAACTACCAAAACTGCCGTTAAGGAGCTTTTTCCCACCAAATGAAGTGGTTTCCGCAATTCGGTTTAACTCATCATTTAAGGCGGTTACTTCTTCTTGAATAGCCGTCCTTTCCGATTGGCTATTCGAACCATTAGTCGCTTGCAGTGACAGGTCTCGCATGCGTTGCATGATATTAGTGGTTTCATTCATCGCCCCTTCTGCTGTCTGCATAATGGAGATACCGTCGTTAGCATTTCGAACCGCAACATCGATGCCGCTCATCTGTGTTTCTAATCGATTAGAGATTTGTAAGCCAGCAGCATCGTCTTTTGCACTATTAATACGACTCCCTGAAGCCAAGCGCTCCAAAGATTGGTTCAGCATGTTATTGGCATTAGAGAGATTCCTCTGAGCCACTAATGCTGAAACATTTGTATTAACAGTTATAGCCATAGACCTACACTTACAAAAAGATGATAAAACTTACGATTGCTCTTGTATCGACCTATTTATATAAAACTTTAAAAAAAGGAGCCTTGAGGCTCCCTTGTTTATTCTATTTGAGACGACTTACTTAATCGTTAATGCACTCAACATCTCAGCTGAAGGAGCAAAGTAGTAAGCGCCAGTAACGGCTTTAGTAAAGCGAAGCAGTTGGTCTGTTTTTCCATCTGTTTCGCCGTACATGCTCTCTAACATCGCATCGAAGTTATGACGAACGTTACAGTAAGCAATGAACAGTAAGCCGTGATCGCCCGTTGCTGTGCCGTAAGGCAGGCTATGACGAACGATTTTAAGACCCTTGCCTTCTTCTTTGATATCCACACGGCCAACGTGAGACGCCGCTGGAACATCGTCTAGCTCGATCGAATCTGGCTTGGTACGGCCAACCACTTTCTCTTGTGCCGATACGTTTAATCTATTCCAAGCTGGCAGGTTATGCACAAAACGTTGCACCATTACGTAGCTACCACCTGCGAATTCACCTTCAGGCACAATCGCCACTTCAGCGCGCTGCGCGTCTTTCGGGTTTTCAGTGCCATCAACGAAATCAGTCATGTCACGTGAGTCTAGGAAACGGTAACCGTAAGTTTCATCTACGACTTCAACGTCTGCCGCTACTTCAGATAGCAATTTACGTAGGATGAAGAAGTGTAGGTCATGTCGGTTTGAATGACAGTGAATCAGAACATCAGACAGTGTGCTCGGTGCTGTGATATCACCTTCACCAAGCGCAGGAAAATCAATTAGATCAGAGGGAGCAGCTTGCTCAAACTTATCCCAAAAAGCTTTTGAGAATGCTACCGACGCCGTTAGGTTCGCATCAGGTTGAGTTTGGTTTAGCTCGTCGATTAGAGTCGGAAGCTTTTTAATTTCTGCTAGTACATTAGCAGTATTAGCGTTCACTTTAAGTTGAACGTAAAGAGCGAAAGGCCCAGCTTCAGGCAAAATAGCACTTTGAACGTTAGGCTGCTCATTTGAAACATTAAGCATAGATTATTCCTTCCAGTTTTAGCTTCTAAGTATAATTGTGAATGGTACAAATGTTTTGATGAGAATCAGTCTTCGTGCTCAACCACTTTAAAGCAATCCCTAGCGGCATGGCTATTGGTTAAATAAAGCGCTAACCAGAGGAGCAATAATAGGGTGATAGCATTTGACCAACGGAACCATCCGTTATCCAAATAGATTAAATAAATTGTATGGGAGCCCTGTGCCAAGATAGCCATCATGGTAACCCAACGTCCCCATGACACGACTTTGTTAAGGCGCTTTCTATCTGGAGATCTTAGTCCAAACAACCACATCAATAACAAACTAGGGACACTCAACGCAATCCCGACATAAAACATCTGGTGGTCTGGATAGATGGTCTCAAGAATATCCGTTCCCGACTCTCGGCTTGCGCCCGCAACAATGAAAACGACCAAAGCTTTCGCAAGAAACAGCCAACCTAACCATAATAAGATTGGGGCTTTCAAAAAGCCGTGTTTATCGTATTGTTCTATGGAGTACCGCACAACTCTCACTTTCACTTGTTTTCAAACCAACACTTTAACGCAAATCATTCATACTTAACTAGGTTTGCGTTATCTTATTGGTTAATCCGTTTTAATTGTCGAACTCAGTATGAAAAAGAAAACTAATACACCGTCTGTTGAATCTCAACAAGAAGCACTGAAGATAGCCAAAGCGACGCAAAAGCCAGCTCAAACCAAAGAACAAACAAAATTAATTGCTCAAGGTATCGAAAAAGGCATCGCACTTTACAAGAAACAGCAAAAAGAACGCAGCCGCCAAGCCGATAAAGCAAGAAAACGCGTACAGAAAGAGAAGCAAACTCAACAAACTAATCTAGACGAAGAGAGCAATGTAGACACAATTGTTGAAACAACATCAAATCACGCCAGCAAATTGCCGTGGTTACTATTGATCGCAAGCTGGGTAGGTTTCGCGATTTATTTGATGAAATAGCAGGATAAATGTATGAAAAAGGAATTAGTCGCTTTAGCTATGACAGGCATATTAGTCGGGTGCACGACACCGACAACAGTCCCACATAACAAATCTGACCAAGTACAAATGGATTACCACGGACTGATTGATATCAACGAGTGCGAATATAAAGGGGAAGTCACCGGCAGCGAAGGCCACTGGTATAGTTATCTGTTTTACCCGAACGACACTCTGATTCAAGGCGCAATGAATGAGCTAAAGTCCAATGCTATTGGATTAGGTGCGGACACCGTAATTTTCACACTTCCCCAAGATTTTGCGACTTCCGTAACCATGTTGGGCACCGCTTATCGGTGTCGCTAATTCGACTTATCGCTAATCGGTAAGGAGTAGAAAGAAGAAAGCCAGCTTTCGCTGGCTTATGCACTAAATCCAAGGCTTGTTGCTATATCGCCTTTACGCTGGATAACCCATTGACTGTCAAATGGCCCCCAGTCGGATAATTGGTAATAGCCATCATTATGACGTCGCCCATCTTGAACAAACATAAGTTCAATACCGATCCCCGGTAACGCCTTGAGTACATCTTGAATAGTACGACGAGGCCACCCCGTTTTTTCGATGAGTTTAGGCACATTTGGCCTATCAAGGCTTTCCACTAACAATGCTAAATATAGCCGCCTTGCAAAAACAGGACTCAACTCCATTGACACCTCCTATATATGTGCAACTCAATTATTTCTTTTTTTGCTGACAACATGTTGAGGCTGATCAATAAGTCTCCAATAGTGACATTTTCTTACTGTTTTTTTTCACTCTATGAAATATTCCTCACTCTATTTTGTCTGAATTGCCGCTTCCTGATAGGATTCAACTCATAACAACGAAATAAAATCACCCAAAGGAAGAATAATGACTATCACTATGTTTGGCATTCCGAATTGCGACACCATCAAAAAAGCAAAAAAATGGCTAGAAGCTGAAGGTATCGAGTTCGAATTTCATGATTATCGCAAACAAGGCATCACTGAAGAGTTAGTAACAAGCTTCTGTTCAGAGCTTGGGGGGGAGCTTGTGCTAAACAAACGTGGTACGACTTATCGCCAACTTTCTCAAGAGCAAAAAGACACATTAACGGAAGAAAAAGCCGTAATTCTGCTTGTTGAACAACCAGCAATGATCAAGCGCCCTATCTTGAAAGTCGATGGCAAGCTTCATATTGGCTTCAAAGCTGATCAATACGCTGCTATTTTTGCGTAATCAGCTGTATTAGAACAGATAACAAAGCGTTGAACTTCCCCTGTTCAACGCCTGAAATTAATGACTAGACGTTTAATTTAAACAAGGAACTCAAGGATGACAGACAGCCCAACTTTGGCTCTGGCAAAAGACCTAATCAGCCGTCAATCGGTAACACCAGAAGATGCAGGCTGCCAAGACCTGATGATTGAACGCTTAAAAGCGCTAGGTTTTGAAATCGAAGTGATGGTATTTGAAGATACGACGAACTTCTGGGCTCGCCGTGGTACCGAAGCCCCCCTATTTGCTTTTGCTGGTCACACTGATGTTGTACCTGCAGGCCCAATTGAGCAGTGGAACACTAAGCCATTTGAACCGACTATCGTAGATGGTTTCCTACACGGTCGCGGCGCGGCAGATATGAAAGGTTCTCTGGCTTCAATGGTTGTGGCTGTAGAACAGTTCATTGCTAAGCACCCTGATCACACAGGCTCAATCGGTTTCCTTATCACGTCAGATGAAGAAGGCCCGTTCATCAACGGGACAGTGCGCGTTGTCGAAGCATTGATGGCTCGTGGTGAGAACATCGACATGTGTATTGTTGGCGAACCATCAAGTACTGAGTACGTAGGTGATGTCGTAAAGAACGGCCGTCGTGGTTCTATCACTGGCGACCTAACGATTAAAGGCACACAAGGTCACGTTGCCTACCCTCACCTTGCGAACAACCCGGTACACAGCTCTCTGCTTGCGATCAATGAATTGGCGACGACCGAGTGGGACAAAGGTAATGATTATTTCCCACCAACCAGCTTCCAGATCCCAAATGTAAGTGCGGGCACTGGCGCATCAAACGTGATTCCTGGTGAATTTAATGTTCAGTTTAACCTTCGCTTTAGCACAGAGTTAAACAACGACATCATCGTTGAAAGAATCACAAATACACTCGACAAGTACGATTTCGAATACGATTTAAAATGGACATTCAATGGCGACCCGTTCTTAACCGACGCAGGCTCGTTGCTTGATGCTATTGTCGATGCAGTAGGTCACGTGAATGATGTTAAGCCGGCACTGCTTACCACAGGTGGTACTTCTGACGGACGCTTTATTGCGCGCATGAAAGGACAAGTGGTAGAACTAGGTCCTGTTAATGCAACCATTCACAAGGTTAACGAGTGCGTGAAAGTGGCTGATTTAGAGAAACTAACTGACATGTACGAAAGAACATTAGTGAACCTGTTCGCTAAGTAGTTTTTTCATCAGCGATTCATAGCATCTAATTATTGAGAGACACGTTATGACACCAGAGCAGCTAACCGGACAATCAGATTCTCATTTAGAACCTAGCCTCATTGGCAGCAAAACCTTCTTGGTCCACAGTGATGTCAAAGATGACCTAAACAATTTGATTGAAGCTGCTCAAGTCGCTGGTTTTAAAATGGAGATTGCCAGTGGCTTTCGCGACTATGAAAGGCAATCTCTGATTTGGAACCGCAAGTTTTCTGGTGAAGCACCGATATTAGACTCAGAAAGCCAACCACTTGATGCTTCAACACTCAATGAACATCAAAAGTTGTCGGCGATTCTTAGGTGGTCTGCGCTTCCCGGAGCGAGTCGTCACCATTGGGGTTGTGACTTTGATGTCTTTGCTCGTAATCACTTACCTGAAGGTACTCAGCTACAACTGGAACCATGGGAATACCTCACAGGCCACCAGCAAGTGTTTTACAAATGGCTCTCTGCCAATGCATCTCAGTTTGGATTCTTCTTTCCTTACAGCCAAGACCTTGGTGGCGTGGCGATAGAACCTTGGCATATAAGCCACCGTAAAGTTTCACAGTTGTGTTTATCACAGTTATCTCCCACTTTACTTGGCAAGCAACTCCAATCTAAGCCAATATTAGGGTATGAAATTATTGCGGAGCAGCTAGACGAGATCTATGCGCGCTTCGTCGCGAATATCAGTCATTAGGAGCGCTTATGTTAGAGTGGCTTACAAACCCTTGGGTTATCATCATCATCGTAGTTAGCGTTGTGGTGGGTAATATTGCTGCGCTCAAACAGACCGCTAATATGGATCTGACAGGTCGTAACAAAACAGAAAAAGACTTAGACAAGCTCAATCAATTGGATAAACAGAACCAAGAGAAAGCTCAAAAAGATGAGTCTACTAACAGCAAAAATACTTAGCCTAACGCCCTTGATGCGCTAGCCCCAACAAGTCAGGCGCGTGTGACTTCTTGTTAGCGAAATGACAACATAAATTGACAACATAAATTGACAACACGCACATAAAACACTGACTAACAAACATAAAAAAGAGGACATTGTATGTCCTCTTTTTTTTTCTTCTAAATTTGCTCAGTGCTTATTCAGATTTTGCTTCTTTCTTGTCTTTGGTTTGGTCTGCAACGTGTGCCAATACCGGTACCATTGACTTAAGTAGCTCTTCTTCTACAGGCTTACCTGTTGCATCCGTTACGTTAATCGATGTACGGTTGCCAAGATCACCAAACAAGAAAGTGTAAGTACCTGGCGCTAAGTCAATAGGCTGTAGGCCAATCTCTTCCCAGAATTCATCATCTGGCGCTGCATACTTAGCTTTCACTGTACCTTGAGACTGATTACGCTCTTCAAGTTCAAAGCCCATCGTCGGTAGCAAGGTAGGTAGACGTTGCCACAATACGTTATATGGCGTACGAGCAATGATCACAGGGAAACCACTGCGGTCCGAACCCATTGAGATAGGAATACGTTTCACCAACTCTTGCGCTTTCAACGCAGCTTCAGCACGAAGATCTGCATCGTATCTCGCCATCACTAGATTCGTTAAGAACGCGTTGTAACGCTCTTTATTGGTTGCCGATACTGGTTTCTCTTCAGAACCTTCACGCCAATCAATCAGATTAATCTTGAAGCCATGCCGATTGTTCGCTTGGAAACGAGAGAGAGAATAGCGGCTACCAATCTCGACTTCTTCATCTTCAGAAACCCACGTAACCCAATCAGTCTCAATGTCATTTTCTGACTGTTCACGAATGCCGATATTACGCTGGGTCAGCATATCTACAGCCGTTTGCCATACTCGGTCAGCCTCTTCAGCACGAAGGAGCCATAACGTCACTTCACCATTTTGACGCTCAGTACGAGCACCTGGGATCAGTTCAAGAACCTGTTGAGGAGGACGAATATCCACTTGACGACCGGTACCACCACTGAATTCACCGCTTGGGATATCAAAGTTTGGGTAAAACTGAGGCTGAGCATCTTCAGGCAATTGCCATTGTGAAAACTCAGGTGTTTCTAAGTATTCAAAATCATCTTTGGCTTGGCGACGTTGAGTCGGGCTGCCAGAACATGCTGTAAGAACGAAAACAGCCAGTGAACCGATCACTAGCTGGTGAGAATACTTCATTTATACTCCTAAATGCCGAAGGTTCGCTTCGGCATTGCTTTATACGTTTTTAGTAAATGCACGCTTCAGTCATTGCTTGAGCAACAACAGGTTGAGCTGGTTTTGACAGTTCAGTCAGTGGTAGACGTAAGCCACCTTCAGCAATCAGACCCATTTTGTGAACCGCCCATTTTACGGGAATAGGGTTAGACTCAACGAACAAATTCTTATGTAGAGGCATCAAACGCTCATTGATCGCTTCTGCTTCCTCAAACTTGCCTTCCTTCGCTAGCTTGAACATAGTCGCCATATCAGCAGCTGCAACATTGTTCGTTACAGAGATCACGCCATCGCCACCACGCTTAACAAATTCAAGACCAGTTAAGTCATCACCACTTAGTAAGATAAAGTCTTCGCCACAAAGTTCACGGTGAATTGCAATTCTTTCGAGATCACCAGTCGCATCTTTAAGTGCAACGATGTTTTCGATCTCGGCAAGGCGAGCAACCGTTTCTGGCAACAAGTCTACCGCAGTGCGACCAGGTACATTGTAAAGGATCTGTGGAACGTCACTGACTTCAGCAATTGCTTTGTAATGTTGGTACAAACCTTCTTGAGTCGGTTTGTTGTAGTAAGGCGTTACGCTCAGGCAACCAGCAATACCAGAACCATTCAGCAAACGGCTGAAAAGTACAGATTCGTGAGTTGCGTTTGCACCCGTACCAGCGATAACAGGAATACGGCCATCAGCAAATTCAACGACCTTATTGACGACTTTGACATGCTCTTCAATAGTGAGTGTTGAAGACTCACCAGTTGTGCCAACCGCAACCAGACCATCACTACCTGCTGCAACATGGTGCTCAACTAACTTTTTAAGGCTGTCGAAATCCACTTCACCATCAGTATTAAATGGTGTAACTAGCGCAACGATACTTCCTGAAAACATGTCTATCTCCCTTAATTTATTCTTTTTGCATGTTACTGTAAGCCAATCAATAAACACAAGACATTAAAGTGGCTTACCAGCAACATCTGCAGTAAATATTGTCGTATGTTTGAGGTAAAACGACTTATAACCGCGTTCGACCTAGAATTTGGGTAACCTACACTCAATCTAGCGAATAGCTCAGCACTCGATGTCAGTAACAAGTAAGCAATGCTCTCACACCACTCTTTGAATTTTGAACACTCTAAATATTCCTATTACTTGTTACATATTTGAAGCAAAGTGCCTCATAAAAGCCCCAAGCACACACTTATTCCTCTAGCTAACTGTGCTAACATGCATGAATCAATGGAATATAAGAGACGTGATTTTATGACTCAACATCTAGTAATCACAGCTGTGGGCACAGATCGCCCAGGTGTATGCAACCAAGTGGTTCATTTAGTCACCCAATCAGGCTGTAACATTATTGATAGCCGTATCGCTCAATTTGGCGAAGAATTTACGCTTATCATGCTACTGTCTGGAAAGGCAAACAACATTACCCGCGTTGAAACCACCCTGCCCTTGCTTGGACAAGAGCACGACTTGATTACGATTATGAAGCGAACCTCAACTCATGATGTTATTGAGAACTCTTACACAGTAGAGGTGTTCGTTGAGTCAGACGATAAAATCGGCCTTACCGAGCAGTTTACCCAGTTCTTCGCAGACCGAAACATCGGCCTCGATTCGTTAAGTGCGCGAACCATCAATAAGTCTAAGGTTCAGCTCGACAACGACCAATTCCATATCTCTATTACCGCTTCTGTGCAATCAGAATGTAATTTGATGCAGCTACAAGAAGAATTCGACGCGCTGTGTCAGAGCCTATCCGTACAAGGCTCGCTCAACTTTATCAAAAACAGTTTTTAAAAAGGAAATATCATGAATACGCTAACGGCTGGTGTTCCAGCACCTGCTTTTTCTCTTCCAGATCAAGATGGCAATATCGTATCTCTTGGTGACTTCAAAGGTAAAAAAGTCCTTTTCTATTTTTACCCAAAAGCAATGACTCCAGGTTGTATTGTGCAAGCGGAAGGCCTGCGTGATATCAAAGCACAGCTTGATGATCTGAATGTGGTTGTTCTAGGTGTGAGTGTTGACCCAGTTAAACGCCTACCAAATTTCGTTGCGAAGAAATCTCTGAACTTCACTCTTCTATCTGATGAAGACCACAGTGTTGCTGAACAGTTTGGTGTTTGGGGCGAGAAAAAATTCACCCTTAGAAATTTTTTATGACAAAAATCTTCGATAATTTTTTACGACAGTCTACCTTTAATATGTGGGTAACATATTGAGGTTGTTTTGTGATAGAAAAGCATGAAGAAAACGATGTTTATGATGACTACCGATTGCTCTCCATAGAGGTAGATACATTAGCTAAACTGAGAATCTCAGAGATCATCGATAGTGACTCTGGAGAAATGACCCACTCACCCTACCTTTCCCCATCCAACTTACAGTCTCGCCTAAAGAAGACCGAGATTCTCCTTGCACCAGATGGGCGTGTTGTTTATCCACAATCTCTTTACCTCGTGTCAAAACTCAGCGGTGAAGGAAAAATTCAAGACACCAAATCAATGGCCAAAGGCTTATTGGCCTTTACTCGATATTTAGACTCTACCCATTACCCTCAAGTTGATGATGATGGGAATGTGATACCACCTCAGTACCTAACCTATAAAACACTAACAAAGCATGAAGAAGAAGGCGCGCCTTGGCAATTTGCACAGCACCTTTTGGCAAACTGTCGATCTCGGAAGGAGGCGACGGGTGACGAAGCGTACTCGCTTAACTCAGCAAGAAGCTATATGGGTGCTGTTATTGGGTTTTATAAGTGGATGCAGAAACACGGTTATCTCAAAAATAATGATGAGCATGTCCTGACACACTTCACCAAGCTTGAGGCATACCTAGACGGCACTAATCAGCATGACATGCTTGCCCATACTAAGTCTGGCGCAAAGCGGGTCTATGAGATGTCAAACATCATGAAGGAGTTCCCCAAAGTCGATAAAACGCCTGCTCATCAAAAATTGAAGCCTATGTCGTTCGATCATAAAGAACTGTTCTCCCAGCACATTCATACATTGCCAAAAGCTGCTTCCCTGATACTGAGACTATGTGAAGAGGCAGGGCTTAGGATTGATGAAGCCACCCACTTTCCTACTCGTGATATTGGTGATAAGGATTGCAGTGCTCTAGACGTCGTGCCCTTGACCATTACACGTACCAAGGGTAGAAAGCCCCGTACGGTTGAAATTCCTATCGCACTGTATGAGGAATTAGAGCAATACAAAGAATGTAGCCAGCGACAAAAGAACCTGACTCGACGAAATGAGCTGATTAAGTCCAAAGAAGAACAGGACACCACTGACTACCTTTTTCTTTCCAATAAAGGGCGGCCATACACAGTAAAAACCCTAGAGGCGCATTTTAGCGAACTGCGACAGCACATCCGGGCAATAGAGCCTGACTGGTACTATCGAATCCATGACCTGCGATCAACTTATGCCACGCATTGGCTTTGGTGTGAGTCTAGGAGGCGGCAGGTTGCTTATGAGTACCTAATGGACGAGTTAGCCTTGCTAATGGGGCATGCAAGCACCTCAACGACGGAAAAGTACATTAAGTTCATGAGTAAACAGGATGACCAGTTAAGAGTCGCAATGAGTAAAAACAACAAGATTAACGGGGGTTGGTAACATGGCAAAAAGCCCACTGGCTAAAAGCTCAAAGACGGTTATGCATGTTAGAAATAGTACAAACATTATTCCGTTACGACTTACCATTCCCTATAAGAATAACAAACATAGGACAGTTACTGAGTTTGACGTGTCACACCTATTACATCTTGGTGCAAATAGCGATAACGCCAAAGTGGAAAGTCGTATTCCCTATTTAAAAAGCTTTTGTAAACAAGCCAATCATTATGTTAATAATGGAAATTCAGCAGAAACTGCCACATCAACTTACGAGGCGTTACGAACTTTCATTGCATTTTGTGACTCTGTAAACGTTAACCCCTTCTCCAAAGTTGGCTATTTAAAGTTTGCAGGTAATGACGGTGAATTACGACATCGTATTAAAATGTATAAGCCATCAAAAAAACTATGGGAGATGAGTAATGGTGATGAATTAGGCATCAAGGAAAGTACTGCCGGTATGAAGACGTCATCTCTTCGCAAAGCCCTTTATTGGTGCGGATTACCTACAGATTCATGGATAACTCATCATCGCTGTTTTTCTTACGTTCAAACACCACACAAAGGTTATTCTGAGACCGAAGAAAAGATCCTTGTCACTCGATTGAGTGAGGTATTTTTCATATTAGCCCCACAGTTCATCGCGGTAAAAAAAGCAAACCTCGCACTGCCTGATGAATTACCTGTTGTTATTAACTTGGGAGGACACCAAGAAACCATTTCAATTCAAACGTCTCTAAAAACTAAAACACATGGTCAGAGCAAAAATGACTCAGCTGTAAAGTATTCCTCTGCGTTTAACATTATTATGGGGGCTGCTTACCACCTAATGTGCTTTTTCACTTCGTTGAATGATAGCGACGTAAAAGGCATCGCTCATCCCCTTACGATTCATAGTGATGAACGGGATAAAAGTTTACAGGTGGTCAAAGTATCGAGCTTTAAAGCGCGGGCAAACAAAACGGTCGATGCTATTCTTACCAACCTAAGTTTCAATGTAGATAAGCGCGATGGCGTAAAATTTATCAAGACCCTTGAGAAACTTTCAGTACTATACGGCGGTGGCGAAGCAGACTCAGAATTACTTTTCACTCTCAATAACCAAGGCGAGAAAAGCAACTCATTTCATTTAGGAGAAATAAACAAAAATCTAAGCGTAGTATTAAATCTACTCTCCCCCAGCCGATCATCATGTCTTCCATGGTTCAGAGAGCTATTTTACAGCTATCGACACCAGCATGTTATCGAGCTAAAGAAAGGAACTAATAAACTTGGTAGAGCTACCGTAAGTAAAGTGATTCGAGCTTGCTCAAAAGCCGGAGCCACGCATGGCGCAACAAATGCCGCCTATTGCATTTTATCGTGTTACACAGACCTTCCACTAAAAGGTGTTTTACTACCACTTGCCTACTCAGAGAAAGACGAAGATGGCAACGTGTGTGTTTCACTGAAATACCGAAACGGTGAGAGGCATCACTTCTCAATTCCTGCTACGGATAAGATGTTAATTCAAGATATCGAACAATTCGCCACAGAATTAGCTGATAAGCAAAACTCTAAAAAGTATGAGCGATTACTGCTCAAACGAGGTCACCATAAGCAAGCTCCTAAAGATTGGGAAGGGATTAACCCTATTTCATCCAATCAAATGAGAACTTGGTCAATTGAACCCAACGAATACTTCATTTCACTTCAATCAAGCCGCTGGAGAGAAATGACCAGTAACCAAGTGTATTCCGATAGTGGTACGGGCGGTGTTCAGAGTCTCCTTCAAAACCTACTTCCAACCATTGACAAGCATTATGTAAATGGTGACCCGCGACTTAACAAGATCATCCTTTCCCAAGCCATACAGGTCGTGGAGCAATTAGATAAAGATACGGGGCTAGAACAAGTGAAAGCAATGGTTGCGAACAATCTTGGTATTCCAATGCTAACGCATGATGAATGGAAAAAAAAACAAGAGGAAGAAAGGGCTAAAACCAACCCAAATGGCATTCATTGCAATGGACAGCAATATATCGTCGGCGGAAAAAACACCCAGCGTGAAACAAATAACTCAATAAAATTGCCACTGCCCTGTGCTGAATACGATATATGTTACAAATGCCAGTCTGCCAAAGCCGTCAATGAGGTTCAATCCGTCTACAAACTTATCTCTTTCATCGATGTGCTGAAAGAAGCCTTAGACCAGTACACTCACGCGAATAATGAAGTCCATGAGAAAATCACCGCTTTTGAATTTACTCTCGATGGCGCGAGCCAGAATGTATACGACGAGGCTATGTCATTATTTAAACAAAACGGGCGTCATCCTCGAGTATCGATGGAGCATGCTATTTTAGCCCTGCACCGTTAATTTGGAGCTAATCATGATAAAGCTACCGGAGCATAGCCTTAACCGACAAGATGCCATTATCAGCGCGCAAAATACTGTTGGCTGTTATACAAATTATTTGACCGACATATTAAAACCAGCCATCGAGTCGGGGGCATGGGATAAGTTTGAAGCGTTAGATATTGGCTTTAGTATCACTGGCCAATCACTAGGAAAAATTGGGGACGACAGCGCTTGGCGAACACTTCACACTTTCTTTGAGCCTAGAGCCACCCAACTGTATACACTAGACTTTTCCATTAATGGAACAGTGATGGAGCGCAATCTTAATAATCAATTGAAAGCGCTTGTATTGACCATGATGTGGCTCTCACCTATAGATTATTCTTTTCAGAGCATTTACAACACAATCGTTGGGTTAAAAAAATTCGCTTCAGCTCTATTGAATGGAGGACAAAACAACCTTGAGTTATTAAGTTTTGAGCTTCTAGAGTCTTGGGTGTTAAGTAATTTCACCGATATCGACTTTGAAAGAGAAAGGACCTACTCAGTTCTCAATAAGCTATATGCTGAAGCAGCACGCCTACCGTTTAATATAAGTCTTACCAAAAAATTAACACCTTCGGATTTTGGTTTAACCTTTAAAAATCCTGAGCAATATACGGTTATTCCGCAGCGACTCTTTTACTTAGGACTTCAAGAGTCAGAAGTATTAGTGAAGAAGCTATACCCCATTCGTGACGAACTGAGCAAACTATCTGACTACATTGTTACCTACGATGAGAAAACCTATCAAGGATATGCCAAATACCTTGCTCGCGATGCGTCAAAACGGAAGAATGGCAAACTTAATTGGTATTTAGCGAGTTCAAATAAAGGCGATAAAGAAAAAATGATAGCCTTTAAAGTTGCTTTTCTCGCACTCAGTAATCCATCACAACACACGACCCTTGAGTTACTCCATAAGCATAAACCTGCAATAAAGACTGATTACATTGACAAATTCTATCCAAATAGGACATTGAAAATTGGCACCAAGATAATCACCGGGCTTAGGGAAGCACAGTCGTTGTTAAAAGAATTCAACGGTGGCTGCCTTTGGGCGCTAATGTCTCGAACAGGAATGCGGAATGATGAAATTTTTCATCTACATACCGCAAATGGCTGCTCAGAAGAAATCATATCCAAACAAACCATTTATATTATTCATGCAGACCTATCAAAAACAACCAAAGGCTCTCAGTCAAGGCAAGATGAGTTTGTCACTACAGAGATTGGCAAAAAGGCTTATGAGATACTGCAAGCACTACATACTCCACTTCGAAAATGCCATCCAGATCGCCAAGCCTTTTTCCATAAAGTAACAAAGGGCAATGATCGGGTTAATAAAGACCAACCTGGCAAACATATTAGAGCTTGGTTTAAAGGTGCATTAGGGGAGAAGCTTGCGCTAACCAATGATGATGTCATTGATTTGAAAGTTTCTGACCCTACCCTTTCGTTTAATATCGGTAGTAATTATGAATTCACAGGCCATCAACTTCGACGTTCGTTTGCCTACTACCTTATCGGCTATGAGCTTTGCGCGTTTCCTCAACTCAAGCAGCAGTTTAGCCATGTATCAATGGCAATGACGCGCCATTACGCTAAGAATGCCAGTAAATTCCAGAAAATCAGAAAGCAAAAACAAAACCTAGCCCACGAAATTGATGAAGAAAGAATTGCTCAAAAAGCCCAAGTTTATCTCAATATCTACAAAAGGCTTGCGAATAAAGAGCGTATTGCTGGCGGAAAAGGAAAAGAATTCGCAAAAAATCTGATGAAGACTGAGCGTAACCTATTTAAGGATAAAACTGATTACGACATGCTTTCGCTCAATTACTGGAAAAAGCAGATTCGAGAGCAAAAACGTCATATACATGCCGTAGCCCCTGGAGTTTACTGCACGTCAACAGGCTGTAGCATGCGCACACAGGTAAATCTTCTTGAATGTGTTGACTGTAAGAATGACTACATTGTCGATGCTGTTTTTGCCGAGTCTAAACGCAAGGAGGCTGAAATCAATATGCTATGGGATATTGAACATGATGAACTAACGCCTCAAACGGCATCAGAAGCGTATATCAAAATTACGGCTGCTGAGCGCATTCTGAATGACTTAGAGATCAGCTATGAGCCTGTTCAAGTACCACAACAAGTTAAAGAACTTTTGATACCTTTCGGAGTAACTCTATCATGACACAAGCGACTAAAAACAAGCTTTTAAAAGCCCTAGAGCGGCTCTTAGAAGGAAAACCCGAAAATCGCGAACTGAGGAAGAAAGCTCGTCAAAGTAAACTAAAAATCAATAATAGTACTGTTGAGAGAGAAGCTGGTCTCTCTGTTGGCGCACTGCGAAGGCACGAAGATGTTCAAGTTCTGATCAAGACTGAATCTCTCGAAGCTCGGGTAACACAAGATGACTCAACTCAAACACCTACCGA
Source organism: Vibrio sp. 1F279 (assembly GCF_041439815.1). Taxonomy (NCBI): domain Bacteria; kingdom Pseudomonadati; phylum Pseudomonadota; class Gammaproteobacteria; order Vibrionales; family Vibrionaceae; genus Vibrio; species Vibrio sp. 1F279. The sequence continues at coordinate 5,842 of NZ_JBGOOU010000012.1, read as the reverse complement.
TGTTTTACAAGCGGAGATTAAGCAATTAAAGCAAGATAAAACTCAAGCAAATAAAAAGAAAAAAGAGTACCTCGACCTCGCACGGAGCCATGAGAAAGCATTAGCTACCCAAGCAGCTAATCACATCAAAATGATTCAAGAACTAATGGAGATGCTTCCTGCTTCAGAGCGTGAGAAATCCATGGATAAAGTCGTTAACACTAGGCCCGATAACATCGTTGAAGGCAACTTCAGAAAGTAACTAAACCTAGTTTAGAGTTACCACTAGACAACACCACCAAGCATAGATAAAACTACACACTGAAATAATAAGAAAGCTCGATTCAGAGTAAATTAAAGAAAGTAAGGATAACCCATGGCTATCGAAGCAGGACAAATCGCTCCAGATTTCACATTAAACGACCAAGACAACAACCCAGTAACCCTCTCTGAACTGAAAGGAAAAAAAGTACTACTCTACTTCTACCCTCGCGCTTCAACGCCAGGCTGTACTGTTCAGGCTCAAGGGTTACGCGATACCAAAGCAGAGCTAGATGCCCACAACGTTGTTGTACTTGGTTTAAGCCCAGACACCCCGAAAAAGCTGACCAACTTTATCAACAAGCAAGATTTGAACTTCACTCTACTAGCCGATGAAGAGCACGAAGTTTGTGAGAAGTACGGTGTTTGGCAACTTAAGAAGTTCATGGGCCGTGAGAATATGGGCGTAGTTCGTACAAGCTTCCTTATCGATGAATCTGGGAATCTTGAGCATGTATTTAATAAGTTCAAGACTAAAGACCATCATGAAGTCGTTCTAGACTACCTTAACAGCAAATAGTATTTAAAAAACAAATAGAGCCAGTGCCCTTTCGCTGGCTCGCGTAGCTAGTCCCCTTTAGGACAACTATTTTGAAATGACTCTTCAATAAGCCGCACTGTGACCTCAAGAACCTTCTGCTTATCCGTTTCAGAGAGCTTATTTAGATTCACAGCTAACTCCGCAGAAATCTCATCTTCACAAAAGAAGTAACTCAAAGGCACACCAAGTTCATCTGCAATTGACTTTAACGTACTGATATCTGGCGTATGTTTTCCCTTTTCGTATTGATTCATTCTCGGGCTTGCGGAGCTTTCATCCATACCTATACGCACTCCCAAAGCTTTTTGGGAGAGTTTCGCTTTTTTGCGCGCTTCTTTAAGGCGCTCAGGGATTGGGTTAGTAAATGACACTTATAGTTCATGTCTCTGATCTCAAGGTAACTAAGATTTTCTTAGTTTTACTGATTTCTGTATACTAAGCAATCCTTAGTTTTTGGTTGGTGTAATTTTGGAAATGAAACGGGCTCGAAGAATTAGTGCGGTCATGCACAAGTTATTGATAGAAAATGGGTTAGATGGATTCACCGTGCTAGAAGCGAGAGATTTGTGGCTATCCCTTGATAATGTGGACTCCAATTCTGCCGAAGCTCGCAAAAAGGTGTACCGAGCAATTTTTCACTTTGAAAAGAAAATTTGGTTGCGAAGTGAGGGCTCAGGTCGAAAAAAGCGCTACTTTCAAACGGAACAATTTAAAGAGTTACATAACAATGTAACCACGAACAACCAAGCGGATATAAACCCTAAAATACCTATTCAAAACTATTCCATTTTGAGTAATGAACGTAACGAATATAAGGGTGAATTGGAAATAATACTTGGGGAGATTGACGAGTATCAGTCGATCGTATCTCGATTTCCTGAGCTAGAGAATAAACTGGCTCCTTTGCATCAAGAGGCTAAAGAACGCGCCGCTTTATTGCTCGGTAAAGTGAACGTTTTAACAAAGGTTCTTAGTACTCTCTATGAAGGAAATGAACCGTGTTAAGGGAGTGGCAAAGTGAATGCTCTGACAGAGCGTTGGAAAAATATCAATCCAACTGCTCCCATTTCTTTTGCCAAGCTACACCTGGAGCAGGTAAGACAGTACTTGCCGCTAATATTGCGTCAAGGTTGTTACAAAGTGACATGGTAGATCTTGTATTGTGCTTCTCACCATCGTTGACGGTTTCTGATGGTATAAAAAGAACCTTTTCGTCGATACTTAAGTGTACGTTTAATGGCGGCATGGGATCTGTCGGGCAATCTTTAACATACCAATCTATCCAATTCCTCAATGACGAATTTTGGCAAACATTGCGGAATCACAGGGTCTTTGTTGTCTTTGATGAAATACACCATTGCTCTGGCTCTGAGCTTGAAAATGCGAACATTTGGGGGCAGCAAGTTCTCACTAAGATTCAAGGGCTTGCTACTTTTACCCTCGCACTTTCAGGTACACCGTGGCGTTCAGATTCTTTACCCATTGTGATGGGTGAGTACAGCGACCCAGACGGACAGCTTCTTGTCGATTACCAATACACTCTTAAACAAGCTATAGCTGATGGTGTTTGTAGAAGGCCTAAAATCGTCTTGGTTGATAATGAAGACTTGTCTGTTAGTAGTCGAGAAAAAGTCGAATCCTTTTCATCAATATTAGAGATGCTTAAACAGACAAAATCATCCTACCAGAGTGTTATTCACAACCAAGAGGCGATGGAATATCTACTCGGTTTAGGATGTGAGCGGTTAGAACAAGTACGTATCAGATCCCCTAATGCCGGTGGACTGATTGTTGCAGCGTCGGTTCAACATGCGCAAACAATCAAAGAGATACTATCTCAAAAGTTTGGGCAAACCGTTTCTATCGTCACTTATCGACATGAAGAACCGCTAGCAGAAATAGAGCGTTATCGACAAAGCGACGCACAATGGATTGTTAGTGTAGGTATGATCAGTGAGGGTACTGATATTCCGCGCCTTCAAGTATGTTGCCATATGAGTTCGGTCAAAACGGAATTGTATTTCAGGCAGGTGCTCGGACGAATACTTCGTGTGAATAATACAATAAACCAACAAGCGTGGTTATTCACTTTTGCTGAACAAAGTCTGATTGAGTTTTCTGAAAGGGTTGAACAGGATATTCCTGAGTCTCGTCTCTATGTAAGTATGGGGAAACCTATCGAAACAGAGTTCTCTGGTCGAGGAAATAGCTTAAGTGTCGCGCTTCCGCTTGAGTCCCCAAAAGGCGGGAGAACAACAGTATCTTGGGAAAGCAGTATAGACAGTTCAAATAGTCTCTATGGAACACTAGGGACGTTTGATGAGCTTCGACTTGGGGCATTTAAGCAGAGAGTGATCTCGGCTTTCTCTTCTATGTAGTTGAAAAAAACTTAGGCTACAATTTCACTAAAGGCACACTGGGGAGGCCGGAATGAATTACTTTGCAGAGGACCCCTTCTAGGTAATGCAAACCTGGAGGGTAAATGAAAAGGCTAAAACAGCAGTACCGGAACCGTATAAAATACCAGTGCCAATATCTTTGGGATCTTTATCCAAGCGTTCGCAGTGGAACTCATAAGCACTTTTCTACCAAGCAGGAGAAGAGCTATTACTTTCTTCACAAGGTTGAGTGTAGAGGTTACCCAGTTAAGCTGCGCGCTGCACGAGGAAGAGCATTAGCTAACCCATGGGACGACTACCCATCGTATGTGTATGGCCTAGCAAAAAGTTGGAAGCATAACTCGAAGCGCCAAAAACAATACTACCGGTAACCCATCAAAGCTCTCTATTATGGAGAGCTTTTTATGCGAGACACTCTCAAAAGTAGAAGGCTAACCATCTGTAACATCATTACTATTTTAATTTAAGCTATTAATTTTAAATGCTAATATTTTCGTTCACGCTGACAATTCTTAAGTGACCACCCACATCGCAAGTTGCGATGCGCAGGTTGCGATGTGAAGTTAAAACCACCTAGAATCTTGCTTTCTGTAAGAAGGGTTACACATGGTTTTGATTAACACACTAAAGGGGAAGAGTACCCCATTCCTATTGAGACCGTTACTATCTATCAGTTCACTAATCACTATTTGACCTACTTTTCCTGATGTAAGTATGGTGCATAATACTTACCACATAAATTCAGGCGGAGTTTAAGGTGAATAAAAAAACCAAAAAGAATTTTGACAAAGTATTTCAGGCTGCGTTAACACTGCTTGGAAGTGAAGAAGCCGCGAATCACTGGCTCTAACACCCAGTTCGAGGGCTTGGTAACAAACGACCAATTGATATGCTTTCGACAGCCGAAGACACTAAGGTTGTACTCAATTTGATCGGCCGTTTAGAGCATGGAGCATTTTCGTGAACTTTATTTCCCGAAGCACTTTCTAGCTCAAAAGTGTAGTGCTCAACTAGAATTGGCCACGGTTTTAGGTTTTTCCAATACAGTCGTTAAGACTCATTGGGTATTAGGCCACCATCAAAACTAGACAGTTACATAAGCGATTTCCAATACTTATAGTTATTCATGGGTTGCTAAGATTTAATTTTCCGAAACACGCCTTCGTCTAGAACCCTCTCAAACGGCATTTTCAAACACGAAAACGCCCCTTCCCGCGTTAGAATAATCTATTTATATGCTCAAATTACCTGTTCGTTGACCTAATTTATCTAATATCTCATTATGTGCTTAGTTGATTAACGCTCTAACTATCACTGAACTGGATTAGGGGAGCAGGTTTGCTCCCCACTCGAAAGTCTCTAACAGGTCGTAACATGCTCCAGCTAAACAGGTTATGGTGGGAACATTTGGCTCCAAAGCCTCTAATATCTCGTCGCAATGAAATTGAATCGCTTCTTATAACTTTTATAAACTCTCATCCTTATGGCAAAGAATGGCATAAGGTTGCGCTTAAGCCCGAAGGAGTGTTTAGACTTAAGGTGGGACAGGTAATACCTGTTATCCATATGACTTTCATGGGAAACAGGCCTGGATTTGTTGCTCCGCTAAAGGAGCTAAAGGCTGGTCATCGAACTGTTACTAGAGATGCTAATTACTTATCAGGGAAAGTACTTGAAAATGAAGAGAAAGTAATTAATCCAATCATTGAAGTTGAGTTGGTCATTGACCCATTGTTTATTAGTGCAGCTAGTTGTGGTGTAACTTCTATAGATGAAGCAAAAATAAAACAACCTAGCCTTGTTTTCTCAATACCCGCTCACTTTCTACTGACACCACAATATTTTCCAAAAAAATCATATGTATTGTATCAGCATATTTTTGGCAATGGTGGCTCATACCCTAATGATGGATACTTTTATGTTGGGGTGACAACTCGTAGTTGGCAGAAGAGGTGGACTGAACATAAGTACGCAATAGAAACAGGAAGCCCTCTTCTGTTCCACCGAAAGTTTCGAGAGGAAGCCGAGCGTGGAAAAGTGACGTACATACATCATAAAGTAATGGGGATTACTGATGATCTTGAGCAACTGTATGAAGCTGAAGAGTTCTTAGTTGAAGGTCATTGGAGTGATGAACGACGTCTAAATATGATTCCTGGAGGAAAATCAGGATTGAGGTATCTTCGGGAGAATGGGTTGCTTAAAAAATCTGTCATTCCTATGCCAGATGATAGGGTTCGAGTTATCCGAAAGTGGCTTGTCGAGCACCCAAGAAAAGGACTGCCAGCACCCTGGGTAGCAGAAAAGTGGCGTGACAATGAGTGGGCTGTTGCACAAATTTGTAGTCGTGAAGATAGATTATCTGTTGAGCAAGTTCGTGCCATACGGGAGCTAGGTAAAGAATATACTGCTGAAGAAATTTTTGACCGAATTGGTGCAAAAAACATTGACCAGATTAAGCGCGTTCTTATTGGAAAGACATACACTCGAGTAGGGTAGCTTAGTTTTTCAACAACGTGGTAGCCTCTCATCGGCTGACACGTTTCTGTCCGTGCGACCTGAAGTCGTATGAAGTGCTGTTCACCGCAACAAGTGTGAACCA
>NZ_JBGOOU010000011.1:0-147101 GCF_041439815.1 Vibrio sp. 1F279 | reverse complement strand
CCATTCTAGGTTGGTGCGTCGTTTTGCCATTTCAACTCTCCTTTGGGTTGGAGAGTTGATCTTATTCTTCGCGCTGAAAGATTAGAATGCGGGGTTTATGGCGCGCTTACCTTGTTGCTAGCAGATCCCAGTACAATAATTACTATTCTGGTTCAGATGATTTTTAGTAGGGAAAACTCACATAAATAGGATGCGAATGAGTAAAAGGTCTATCCAACAATGGGGCATTTTCGTGTTTGATGCCCCCTCAGCAAATCTGCCCCCTCAGCAAATCGTCGCCCCTACGCTGTGAGCTAGTTCCTACCCTAATTTAGATTTACTACTCACCTCCCGCTCAAAAAAAACCAATTAACTTTATTCATATTTCAAGGTAAATAGACTACAATAATTACACAACAATAAAGTTGGGTTATGATTCCTGAGTTTAACGAGCAAGGAAATCTTCCTGAGGGTATTCACTACGCCTCAATGCAAGAATTGATTGACCGTTTTGGTTACAACGCCAAAAGAGCATGGTTACTCGATGGGCTAAGTTTGTTAATCAAGAACTTGGGCTCAGCAGGGTGCAATTTAATTTATGTTGATGGCAGCTTTGTTACCGAAAAGGAAATACCTGGCGATTATGATATGGCTTGGAGCATTCAAGGCGTCGACCCAAACAAATTAGACGCTTGTTTACTACTAGCGCTTCCCGCACATAGGAATGAGATTGAACTTAAGTATAGAGGTGATGTTTTCCCAGCAGAAATACCAGAAGGTGCTAGCGGTAAGACCTTCCTTAACTTTTTCCAACAAGATAAAAATACAGGTCAAAAAAAGGGAATTGTGGCGATTAATATTGGGGGTGAGCAATGATTAAAAACTCAAGACAACTCGCACTAACGAAAAATCAAGTACAAGAATTCAATACTACTATCCATGCTCTTGAAGAGGGTACAAGCGACACTCATCCCCTTCTTATGCAAGCACAAAAAAATGCTCTTATTTTTCAACGAGACGACCTCTTGAAGGAAATAGAAGAGTACGAACAACTCCTATCAGGGGAGTTTGCTGTTTTCGATGTCGATAATATTGCTGATTTACCAAAGGCTCTTATTCGCTCAAGAATATATTTGGGCTTAACTCAGAAAGATCTTGCTGAAAAGCTAGGTATGAAAGAACAACAAATACAACGATACGAAAATACTGAGTATTCATCAGCAAGCTTCTCTACCATCGTTTCTATAATTAGAGCTCTAGACTTAAAGATAACTGAAGATGTCTTTTTACCGAAAGCATCCCGAACTAAAAATCTTTTATTAGCTAAGTTATCCGATGCCGGGTTAGAGGAATCTTTCATTGAAAAGAGGATAGCTCCGCGTGAAATACATAACTTTGATCGCGATTCTTGGGTTGAAAGAGTTTGTGAGAAAGTCAGTACCATTTTTGGGTGGACCAAAGAACAACTTCTTGGTGATGAACCTCTATCTATAGGACGAGATGGAGCATTAGTTGCTAGATTTAAGATGCCCGCAGGGGCTAATGAGCAATACGCAAGCGCATATACACAATATGCTTATACTGTTGCTAAATTAGCTATTAGATACTTCAACAAGCCTAAAGAAGTATTAAATGAAGATGCTGAAATCATCAGAAATGAAATAATCGGCAAGTACGGTGATGTTAGTTTTGAGTCTTTACTTTCTCATGCCTATGATAAAGGTGTTATCGTTCTCGGCTTAAATGATTCAGGTGCATTTCATGGCGCAACCTGGAGAATATCACACCGAAATATTGTCGTACTCAAACAAAAGACACTCCATACTTCCCGCTGGTCATTTGATTTACTGCATGAGCTATATCACGCTAGCCAACGACCAGAATTAAGTGAATTTTCATTAATTGAGTTAAGTGAAACCAGTGATGAAAGAAGGCTAGATCAGGAGGAGATCGAAGCTAACAAGTTCGCTTCTAAAGTATTATTAGGGATGGAAGCGGAAAATTACGTCAATATGTGTTTTGCAAGCGCGAATGGTAACCTTGCATGGCTCAAAAATGCTGTCATACAGATAGCAGAGCAATATGATTTAGATTGCGGTGTCTTGGCGAATCAAGTTGCAAACAAACATGACATTATGGAAAGAAAGGTCGGTCGAAAATCGACTTGGTGGGGAACCGCTCACAACTTACAACAAAAAAACTGTGATCCTAGAGAAGTGTGCAACTCAAAACTTAAAGAGCACATATCCATTGAAGATATGGATGAGTTTGATAGAGAGTTCTTTGAACAAGCCATATACACGTAAGTAAAGTTTTAATTCTTTTTAAAGCCAGCCTTTAGGTCAGTTTAGTTCGGAGTTAGAGCATTAATAACTAAACGTTTTTTGTTTATTTTCACCTAATTGTCATTTAACAGGCTTATAGTTGAATAAGGAATGGTTGTTCACGCTCGAAGAATTCAGTGAACAAGCTGAAGAAGCAATTTTATACTCGGCAACAGAAGCTAGCCTACGATTAAACGTAGATCACGCAATTGCCATCATGAAAGAGTTAGAAGCTAATGAAGACACAGAGAGTATTCAATAGACTAGTATCAAATGACTTCGCTAATGCATCGCCTGAAGATGTTAAAACAGTTGCGTTGGCTGTTTGGCATGAGTCTTTCGTACCGACTGTAGAACACTTGAGGAAAGAAGCTTTGAAACGTGCTGGTTACTTGGTTGATAAGCTAATGCGGTTTAATTGTGTTCCTACTGCTGTAAAGCAGCAGCTGTGTAATCTACGTGACCAATTATTACAATTCGCTGAAGCAGTAACATCAAAATGTGAAAAACTAGCCAAACAATGGGGTTTAACCAGCGATCTTAAACGCGAAGTTAGTTCTTTGCTTGAATTCCAAACTAGGCACTACCAACACGCATAAACTCAGATTCAAATGAAGAGGGATTATTTATCAGTTCTATAAGTCAAAGCTTCCGAAAACTTCGACAAGGTAACGGTAGCTTTGCTTACTAGCTAAACTGATTACTTTCTTTTTTTGATGTTAATCTATAAATCATACTTTCAAAGCTCATTTCAATTGAAGCGGCTTTCACTACGACACTCCATTTTAGCTCTAAACAGTGCTATTCATTAGCCATTAAACGAGTTTTCTATCATAACCTCTTCAACAAACAACGAAGCTCTAACTATCCATTTCTAGACATATTTTGCTTGCTAGTTAAATCTGACTAAGAGTTATGGCGTTTTTAAATACAAAAAAACCAGCTCATGGCCGGTCTTATGAATTAGGTACAAGTAATAGCTCATTGCGGAGAAAGAGTAATTTTCTTTGCTTTACCAGCTTTAATTGCAGCATTACAAGCTTGCGACAACTTACGCATAGCTTCAAGCTTACGTTTGTTAGTTACTTCATTTTTTTTTAAACGCATAATTTATTCCTTCAGTGCCAAAACTACACCATGAATCATATTCTAGTTGATCTGCGTACTTCCTTGCAAGCAAATTATAGAACAATACTAGCCTTTCATCTACAGCAGAAGCCGTATAAACAATCACATTTTTACTTCTCGAATGTGACAGGATCAAAGCTGCTATGACTCTACCTAAAAGGTTTAACTGCTGTCTAGTAATCGCTCTTTCTGGTTGCTCAAAGAGTGTTTGATTTTCGATGTTTGACTTTAAGTCAAACTTAATCTCAAAACAATTTTCGTTGAGTTTCATTCCTATTCGGTCTTCGGTATCCTCCAGCCTACCATCACTAAAGTCACCTTCTGTCGACGGAGTTAGGTAAACAGTGTACTCGCTCTCCATGATGTTGCATTCTATTTGATAAACAATAAAACCTAAATCAACTTCTGTTAACTCTATAGGTGGTAAGTTTCGATGATCTAAAAACTTGAATACTTCTGAAACATCACCGATTACCGTAGGATTACTAGTTTCACTATTAGAAACAATGTTGTAGTTTACAAATTTAGCTCCAGACGCCAAAGCATTTGCCTCTAATGCAGCTAAAGGAAAACCATTGTTACTAACACCAAGTACTATTAGGAGATCGTTTACTTCCCACTCAATATTGAAAAGGTCTACACAAGGGACATCTTTGCATTTAACGATACTGTCTGGTTCATTTATACAACCATGAAGATGTACCGCACTCCCTCCAGCTTTCTCAATTAAGTCATCAATATTTAAAGTGTAATGTAGAAACTCAACTCCTAGTGATTGACAATATGTTTCGAGATACATACATTCGTAATGTGCTCGATTCGGTAAAAATTGCTCATATTTATGCCGAATTTTCTTTACAAGAGCCAATACTTCACAAGGTGAAGCTCCTTGGAATGCTTGGTATTCAGGTGTATTTTTAATATCTTCATATGCAGGCAGTTCTGAAGGAACAGAAAGCCCAGCACCTGATAAAATAATCACTTTCATAGTTTGGATACGTTATTGTCTAGCATAATTACCAACTTTCTGGCGTTTCGCGGTATTTTATCAATATAATACAGTCATTGGTAGTAAAGCATTGATACTTGGTTATGCAACAAGAAGATAAGACAACCATAAATCCCCCAACACTTCTAGTTTCAAGTTGCTTTGCGTAACCTAAAACGTAAAAATTAACTCAAACGCCTTAAATTGCTCTAGCCAGAACTTGCCGATGGTTTTAACTTCCTGTGAATCTACTTCGAATTAACTTTTATCTCTCCAACAATTTATCCTTATTAAAGAGAAGATTTTATGGCGACAAATTGGCGACAAAATCCCCCTAAATGCAAAGCTATATGTTTTTATATACTGAAATTAATCGTGTAACCTATTGATATTTCGCTAACACATTGAAATACAAGACAGTCGTTTAGTTCGGTTAAGTTCTAACGTAGAACGATCAGTTTTGAGTTTAGAACTAGATTAAGCCTACTGAACCTTTAAACGTTGAATCAGTGTCTCTTCATCGAGTTGATACAGCTCATCAAGCAAGTTCATCTGCAAGCTACCTGGGCCACGTGAGTTTTCCGCCGCGATTTCACCAACCACACCCAATACCGCCGCAGCAGCCAAACCACTTTCATCACCAACAGCAGCAAATGCGCCCGTCAATGCCGTTAAGGTACAACCCATGCCGGTTACATACGGCATCATTGGATGACCATTGTTTAACGTCACAACACTGTCTTTGGTGACAACGTAATCTGTCTCACCAGAAATCACCACATTCGCACCGTATTCAGCGACTAAGCATTGCGCTGCGCCTAATGCAGCATCACTGCTATCTAGCGCATCAACGCCTTTGCTCTGTGCTTGCTCACCCGCTAACGCGATAATCTCAGACGCATTACCACGAATGATTAACTTATCCGCTAAACGTGCAATTTCACGAGAAGTCTCGGTACGCAGCGTACTTGCGCCACAACCCACAGGGTCAAGAACCACTACCTTGTTGTTCGCGTTGGCTTGTTCTACAGCAAAACACATTCTTGGCGTCCAAACGCTGTCGAGCGTGCCGATGTTGATCACCAAAGCGCCAGAGAAAGACATCATCTCAGCCAGTTCTTGTTTCGAGTGCGCCATGATAGGTGAAGCGCTAATCGCCAATAACGCATTGGCCGTATTGTTCATCACGACGTAGTTGGTGATGTTTACAACCAACGGTTTTTGCTCTCGTACTGCGCGCAGCGATTGGATGATTTGTTCAGTTAGCATGGATTAATCCTTATTCGTGAAAGTCGCTTTAAGCTGCGGTTGAGTCATTAAGTGCATTCAAGCCTTGCTGCCAAAAAGCCACTTCCATACGTGTTGCTGTTTTGAAGATATGAACGATGTTCTGACCGCGCTCGCTGTTGATATCAATTTCAGCAAGCAGTTGATTGAAGTATTCCGCGCCCGTTGCTACGCCAGACTGGAATTCTTCACCGCCATACAGTTGCAACCAGCTCGCATATGGGTTGCCTTCCAAAACGGTATCGCTACTTTCTAGAAGTGCTTTACCAATCACGGCATAACCAATTGAACACGGAGCCAATGCCGCATATAAGTCGACAAGATCACCCGTCATACCCGCATCTAGAACGTAGCGCGTGTAGGCAACTGTGCCGAAATCTTCAGGTTCGTTTTCTAAATCCGATTCGGTTAAACCCCACTGACCACAGTAAGTCACGTGGTGAGAGATTTCAGAATCTAGCAGAGCATGAACACTAGGCAGTGCACGACGCATGTCAGCCAGTGTCTTTGCCTTGTAAATTGCCAATGCATAAGCGCGGGCATACTGTTTTAAGAACAGAAAATCTTGCTTTAGATAATGCAGAAAACACGGCTGAGCGAGAGTGCCGTTTGCCAGCGTTTTAACAAAATCATGCTCGGTGTAGTCTTGCCAATCTTGCTGACAGGCTTGGATTAAGTCTTGGTATTTCATGAGATTCCTTAGTCAAAAGTCGGTACGTAATCAGCGGCTTTTGGTAGTGATTTGATAATGCCTTTGTCGAACATGAACTGCGCGTAATCGTCGTAACGCTTCATATCCACTGCAGAAGGGCGAAGGGCAAAACGAGTCAGTGTGTCGTTCCATGCGCGTTGGTTAAGCTCGTTATTCAACGTATCTGGTGAATACGCCACAAACTCACCCCATGACTCTTGTGGGTGGTTCACAATGTAAGTCGTTGCTTGTTCCAATGCTTTGTTGAACGCTTTGATCGCTTCATCGTCGTGCTGCTTTGCGTTCGCAACAAAGATAAGCTCGTCGTAAGCGGGTACACCGTGCTCTTCTGGGAAGAATGCTTTCGCTTTAAAGCCTTCTAGGGCTAACTGGTTAGTTTCGAAGTTACGTAAGCCACCCCAAATTGCGTCTACCTTGCCTGATGCCAATGAAGACGACAGTGCCCAACCGACATTGATGGTTTGCACGTCTGTAAACGCAACATTTTCTTGAGCTAGCATGGTGCCGATGGTCGCTTCTTCGTTACCCGCAATCGCAATACCGATCTTTTTGCCTTTCAGATCCGCTAGTGAATCGTTCTTGCCATTATCTAAAACCATCAACGTATTCAGTGGCGTCGCGATAAGGGTTGATGCACGAACCAAAGGAAGACCCGCTGCCACATCCATAGTTAAACTTGGTTGGTAAGTTACCGCTAAATCGACCTTACCTGCCGCAACCAATTTTGCTGGCGTGCTTGGGTCTGCTGGTTCTTGGATTTCAACCTCTAAGCCTTGGTCAGCGAAGTAGCCACGCTCTTGAGCGATCACAATCGGGCCATGGTTCGGGTTCACAAACCAATCCAACATCAGCGTCAGTTTCTTTTGTTCAGAGTCCGCTAGAGCATGACCTGAAACCAATGAAGCAAGCAGTGCCACTGCACCTATCAATTTTGTATTTTTCACGGTTAACCTTTCCTTTTGAATATTATTATTGTGTTTATAGAGCTAATTTTTAACGAAGTTTTGTTTAGATAAATAGCGTGAGCGAAGCTTTATTAAACAAGTGTTATCGAACCATTACTGGTTCTCCCAAGGGATAGCTTTTTTGAGTAACTTGTCTGTGATGAAGTAGAGCGAGATAGACAGCACCGCCAAGATAAACAAGGCCGCAAACATCTCATCAATGATCATTCGCGCGTTGGCCTGTAGCATTAGATAACCCAGCCCTTCACTCGAACCAACCCACTCGCCGACGACCGCGCCAATTGGGGCAATAACCACCGCCACACGAATGCCAGACGCTAATGTTGGCAACGCAGCAGGCAGTTGGATATAACGCAGCAATTGCCATTTCGATGCGCCCATCGTTTTGGCAAGATCGAGATAGCCTGTCGGAGTATTTCGCAGGCCGTCGTAGCAACAGGTCGTCACAGGGAAGAATATAATGATCGCCGCCATCACCACTTTTGACGCGATGCCATAACCCAGCCACAACATCAACACTGGTGCGATCGCAAACACAGGGATCGCTTGGCTAGCAATTAAGATAGGCAACAACCAACGTTTCAGCGGCTCGAACATCAACATCTGTAGGGCGAAAAACAGCCCCATGGATAAACCGAGCAATAGACCAAGTAAGATCTCCTGCGCAGTCACCCAAGTGTGTTTAAGTAACACATCGTAGCGTTCAATTAGCTTGATGAAGACTTCTGCGGGAGCTGGCAGAATGAAGCTTGGCATCTCGAAGATAACCACCACCAGTTGCCATAAGCCGAGAATCACAGCACTGCTGATAAGCAAACGCATAACGGGATTCATCTGGCGAGGACGTTCAGTGCTAGCCTGTATGTCGGTTGAACGAACCCCAACTTCGCTTCGCGTTAGATCATTCATAGTCACGCTCCAACTGATCTAAGATCGCTTGTTGTAACTCAGCGCATTCACCGTCTAACACTCGTGGTGTTGATGTGAGAGGCACAGATAAAGACTGAGCATTCGCAGGTATGCCTTGCAACACATACAAATTATCCGCCAAGCGCACCGCTTCTTGTGGATCATGGGTGATCAACACAACGGTTTTATCTCTTAACAGCTCACACGCTAAGCTCTGTAGTTTGTGTCTTGTTACCGCATCCAGCGCAGAGAACGGTTCGTCCATCAGCACAACAGGCTTGTCTTGCATTAAGGTGCGAGCCAAAGCAACTCGCTGACGCATACCTCCAGACAATTGATCCGGCATAGCATCCGCGTGATCAGCCAAACCAACCGCAGCGAGCAACTCTAGTGCGTGATTGGTTTGCTGTGCTTTATCAGAAACTAGATTTTGAAAGCGATGACTTAGGCAAACATTGTCGATAACCGACAGCCATGGCAGTAACAAATCCTGCTGCGCCATGTATGCTATGCGATCGGTTAGAGGCAGTTCATCAGAGGTTGCCAATGTGCCCTGCCATTCAACTTTGTCATCGAGTAAACCCGCTAGGTATCGCAATACCGTGGTTTTCCCGCACCCACTGCGACCAAGTAGCACAGTCCACTTACCTGCGTTTAAGCTAAGCGACAACCCAGACAAGGTCGCGTGCTCACTGTCGTTATAACGTAAAGAGGCATTGCTGAGTTGAACGCCAATCGTATTAACGGACATTACCGTGCCCAGCGAAGAAGTGATTTACAGGGCCATGGCCTTGACCGACTTGCAACTCATCAGCGTGAGCAATTGCGCGCGAAATGTATTGTTTTCCTAGGTCAACAGCCTCTGAAAGCGTGTTGCCTTGAGCCAAGAAAGAAGCAATGGCAGATGAGAGCGTACAACCCGTGCCGTGGGTATTTTTAGTAGGAAAACGCTTCGCGCTAATCAGAGCAGATGTGGTTGGCAGAATCAGTAAATCGTTACTGTTCTCATCTTTCTCTAAATGACCGCCTTTGAGAAGAACGGCTTTAGCACCTAGTGCGCGTAAATCTTCAATCATGCCCTGCATTTCGGCTTCGCTTTCAGGTACCGGCTTGCCTGTTAGCGCGGCGCCTTCTGGCAAGTTAGGGGTAATAATGTCTGCCAGCGGAATCAGCTCTTGTTTCAGCGTGGTGATAGCTGAGTTTTCTAGAAGAAGATCGCCACTTGTCGCGACCATTACAGGGTCAATCACAAGATGCTTAGGTTGGTACTGCTTAATCTTTTCAGCAACGACTTTGATGATTTGCGAATCGGCCAACATGCCGACTTTCACAGCTACGATATTCAGATCAGTAAAAACCGCATCTAA
The DNA here is from genome assembly GCF_041439815.1 of Vibrio sp. 1F279. Classification (NCBI taxonomy): domain Bacteria; kingdom Pseudomonadati; phylum Pseudomonadota; class Gammaproteobacteria; order Vibrionales; family Vibrionaceae; genus Vibrio; species Vibrio sp. 1F279. Next base: position 137,442 of record NZ_JBGOOU010000011.1, on the reverse strand, counting down.
CTGGCTAGCGACATGGTCGAGTGGAATAGGAAAAATGGCGGAAACGCCTTGCGTGTTCTGAGAAGTGATAGCGGTAATTACCGAACAAGCGAAACTACCGGTAGCAGACATGGCTTTAATATCAGCTTGGATACCGGCACCGCCGCCACTGTCAGAACCCGCGATGGTTAAAACAATCGGAGTATTCGTGCGAATCGTGCCTTCAGCAGAGTGCTGCTGTGTTGAGGATTTTGGAGTTGAGGCTTTTGGCGTTAAATCTTTTGAAATAGAACTGTGTGTCATTGTCGCTCCTACTATCTTACAAGACGTAGGAGAACGAACACTGATCGAAGGAGAAGTCGCATTAGGCTCATGAAAGCTTTCATGGGTGCAGACGTAGATCGAGTGCTTATAGTTCCCTACGCCAGTGTTAACTGAATCAGGTTCAACGGGTCTCGATTAACGATCTCAGCAAACACCAAATAAGGTATGTGCCCCCCGACTATTGATAGCGATAGTAACAGCACTCTCACAACTGAGATACTGATTTTATTCAATTATAAGAATTACACATGAAAATATTTCAATTAGGCAAAACAAAACAAATACTTATAACGTTCCTTTAGATGGCTTCGACTGTATAAACAAGCACAGCACAATCAGAGACATACCTAACCAGCCTGTAAAAGGAATCAACTCACCGACAACACAGACGGCAAGCACCGCTGCAACTACCGGTTCAAACAAGGTTAGCAGATTGGCACTGCTCGCAGTCACATGGCGTAAACCAAAACTGAACGCGATATAACCCAAGCATTGTGGAATCAACGTAAGATAACTGATGACTAATACGTTGGTCTGTGAGGAAAACAGGTTATCACCAGTAAACCAGAGCGTTGGCAGCAACAGCATCGCACCGAGGCCAAAAATACTGCCCATCGCCGCTTGTGACTTAATCCCTTTATCGATCAGTGCTTTTGTCGCCCAAGAATAAATGGCGTAACACAACCCAGCGACCAGACCTAAGCCAATACCTAACAGCTTGAGATCATCACCGGATTCGTTCGCCGATGAAGATTCTGAAAACACCAACAATCCAATACCTACCACACCAATCGCAAAGCTAGTGAGCCAACGTTTGTTGATATTATTCTTTTTGCTAATCAGACACTCTAACAGTGCCGAAAAGAAAGGTGCGGTCGCAATCGAAACCACGGTACCAATCGCCACACCTGATAATTTCATTGAAGAATAGAAAGCTAAAGGATAGACCGCCAAAGCCAAAGTACTCGCTGCCAACAGCTTCTTGTTCTGTAAAAGCTTGTCGAAAGCGAATAGGATTTTTCGATACGCCAAGCCCGCTTGCATTAGGCCACCGACGCCCATAGAAAAAGCGCCAATTGCTAATGGGCTTAGATCAGGAGCAAAACTTGCGGCGGTGCCTGTCGTGCCCCATAAAATAGAAGCAAACAAGATGGCTAAAGTGCCCGTTTGGAATTCGTTAACGCGATTGATGGCAAGATTCATTTCTATTACCCAATTTTCAGTTCTGAAATAGATAATAGTGAAGATGCCTTAAAATTAGTTTGCAGAACGGACGCTATTGTTGTTTCTAAAGACTCTCTTTCATTGAGCCCAGAAACGCCCTTGGTGACATCCCAGAGTGCAGAGAGAAGCGACGACTGAAAGCAGAAACATCACTATAACCCACGTTTTCAGCAATCAATTGAACCGGTAAATCGGTATGGGTTAACAGGGCTTGAGCTTTCTCCATACGATAGCGAGTGATGTATTTAAGCGCACTGATGCCCAAGCACTCTTTGAAGCGTTTTTTGAATTGAGTGGGACTCAAACAGGCCGTTTCTGCAAGTTGTGAAATAGAGAGAGGTTGGGCGTAATTATCCGCTATCAGCCTTTGTACCGTACGGATTCTTGGGTCGATACTCTTGCTGACTTGTTGTTGCTCTAACAGCAATGAAAACACATCCAAAACTGATGACTCAATGCCACTATCGACCTGATATTCCAACTGCTTCTCAACAAACAATAAGAAGCTCATCAAAGGTGGCGTTATCGTGAAAACCGAGAGCTCATGCTCTAACAAATGCTGCGGCAACTCCGCCATATCCGCGACAATAAACCGCGCGGCTTCATCCGCCTTAAACGCATGCGCTGTGGTTACCGGAATCACCACACATTCGCCAACGGCCACTTTGCCAACATACCCCACCATTTCGATATTAATACTGCCTTGGATCGGCAATACCAATTGATGATGGTCATCATGAGCATGGGTATTAAATTGCTTGGTGTAAGATCGAATGCTTAAGCTAGATTTCATGAGCAACGCCGGAGTACATTTCGCTAGGTTAAAGTAAGAGATACAAAGTTACATTATCACTTCCCTAGAGTCACACTTAATGCGCATCAAATTCATGCTAGCTAGGTGACATGATCAAAAACGGCCTCTACTCTAATTGAGAGGCCGTATTTATTAGAGTGGTAAATCACGTTAAAGGTTTAAAACGATACTTGGCTGTTCTGACCAATCACTACCTGAACACTATTTTCAACAGCATAGATTTCAAAACCATCAGCAACCGGATCGGCATTGTCTTCATCACTGTCATGCTGTGCAGTACAGGTATAGCCTAAAGAGTAAGTGCCTGAATCAATGAAGCCCAGAGAAAACTCATAGTTGGTCTTCGCTTTATTCAATGTCACTGACGCTGAAGTGATCGGTTTTTTCTCCGCTGGACCACCAATTGGTGCCATGTCAGCTTTAACGATGTCACCTTCATACAAGTACACCGACTGAACGAATGTATTGTCATTTGTAGGGTTACAAGCTCCAAAAGTTGTTGTCGCTACAGTACCTTCAATGTTTCCTGTCTCAACCGTATTGATAAGGCTCACAGACGTTCTTTGAATGGTGTAATCAGGGAGACTTGAACTGTTCTTTAGCCCACGTCGAAGATCGAACTCGACAACAAAGTCGTTACTTTGTTGGTTCACGTTAAATGAATCATTAAAGTAAAGTACACCTGCGTTATCTTCTTTACCCACACCTTGCGGGCACGCCCCATTACCTTTCACCGTTAACTCACGATTCGTATCATCATTTTCTACCACGTAAGATGGATCTGTTGGATGATCGCCATCATTCGCAAACACACACAACTTATAGCTGCCTACCGGAATGACCTCATTTTCAATCAAAGGAAGCGCCTCGCTACCTTGGTAATCCAACAAATTCACACTTAATGGAATCGGATCCTCACCATCTGGCAATGGATCGCCGTTTTTGTCCACGTAGTTACCGTTTTCGTCCGTTTTATACACGTCATAAACCAATGGCGTACCTCCCTGTCCCGGAAGTAAAGCCACCTTACTGAATGTCACAGTGACGTCTTTAACATCATCAATGGGCGCATCACTTACGCTCAAGGTAATAGGTGTCGTGCTGCTTGATGAACCTGAATCACCGCCACAACCAACAAGCCCAGCCAGCACAAGGCTTGCTAAAGCGGTTTCCTTTAAATACTTCATAACTCATGTCCTATAAATCACTGCTTAATAGAGGGCTTAGTTTGTTGCCCTCTTATTCTTTTCCTTAATGTGACTCATGGACAAACCGCGCTTATGGCCCAAATCAGTTAGCCCTGTTATTTAGGGCTGTCTTCATCCAAAAACTCTGTTCATCAAGGTGCACATATCAGGTCGCACATAGGTTAATTAAGTCTAGTAAGTAAATTGTCAGTAGTCGCACGTATTTGGCAAGGTTGCTGTCAATTGTGGTGGAATGGTCGGTATGTATAGAGTCGGAGAGGATGAATGTAAGCAACTTGATCAAAGTGAATAATCGCCACCAAGATCAAAAAAGGCCGTTAAGACAGCCTATTGCTGAACTTAAACGACCTTTTCATTGAATTTTGATTAAGCTAAGACGATATCAGCTCAGTCAAACTCACTTATTTTTGAAGTTGCTCTTTAGCGGCTTCAACCTTAGAAAAATCTAGGCCAAGCTCTTCAACTGCTTCTTTGATTAGCGCAGGGTTTTGCATTACCTGACCCATCAGCATTTGAAGCTTATCTTGTGGTAAACCAAGTTGGCTGATTGTCGCCATTGCTGCAAGAGGGTTCTCGGTCAACGTTTTGAATATCTCGCTGATCTGCTCGTCGCTAATATTGTTCTCTTTCAACATTGCTAAAATCGGGTTCATTTTTTTGCCTTTGAAACACTAAATTAAGTAGGAGCACAGCATACCATCTAGCTGTGCTCGATTGTACTAGCAAGTGAAGCTTTGGTTTAACACGAACTGTGCTTTTCCCAAACGCAAATAATCCTTGGGCTTAGCGAGACTCTAATGGGTAAGAGCGGTAGCTCCACATACCATACGTTCTCAGTGCGTCACGGTAGATGCCTAGAAGCTCACCACTGCTCGCTTTCTTAAGATCTTCTAATGGCTTATCTGGGTAAGAAACCGTATCGAAGGTAATGCCCTGAGGACCCGTTTGCCAGCTCGCAATTTCAAACAGAGTTTGACCACGACGAACATGGCTTGCCGAGCTAATAATGGTCGCGTGCTTAATATCATGGCGAGCAAGCGCATAGCTACTGAACAAGGCGTTGCCTACCGTGCTGGTCGCGTAGTTCTCTTCAATGATACGGTCTTTGCTTACCCCTTTTGAGATAAGCCAATCCGCCATTAACTTGCCTTCTGTCTTATGGTTCTTAGGCACGCCGCCGGTTAACACGATCATCGCGTCTGGGTTCGCTTTCGACATTGCTAATGTCGTTTCAAGACGTTCAATCAAGATCTCATGCATAGAACCATCAGGGTTAAGCGCGTAACCCAAAGTAACAATGGCACCGTGGTCGCTCAACAGTCCCTTATCCGCAGACTCTTTAAGAGGAGTTTCTAACACGCGGTCGACCGTAGCAAAGATACGTTTGATGTCTTCTGCTTTGCCTTTATTCAGGCTTTCCAGCTTCTCCATGTGCTTATTCGATTCACTGTCATTACCTTCAAATCGCTGCCAAACCGCTAGATACGCATGAAGGTCGACATCGTCTGGCGCAACCGTCAGTGCTTGTTCAAACAACTCAATAGCGCGTTCTGCGTTCTTGTTGTAGATCTGAGCGTTCGCTGCCGAGATCAACAAATCAGTACGGTAAGGTTCTAGCTGGTAAGCTTCTAACAATCGGTTAGTCACTATTTCCATGTTGCTTGGCATTTTAGCCGTGAAGCCCGCGTGAGAAATTCTTGCCGGAGACTTAAACGCCTGCAACGCATCAAGAAGTAATTGGTCGACAACTTGTCGCTTAGTCACCAACTGCGCGTAATCCGCTGAAGCCTGTACTGCGCCATCGTTAGCAGCAAAAGAATAAGGTGTTGCGCCAAAAGCGAGCATGCCACCAAGAGCGAGGGCGATAATATTCTTTTTCATGGAAAGATCCTGTGTCGTTAAGTGTTCACATCAGATTTGCTCACCAATGTAAGTCCCTAAGATTAAAAAACTGTGAACCACACCAGAATCTCCGAGGTTAATATTCATTTGTTGCATAAGGTGTGGCAACAGATCACGATTTTGAACTTACCAATAAGCCTGTGTATCGAGATAATTTTGGTTTAAAGGGAAATTCATCGGTAATTTTGGAATATCTAACTGAGGATTACATACGCCCTATTCCGCAGAAACCACCCATAACAAAGCCAAACTCCACATAAAACGACGAATCAAAAAAGCTGCTTTAAGCTGATTTAAGCTCCTTTTTTCAGCAACTTAAAATCCAGCACACTGAATTGTTCGATGCTAATTCTCCCCCCTGATAACGAAGTTCTAAACGTATGGCTTCTAAATACGAATCGACGTATTTTCAAACAATTTGAAATCAATTATTGAACGACCGTTCAAGTGGTGCTTTAATGAATTACCAATACAAGGAGTTACCCCATGCTTAAGTTTTATTTTCACCAAACACCCAACCCAATGAAGATCGCTCTGTTTCTAGAAGAGACAGGCCTAGATTTTGAACTCGTTCCTGTTGATACCTTAAAGGGTGAGCAGCACACTCCGGAATATCGTTTGATTAACCCGAACGGTAAAACACCAGCCATTGAAGACGATGGGCAACGCGTGTTCGATTCAAACGCTATCCTTTTGTACCTATCAGAGAAAACAGGCAAGCTTGGTGGACAACCAGAAGACAGAGCCGAACTGCTCTCTTGGATGATGTTTATCGCCAGCGGACTTGGTCCATACTCTGGGCAGTCTGTACACTTCCGTCATGCAGCGCCAGCAGGCTTAGATTACGCGGTAAATCGTTATCTTCGCGAAGCACAACGTCACTACGAAGTGTTAGAGAAGCACATGGAAGGTCGTGAGTTTTTCGTCGGAAATGAGTACACCATTGTCGATGTCGCTGCATGGGGTTGGATTGATAAAGCACCAGTCGTGCTTGGTGAAGAAGGCTTAGAACCTTACCCGAACTTGAAGCGTTGGTTTAACGCAATCAACACTCGCCCTGCTGCACTGCGCGCCCGCGAAACAGGCAAAGACATCGAATTTAAAACCGAACGTGATGAAGAAGCGAAACGAGCACTGTTTCCTTCGAATTATGCGAAGTAAAAGAAGTAAAGTCTGATAATAGGGCTCAGTGGTAACCTACTGAGCCGCTTTTCCCTAGAGTGCCTATAAGTCAAAGTCCCCTCCCTCCTTGTTCAATAACTTCTATCTCTATTCAACAACCCAAACTAACGCATTCATAATTGGCCTAAAACCCGTAAGTAACTGTTGTAAGTCATAAAATACAGATTTAGAGCTACTTGATATGAGATCATAATGATATTCTATATGTCATTAAACATTTCATAGGCTTTGAAACGAGCTTTTAAGTCAATCTAAGCGTGGTTTGTATATGATGGGCATCGAGCACAATGGATATACATTTGTTGTCGATAAGGGCGCTCACAAAGCAGTAAGTAACACAGGCCTAGTAGATAACGACATTCAGAGCTTACCAGGCAAGATGCTAGCGACCAACTCTAACGGAGCGACTCTAAAAGTAAAGGTTATGGGAAGAGTTACGTTAGTGATAAAAGTAACGGTGGTATAATTTCTAGTAATATATACACCTAGATCTATTTAGTGTCTCATTATCAAATATTTAAATGGAAAAACGATGGCAACAGAAATCCAAGATAAAATTGTAGAGCAAATAGAAAGCGCATCCCACACTGTTAGAACAGATGGTTATTCTATGTCTATCGGTGAGCTCGTAAATCTATATCGTGATGGAGACCTGATTCTTGACCCTGCGTACCAACGATTGTTTCGCTGGGAAGATCATCAGAAAACTAAATTGATTGAATCAATTTTAATTGGAATACCTATCCCAGAATTATTTGTTGCTCAAAACGAAGACCATACATGGAACATTGTTGACGGTGTACAGCGTCTATCTACAATTTTTCAACTCTTTGGCGTATTAGAAGGGCATGACCCTCTAGTATTAGACACTTGCAATTACATCCCTGCCCTCGAAGGTCAAACATGGGATACGCTACCGATGTCGACTCAACGGTTGATCCGTCGTTCAAAATTAAGCGTAAGTATCATTTTATCTCAAAGTAGTACAGAAGCTCCATATGAACTATTTCAAAGGCTAAATACTGGCGGATCACACTTAACGGCACAAGAAGTTAGAAACTGTGTAATTTTAATGATCGACGCTTCATTTTTCGACATTCTCAACGACCTAAAAAACTTCCCTGAATTTCTAAGTTGTATTTCTTTGAAGGAAGATGACCTTGAAAAAGAAGAACACATGGAGCTCATTCTAAGAACCTTTATTGGTTATACTAATAAAGTTAATTATTCTAGCTATGGATCAATCAACAAAATTGTTCTTGATGATTTCATTGATAAGGAAACCGTTCGATTGATTGAAGTTGCTGATAGAGAAGCATTTATTAATGACTTTAAGGCAACTTTTATTCTACTTGACAGGTTACTATCAGATAGCTCTTTCAAAAAATTTGATGGCACAAGGTTCAGAGGAAGTTTCAACGTGTCTGTCTATGAAATGTTAACTATAGGCATATCAAAAAACATTTCTAGTTTAGAAGAAAAATGCGACGACGAAATCTGTCAACTAATCAAAGATATATATAGCGAACAAGCTGTGACCGATTCATTCCGCCGCGGTGTAAGAGCGATCAAAAGATACAAAGACATTAACCAATTTACAATTGAATATTTCAGCTAATGGCCAAGCAAGATAATTTAGAAGTATTTCTAGACCACTTGATAGAAGACTTAGATTGGAGAAAGAAAGAAATTGGTGACCAGTTGTTTCTTGCAAATAGCAGTAATGAACATTTGATAATGAAATCAGCTGTTCTTCTGATCTATTCACACTGGGAAGGCTACGTCAAAAATGCATGTAAGCATTACCTTAAATATGTTTCTGACCAAAAAGTCCCGTTGAGAAATCTAACTTTCAACTTTGAAGCCATATCTCTAAAAGGCCAGATAAAAAGTGCTTACGAGTCAAATAATTCGTTAACTCTGACAAACGAACTAAATTTAGTAGAAAAGTTTTACGATTCCAATGAAGCTAAGTTCAATCTTCCAAATTCAATTATTAAAGAAAAGAATAAAGATTTCATCAACACACATGACAATCTAAATTTAAAAATTCTCAATTCATTTCTTAAAATTGTTGGTATTGGTGAAATAGTTATCATAAAAGGTCGTGAAAAATATATTGATGAGAATCTGTTAAACCAAAGAAATGCAATAGGACATGGAACAAAAGTAGATCCAGACTCACAAGAATTTGATCTCAGCTTAAAAAACATTTATAAGGTGAGAGATTTTATCTTCATGTTAATGGAGTATGTACAGTCTGAACTTACACATTATTCTGAGAATTATTTTTATTTATATGAAAACACAAATAAAGCTAGAATCAGGAGAGAAAATCAGACTACGTTATTACAGAGAAATATGAAAATATTATTTAACAAATAATCTATAAATCCCGATAAATTTTCAATTATATCAATCTATCGGGATGCTTTTTACCACAGATACTGTCAAGTGGCGCATTCTAGCTCTATCATTCAAAAAAACATTCGTTCTATCTGATTTTAATATTTTTAGTAGTTTCTTACAGTCTTTTAGAGTTCCACTTTTAGGAGTTACAACAATCATGTGATTTTCAACCGCTGTTAACTTTTTCACATGAATAATACTGGCAGACGCGCGATAACGGTCACTAGGACTAGAAGTTCTTTTTACAACTATAAATGGTGGCATAAGTACTGTTCCCGAGAATTTTCGTTCTTCATCAACCTGAGTAATAATATTCCAAGCTATTGAATTTTTAGGATGAAAATAAGGATAGCTCTCCCCTTCTTTTGCATCTCGATACGCGACTAACGGGCCAGTTCGAACATCAAACAGATCCGATAATCTGGTATATTCTCCAATATCTTCGAACCAAGCGATTTGTGTTGTACCTTCGTGTTTAATCACACCTGACAATACGAATACGTCAACATTTGTCTTTGTGTTGAAACTTCCCCAAACTGAGCATTGAGCTTCAAATAAGCTAGAACAAAAACTTCTAAAGTCCTCGTAACGACTACCTGAACGAAGTACGTCTGGCAGAATTGCACTGACTTGACAATCTTCTGAAAGCACCCTTAAATATTGGTCAAAAATAATACCAGCAGCGTTCACTTTACCTTCTTTCCAATAATACTCTTTTGGAGATGGCCATATAGTGAAAGGAGGGTTCATTATTGCATGGGTCACATTGCTGATAGAGTCAGGACATACTGCCAAAGCATCTTGATGTTTGATGTTGGTAAGAAATTTTATAGCAGTATCGATACTGCAGTCTTTTTTTGCACCTCGGTATAAAGCTTCAATAACTATTCTTAGTCGTGTAGCTTCAACGAAAGATTCATGGATATCAAACCCATGAAGAACCTTCCCCCACTTATTAAGTGTTTCAGACAGAGTAGATTCCACATCTAACCTTCGCGAACATTCAATAAGCAAATTACCAGCGCCACACGTTGGGTCCAATACCACAGAATCGAACGTTATAGGTGACTGAAAGGCATTTACAGCTGATGCCGCCAATTCCGAACCAGTAAAAAAACTTCCAGCTTCCCTCATTTCATCAATAGTTAAGCATTCCCTTAAGACGAGATCGATAGAATCAAGGTCGACTAGTGAGCTTAAGATATTGGAATCTAATTGGTTTTCTTCTAGTTCAAGTAAATCACGAAGAGAAGTGTTGTGTTTATTTAACTGGTTCATACAAAAAACTGCAGGGAATTATGTCTCTATGATATCACAATGCGTGTACGTAACACACATTTAAACATTTACTAAATTGTTGATATTAAAGGGATAAAAAATATACAACTTCCGGTCTTGATACGTTCCCACTAAATAATGTTTTTATAAGTCCCAAACAAAAAAAGAGCCGCTAAAAAGCGGCTCTTGATTTTCAAACTATTCGAACTCGTTCAGATTACTCTTTACCGAATACGTTGTTCTCTTGCTCTTGTACACGGATGAAAGTTGTACGCTTAGTCAGCTCTTTAAGCTTTGCTGCGCCTACGTATGTACAAGTTGAACGTACACCACCAAGGATGTCAGAAATTGTGTTGTGAACTGAACCACGGTATGGAAGTAAAACAGTTTTACCTTCCGCAGCACGGTACTTAGCAACACCACCTGAGTGCTTGTCCATAGCCGACTGTGAAGACATGCCGTAGAACTTAACGAAAACAAGTAATATTACATAAAATCAACGATTTACTCTAATATTAGTGTATATAAAAACAGTAACAAGTGGCGATTTATACCCATAAATAACGCTGTTTTGCAATGAATGCCGCCATTTTTGCCGCCACTTTTTATTGGACTTTATGCGCTCTGTTATCCCAGCATCACTTGTAAACAAAAAACCAGCGTTGAATCCATCAACACTGGCCTTTGTTTAGCTAGACCGATAGATAATTAGTCTACAAAATATGGCAGTTGTTCTTCAGTCAAGCCACTATCTCGAGCAAAAGCACCATGCCTTGTAACATTGCTTACATTCCAGTTGCTTAAGTCCGCACTAAAGCTAACATTTCTGTCAAACATGCGCTCCATCCCAACGACTTTCGATACGTCCCACTTACTTATGTCTTGATTGAATCCATAAGATCTAAACCGGAAAGCAAACATTTGATCCATATTGATTACATTTGACACATCCCAATCACCGATATCTCGTTTAAATGCCAAGTTCTCTTCGAACATCCTAGACATATCGGTCACACTAGATGTATCCCAGCGACCAATATCTTGTTCAAAGTACATGTTCTTCCCAAACATTGCGCTCATAGTGGTTACATTCGAGGTATCCCAATAACCTATCTTTTGATTAAAGTTTTTTGTACGATAGAACATCCATGACATATCCTTCACTTTGGAAGTATCCCAATAACCTATATCTTGATTGAAAGATGACAAAGCGAACATCTGATGCATACTAATCACATTTGATGTATCCCAATAGCCTATGTCTTGATTAAAAGCATCTGCGTCAAAAAACATTTCACTCATACGAGTCACACTTGCCGTATCCCAATTACCAATATCCTTGTTAAACTCGTTTGCCCTTCTAAACATACTACTCATGTCAGTCACACTCGAAACATCCCAAGAACCGATGTCTTGGTTGAATTCACTTGCACCAGAAAACATGCCACTCATATTGGTCACACTCGAAACATCCCAAGAACCGATATCTGCATTAAACGATTTACGCTCCAGAAATACGTACGTCATATCCGTCACCTGTGTGGTGCAAAACCGAATTTGTCCTCTCTCAAGATAATCCAACATAGTCTTATCTCGAATAAGTGCATTATCGACCACCACATAAACTTGACCATTTTCAAGCATCACGGAGTTAACAGGTTGGTCAGGGCACTTTACTGAGATATCAGCAGCAAAAGCGGCTTGGCTAGCAAGCGCGGTGGCGCCTACTAGAAGTGAGGTTATGGTTCTTTTCATTGTATTTTCCTAGGATTGAATAGACGTTATTGCGTAAAAATTGGAAGACTATCTTTAGAAAGACCACTGTCTTTTGCGAAGTCGATATGGCGTGAGACGCGCTTGACGTCCCAGTAGGTCAAATCTTGGTCAAAGCGCTTAGCGCCGGAGAACATGCGATCCATATTGGTAACACGGGAGGTATCCCAGCGGCTGATGTCCTGATTGAAGTATTGGTCTTTAGAAAACAGGTCACTCATGTCTGTTACGTGAGTGGTGCAGAGCTGAATGTTGCCATCCAGAAAGTTTTGCCAGTAGTCTGAATTGCGGATGAGTGCGTCATTGACGACCACAAACAACTCATCTTCTTGAACCATGACGGTTCCTGGTTTATTTGATTCGCAAGTCACCGTTTCAGGCTCACTAGCAAAGGTGTGGCTACAACTCAGCAGCGCACAGGCGGTAATAATCGAACGTAAATTCATAGTTAAAATCATGATTTAATTAAAATAAGTTCGAAATAATACAGAAAGCTCGCTGGTTCTTTTCACTTTTTCAGATGGAGAATCCCCTTAAATATATAAATTGAGTCCCTCCCCTAGAAAATAACCCCAATTAATAACAATTAAGTTATCAATCAGATTAAAGAATCAATGGGATTAATCGCACGTTAAGTTTGGAGCTATCCGATCCATGACCACGAATGCCACTTTCTTGCACTGGGGCTTGGGTTGTTGATGACCCAGCTACAACACCGCTATGCGTGTGGCTGGCCAATGTGTCCGCTAGTTCTTTCACTACCTGCATAAGTTCAGACAGCAAAATCAGCACGTTCTCTTCTTTTGAACCAATCCATGTTTTGGGTGCTTGTAACCATTGGTGTTCTGCAGCAATGCTTCGGCGTACTTTTCCAATCGTCTCCACCAATTCGCCCGCGGTCGCGGTCTGCATGTTACCCAAGCTGCCGAGAACGATGTCATCACCTGCAATTAGGTTAATGGCGCCTAGTGCTTCAATAAGCTTTTTGCCGATCACTTCTTCAATGCTGTGCTCATCTACCAAAATATGGATCTGACCAAATTCCCCCCGGTAACGTTCTGCTTGATCATGCTTTTCAAATGCTCGTTGGTTTTGTGTTTGGTCGGTCTTCTGGGTTGTATTTCCTGCTGCATCAATTCGGGTGCTTACCTCTTCACGTTGCTGCTGCAGTTGCTCACCGGGCTCTATTGACGGCAACGCATATTCACGACCATAAATACCACGAATGATAGGTCTGTCATTGCGGCCATAGGCGAAAGCGATTTCAACCAATGTTCCCTCTAAAGGGTAAGACAGCAATCCAGATTCATGTCCACTCATGTGAACAGGCAATGGAATCGAACGATAGACAGGCACGTTACTATCTGGATTTAAGTCTTCATCGAGCACCTGAACATCTATTGCAAACCTTGGGCGGAATGGGTCAGCAACTTGCCCGCCTGTCGCGGTGTCTCTCACTACCTCAACACGGCCAAACTTAGGCAAATGAAAACCTGCTGCCAACTCTGGGAAGTTCTGCAGCGTTTCACGTTTCTTTGGTGGTACCTCGGATTGTTCAGCCTTCCAATAAGCGGTCATTTCGTCTTGAATTAAATCAACTCGATTGACGCGCTTGTCGTTCATGGCTCTGCCCGGTCTAAGCTTTGGGAATGGTACAAAAGTGACACTGTTACCACTTTCACGACTGGTGAACTCTTCCGGTAGTACCATCGGTTTATTGTGGAAGTGACTATTTTGATGCGAACCGAAGTACACGACCTGATCAGTATGTTGGAACCAAACACAATCAGGAATAGAGAACGCCTTGGCGACTTGTTCTAAACATTGATAGCCCGTACCCTGGCAAACAAAGTTTGGAATGGTGGTTTTGATGTAATCCGCATCAGGCAAGTTGAACTCAAGCCCTGTTAAACCTGAAAGGGTGTCGAACACCTGCTCTGCGGTTGGATGCTCTAAGCTGACCGCCCAACGTCAGCATGACGATGCGCTATGCCCACTTCGCACCTGATCATCTATCTGAAGCAATTATCCATAACCCTCTTTCTAACCTGTAACCTCTCGCCACAAAATTTTTTTTCGGCTGTCGCCACTTTGTCGCCACTTGCCAAATTTCAGGTAAAAAAAGAGCCACTCTAAAGTGGCTCAATTCTTAAAAATTTAAACAATCGTTTTAAACGTTACTCTTTACCGAATACGTTGTTCTCTTGCTCTTGTACACGGATGAAAGTCGTACGCTTCGTTAGCTCTTTAAGCTTTGCTGCACCTACGTATGTACAAGTTGAACGTACACCACCAAGGATGTCAGAAATTGTGTTGTGAACTGAACCACGGTATGGAAGTAAAACAGTTTTACCTTCTGCAGCACGGTACTTAGCAACACCACCTGAGTGCTTGTCCATAGCCGACTGTGAAGACATGCCATAGAACTTCATGTATTGCTTACCGTCTTGCTCTACAACTTCACCGCCTGACTCAGAGTGACCAGCTAGCATGCCGCCTAGCATTACGAAGTCAGCACCGCCGCCGAACGCTTTAGATACGTCACCCGCACATGAACAGCCACCGTCACCGATGATCATGCCGCCAAGGCCGTGTGCTGCGTCGCCACACTCGATGATTGCAGAAAGTTGAGGGTAACCTACACCTGTTTTAACACGAGTAGTACAAACCGAACCAGGGCCGATACCAACCTTAACGATGTCTGCGCCCGCTAGGATTAGCTCTTCAACCATGTCACCCGTTACAACGTTACCAGCAGAGATAACTTTAGTCGGGAATTCAGCACGTACTTTTTGTACGAACTCAACTAGGTGTTCTGAGTAGCCGTTAGCGATATCAATACAGATGAATACAAACTCTTCGCTAAGCGCCATGATCTTCTTAACTTTCTCGAACTCAGCTTCAGATGTACCTGTTGATACAAAAACGTTGTTCAGTGTTTTCTTGTCTGCTGTTTTAGCGAACTCAGCCCACTGCTCTACTGTGTAGTGCTTGTGTACTGCAGTCATAACACCGTGCTCTGCTAGAGCAGCTGCCATTTCAAAGCTTGCTACCGAATCCATGTTCGCTGCAATTACTGGAGTACCAGACCATTGACGACCGCTATGCTTGAATGTAAAATCGCGGGTTAATTCAACTTGAGAACGGCTTTTAAGGGTAGAACGCTTCGGACGGAAGAGTACATCTTTGAAACCTAACTTAAGTTCTTGTTCGATACGCATGGTGTTTTCCTTGATTCATAAAATTATGTGTCTCTCGCGAAATGCGTAGTAAAACCGTTGGCAGACGAGTTTACTTTTCTTCGGACACAAAAAAACCGGAGCGTTGGCAGACGCTCCGGTTTTCAGCATTATAGGTCGTGATTTAGTAACAGCAAGTCTGATATTTCATTTTTTTTTATGCTATCCTCTCGAAGATTCCATATCTGGTAAAACCTCCCAAGTAACACTTTCCCACTAAATTCTTACTAATTAATAACTTAGCGAACCAATCACGCACACGCTGTCGGTTTATTGCGCAATCGTTTTCCTCTCTTTTTCACACAATATCGCCTTCATTAAGCAAATATGTGAAGAAAGTGCCTCGAAATCACATAAAAACCACACTTTTCTCCAACAAAAAAATGCCTTTTTTCTTAAATAAATTCGATTTTTTTTCTAATTTTTATCTGTTTTTGACCAAATTGGGCAGTCTGGTGACGTTTCTGTTTTGCGGTCACTTGGAAAAGTAGAGTGAAAACGACTCAATCTAGAGGCCAATACTCACTTGGGTTTGATAATTCAGCCCTCGCACTCCACTAAATGAAGCTTTCAAACTCAAACTTTATAAATCCATCTTCTATCCACCCGTTGCATTGCCGCGCCGAAAGCACATTTCGTGGCTGCCCTTTCGTTCATGTAACCTGGAACATTCAGTAAAGCGCATAGAAAAAGAAGATTGGTTGACGTAAAAATCTAAGGGAAAGATTAGATTTGAAGAATAAAAAGCAAAAAAAATGGCTCAGGTAATTAACCTTAGCCATTTTTATTCGATGTTTTGAATTGTTCTTTACAAGCTATTGAGTATCGAATTAAGACAGGTGTTAATTCTTTTGAGCGCTTAACGCTTCTGCCGTCGCATCTTGAATCGATAAGAACAATGACGTGATTTGTCCAGTAGGCGAACGCATCGGGTTTAGCGTCACGTTCTGGTACATGAAATCAGCTTGTTGAGTAACAGGGCGAACATTGCGGCACTTGAACAGGTAAGGTCTTTGTGGCCATGTAATAAAGCTGCGACAACCTAAATCATAGACTGGCTTGGTTTTCAGCCTAAACCACTCTTCTGGGATTTCAGGGAATAACTCAAAGATCGACTTACCGATAGCATCATGTGATTGCTTACCGCTATGGTGAGTCATGAAGCCATTCCAAACTTGCACCTCAAAATCGCGATTAATAACCACCAGCCCCATGTCGACGTTCTGAACCATGTCCACCATCCAGTGGAACTGTTCAAATTCAGCAGGAAGATTCAACATATTAAAACTCCTCCATTAGGTAGGCCAATTTATTATCTAGAAGTGGCAAAGATTCATCAACAAACATGAATAGAAGGTCACAACGGATTGAAGTGCCGTCTATGTTATAGCTGACTTCGAAAGTCATCGTTTTCTTGAATGAGCCGCCGGTATTTTCAATAACGGAATCGATTGAGATGTGTTGACCCAGCAACACCGGAGAGCTCTGGAAGAAACGAACTTCTGACTGCTCACCTAACCCATTCAGGAATGAACCCACAAGGATATTAGACACATCCATCAACAGCTCTAGTTCTTCTAACTGTTCGCTTTCTGTTGGCACCTTCATGAGCTTTTTAAGATCGCTCACACTGGAATCACTCAGCAAGACTAACGCTTCACCTGCAATACCTTCTCCACTAAAGCCTTGGCAAACACCCGACACTTGGTCGTTGTCTGCTAAGTCGCGAAGTGCCATGTGCAATTCACTCACTTCCAAAATATTCACGTTCGGTAGTGGTAAATGGACAAATACATCAAAATGGCGCGCCAGTGCATCGGCGGCGCGGCCGATTGCTACGTTCGCCACTTCCATGTAGATATCGCGTCTGCGTAGTATTGGGAGATCTAAAGCGGTAGGGGTAACCACCTGAGGCTGCGTTGGCGGCTCAACAAGTTCACGTAAAATGCCTTTTAACGCTTCTTTATCGATCGGTTTTTGTAAAAACGCTTTAGCACCAAGGTCCATGACCCTCTGCTGCGCTTTTGGCTGGATGTCACCGGAAACAACGACAACAGGTGTGTTATCACCTAAGCGTTGCATCTCTTCCAATGTGCCATAGCCATCTAGCTCTGGCATGGTCAAGTCGAGGAACATCAGTTTAAACTGGTTTTGAGCTAACTCTTCAAGTGCATTAAGCCCATGAACAGCAAAAGTTATATCTGCATTTAGAGAACTAGGCAGTGATCGAGCCATCTGCTTCCTTGCTAATGCAGAATCATCACATATAAGAACTGGGAACGACATAAATGCACCACCGACAAATTAAAGCTAATTTCGAGGAGTGTAACAGATCATTATCGTATCAGGTACGGGGTGAATGAATTTATATGTAGATTATTAGTCAGATTGATGGGAAAAGCGGATATTCGATTATCTCTGATTATTCTTTATGAAAAACAATATGCTACAGAGATAGTAACAAGCCTTTTTATAAAGTAATTGCACTATTTCATGAATTGACTGCGATAATTTATAGAATAACAGCCTTAATAAGTAGCCTACTAAGGCTCGACTTGCCGATTCACGCAACAGCCATACATGTTTGCTCAACTATACATGTTTGCTCAACTGTTCGTGTTGATCGCCTACTACGCGTTTATCAGGTTGACGTTTTTATCCGTTTTACATAATGAGTACAAGGGAGCTAAAACTGATATGTAGGCCATAGAATCAGTAATGCGAAACGAATAACCACAGCAAACACCAGTAAAGCGATGCCCAAACGGTACCATTTGTATTCCGCAATATTCATTGGGATACGCTTATAAAACATAGTAATCACGCCTTTCCAATCACTACTGCGTCTTCCGTACTGCATCATGCTCGTCAAAACAAACAGAGCGCCAAGTACTAGCATTCCTTTCTCAGCCCAAAACAATCCAACTTCCATTTGTATTTTCCTTGATAAAACGGTGAGCGACTTAAATCATTCTAGCCACCTTTACGCTCGGTTTCTGTAAGACCAAGGTCTAAATTACGAAGTACGCAATTCAGGGCTTTTACCTGATAGCTGATAGCGCATTGTTGGTAATTAGAAATTGGTAACTGGTAACTGGTAACTGGTAACTGGTAATTGGTAACTGGTAATTGATAGTTCTCGGTCAGCAGTACAAAGTTTATCGTTCAAGCTTTCATGGTAAAGGCGAGCATCACAAGCAGATCACGAATAAGCATGAGTCGAGAGATCCGGAGACTTACTGTTCTTTTGAATGACACGCATCAGCTGGATAAGCAGCAGAATACCTGTCACACCTAAACCAACACCGATTCCGCCCCAGATTCCTGCCAATTCAAACTTAGACATCAAATACCAAGCCGCTGGCAAACCAAATACCCAGTAACCAATGGCTGTCATTACGGTTGGCATTGAGACAATCTTCATCCCTCTCAACAGGTTAATCGCCAATAACTGCCAAGCGTCTACAATAAAGCACAACGCAACCACCCAAATAACAGAGGCCAATAGCGAAGTCATTGCGCCCGTACCATCGTCTAACTTGAAGATAGACGCGATCATTTCTGGCCAGATGATGAACACGGCAGATAAGGCTACGCTCAACACCGACACCAATATAAAGCTTAGAATCGAGGTTCTTTTGATGCCTTCGTAGTTACCCGCACCGAAATCACGGCCAACCAAAATCGCCGCAGCTTGTGAGAAACCGAAATTGAAGTTCCAAGTAAAGCTTAAGCATTGCAGTAGGATTTGGTGCAGTGCTAGAGAAGCAATACTGATCGTCCCCGCCATCAGAGTTCCGCCGTATATCAAGCCATGTTCAAGTAATGCAGCGAGCCCAATAGGCAAACCCATCATCAATAAAGGGCTCATTAATTTGATTGAATACTCTTCTGTGTTTAACCAAGGGGCGAACTGCTTAAACTCGTCACGCTTGAATACCCAAACCGTGTATCCAACCATCACGATAAAGGCCGCGATAGCCGTACCTAGCCCTAAACCGGTTAAACCCATGCCTAATTGGAAAGTTAAGAAGTAGCTCACTGGCACATTTAGAATTACCGTGATAATAGACATCACCAGAATAGAGCGCACGTTACCAAACGCACTGGTTAATCCACGCAGTACCAACAAAATAAGCGAAGGCAACATCACCCACTTCAAAGCATGGACATATTCCATGGCTAAAGTGATCACTTCTGGTGGCTGTTTGGCTGCTTCTAATACCAACGGAGCAAACCAGAAGCTGGCCATTAAGGTCACGCTGAGCACGAATGCCAACATGGTTGCGCCTTTAACGGCTAATCTAATTTGTGTGTTACCAAACTCAGGACGAGCCACTCGCTGACCGTAAGCGATCGCAATCAAGTTCGCGACACAACCCACGGTGCTGCTCGCAATAATAAAGATGAAAAAGTAGATAGAGGCGCCTAAGCCACCAGCCGCAAGGGCTGACACACTGATACGCGACATCATCCAAACATCAGTAAGGACTAACGCCATAGAGATCAGCTGTGAAATGATCAAAGGGAATGCAAGAGTGAGTATTTTTTTCATGGGCGCCTCAGGTAATTTCGCCCAAAATACGATCGATGAGGCTGGCGTTCAATTGATAAATTTGCGACTCTAACATTCCATAAACTCATGCGAACGAATTATGACCCCATATCCTAGCTTGCCATCATCCCATAATGGCTTAAAAGCCTTCGAAGCTGCTGCAAGACTGATGAGCTTTACTCTGGCCGCCGATGAACTGCATGTGACACAAAGTGCGATCAGCCGTCAGATTAAACAGCTTGAAGATGAGTTAAACGCATCATTGGTTATTCGTAAGCATCGAGCGATTGAATTAACAGAACATGGTCACGATTTGTACGTGGCTTTACGTGAAAGCTATGCCAATGTCGAAACGGTTATTGCTTCTTGGGGTGAGCCAAAGCAGAAACGTATTGTGATCAAAGCGACTTTGAGTTTCGCGACGCGCGTATTGATCTCTAAAGTCCGGGAATTAAACGAGCGTTATCAAGATTATGAAATCGTCATTGTGCCTGTGATTGAGGAAGACGAATCGATCAACAGCAGCGAATATGACCTACTGATCTTTCACACGCGCTTCAAAAAACGCTATGACAAGGCACCTAACATCACCTTCTTGCGTGAAGAGTTTATGGCGCCAGTCTGTTCGACTAGTTTAACGAACAAAGATACTGACCTCGATTCGATATTAACCTTACCAAGGCTCCACCCGACCTTAGATCATCACGACTGGAAAGTGTGGCTGGCTGATGTCGAGTTCCCACCGAAAAAGCCCGTTAGAAATACCAGCTTCTTGTCTTTGGATATGGCACTCAGTGCTTGCTTGTCGGGTGAAGGGGTCACGGTGACGGATTTACTGTTGGTTTTGCAGGATCTACAACGGGGCTTCTTGTACTGCCCTAAGGATGCAAAGATTCAACACAGTGCTTGGACTTACTTCATGCACCAGCGTACACACACGCCTATCATCAATGACCTTATTGAGTGGCTGAGGGAAGAGACAGCAAAAGAGATCGAGTTGCTGAAATCACTCGCACAGCAATATCAATGGTTTGGTGTAATAGAGCAAGACAAAGGCTTTGGTCGACTCTCTTAAATTAAGCTATGATTCCCCTTCCCTCACCCGATTGATATTTTTATGCCTTCTTTCTCTGTTTCAATGATCCCTGTTGGGGTTAGGTTCATGATCCTCTCCGCTTTTGGATTCGCACTGATGTCTGCTTGTGTGAAATACATCAGCAATTACGGCATACCTGTATTTGAAATTGTTGCAGCAAGGGCTTTGGTGTCTTTGATCATCAGCTACATCGACGTAAAACGAAAAGGCATTTCGATCTGGGGTAATAACAAACCACTCTTGTTCGTGCGTGGTGCTGTCGGTACTGCGGCGTTAATGTGTGTTTACTACGCTGTCACCACCTTGCCATTAGCAGAAGCAACCATTCTACAATACGTACATCCCGTGTTTACCGCGTTGCTTGGCGTGTTGTTCCTCAAAGAGCGCGTGCAAAAGTCGACCATGATCTGCATAGCATTCTGCCTCGCGGGATTGCTGGTGATGGTACAACCAAGCATGAACAGTGGCGTAAACAGCGAGTTACCCATGTTCAGCATTATGGTGGCGTTATTGGGCGCGTTTGGTAGCTCAATTGCTTATGTAATTGTGAGAAAGCTTAGCCAAACTGAAGATAGCTCGGTGATCATCTTCTATTTTCCGCTGGTTGCTCTTCCAATCTCAACAGCCCTGATCTGGAACGACTTTGTATGGCCGAGCTTATTCTTAACCATTATGTTGGTTCTGGTCGGGATTTTCACTCAGATAGGCCAATACGGTTTAACCAAGGCGATGCAAACTCAAGCTGCCGGTAAAGCTTCGGCTTACTCATACGTTCAAATCGTATTCTCAGCGTTGTTAGGAGTGTGGATCTTCAATGAGATACCATCCGTTTGGACTTACCTAGGTGGTGGCCTGATCGTAACAGGAGCCTTGATCAATGTGTTTGGCAAACAGCTGTTAGTACCGTTTAAGGCTAAGTAACCAATTGAGCAACTGAGCGACTAAGCGACTAAGCGACTAAGCGACTAAGCGACTAAGCGACTAGCAGAGTAAATATCAGCTAGCCAATCAGCTAATAGATATAAAAAGGGCATTGCGGAATATTCCACAATGCCCTTTTCTGTGAGTCTTCCTAGCACCCTTTCTTAGACGTTTTATTTCGAACAATCTTGCTCTAGTACACCAACTCGATTGCGAGTTCTACTACGTGGCATTACGCAGCTTGGGATCATCACTCAAGTACTCTACAAACTCGATTTCAAAGCCCGCAGGATCAACAAAGTAAACGTTTTTGCGATAAGGTTCTTCAGCTCCAGGTTTGGCAATAGGGAAACCCGCATCAATAAGGCGCTCAATCACGCTCTCGATATTGTTGGTTACATAAGCAAAATGCGCGAGACCGACAGAATGCCCAGCCAAATCTCTGTTTTCTCCTTCACCGTGATCGCTCAACGCAATGTATTGGTATTCATCACCAAAATGTAGCCAGTTACGTGGCTTGCCAGACCATTCGCCTTGCCCTTCATCACGAACATACCAATGAGGGAAAGCTGCTTTATAGAAAGTCAGCATCTCTGGGATATCTTTAACCACTAAATTTACATGTTCAAGTTGGATCATTCTTCTCTCCTTAAAGTATTCTCTTAAGCAACGTTGCATATCCTAATACCTCAAGTTAAGTTGAGGTAAAGAACTAATTTACGTTTATTTTCGAGAACGTCTTTAGAGTCCAAATGGCTCTGCTTTGACTACATACAAACTGTAAGTTTAGACGACCGAATCCAATGTAACTCTCTTGCCTCGTATTATGTTCTTTGTACTTAATACCAGTGACTTTATGGGAGGTGTTATCTCCAAACCACACCTTCCACAAAGTGAGCCGATGAAATGGATGTTGTATACAGGCCTCCCCTCAGTGATCGCAATGCAGAACCAAACCGTAGTTAATTGAAATACAAGCACTTAGTATTTTTTAGTCGACTGCGTAGCGGGAGTGATACATGGACAGCAGAATTACCATCAAAGAATTTCTCAGAGTGTTCGATTACCTTCGTTCAACGGGCGAACAGCTGGACAATAAATATCAATTAGGTGAGATGTTTGCTTGGCACGATTACGACGGTTACACCTGTTGGCTAAGCTACAGAGACGTTACGGTAACCCTGATGTTCCACGGTTCATTAAAAATCGAATACGACAAAACGTCGAATTATGAAGACTTCATCAACCATTGTCTGACTATGCTTGCTACAGAGCCTTCTCCGTAAGTACGAAAGGTCAACACGCCCTAATAACTAATGGAGAAAATCATGCACGAAACTGACTTTAAAACGCACTTACTGCCTAAACGAATCGCTTCTTTGTGCCTAATACTCAGCCTTTCTTTTTTATGGTCTCAAGTATCTGTAGCAGGAATAGATATGATTGATTTTACACAAGCGAACGAATAGAAGAATTGGACAGCGACCAACGACAATGTGATGGGCGGCATCTCAACAGGCGGTCTTATTCATGATGGCGAGACGAGTCAATTTAAGGGCGAACTATCGCTAGAGAACAATGGTGGCTTCAGTTCAATCAATCGCTCTGTTAAAACACTAAGCTCTGAAACGGACAGCTTAGATTTGACGTTTGTGGGTGATGGTCGTACTTACCAATTAAGGTTCACAACGTGGATAGATGGAAACAGGACCAACTACAAGCACAACTTTGAGACAATTAAAGGTGAACAACTCAAGAAAGCCTTCCGACTAAAGGACTTTCAAGCGGTGTTTAGAGGTCGGTTACTCAACGGAGCTCCGGCGCTTAAAGCTCAAGACATTAAACAGATCGGCTTTTTGATTGCGGACAAACAGCCTCTGCCCTTCGAGCTAAACTTACTTCAGATTCAATTCAAAACCTCGCAAGAAACGGAGTAACGCTTTGTTGGAATAAGGTAAAGCCTGAATAAACCACAGACGAACAAAAGCCCCTGATATCTTACCGATTCGCGATAGATATCAGGGGCTTTCTATTCAAGTGTTCAAAAGATCAATGCTTCAAACCGTCAAAGATCTAGATCATTAACTGTTAATATTTGATGGCTGTTTTACCAATCGAAGCGCTGCTTTCAATACGTTGGTGCGCATCTTTCAGAGTCTCAACACTAAAACCATTCAACGTCGTCGTTAGTGTCGATTTAATGCGGCCTGCATCAATCAAGTTCGCAGCTTGGAATAAGATGTCCTGTTGCTTCTGGATATCGTCTGTGTTGAACAGTGAACGGGTAAACATCAGCTCCCACACAAAACCTACAGACTTACCTTGAAGCGCCGACAGATCAATTCCACCATCGAACTCCACAATCGAACTGATCATGCCTTGTGGTGCAATCAGCTCCACCATCGATTCCCAGTGCCCTTTAGTATCCGCAACATTAAAAATGTAATCGACATGCTGGATGCCTTGCTCACGTACAGACTCAACCAAGTTACGGTGATTCACCACATGGTCTGCACCCATATCCCTTACCCACTGCTCGGTTTCAGGTCTTGAAGCCGTCGCAATGACAGTCAGGTTAGTCAGTTGGCTCGCCAATTGAATAGTGATTGAACCTACGCCACCAGCGCCACCAATAATCAGAATCGACTTTTGCTCTTCAGGACGAACACGCAAGCGGTCAAACAACGCTTCCCACGCAGTGAGTGTCGCTAGCGGCATCACAGCAGCAGCTTCATCAGAAAGGCTCTTTGGTGCTTTCGCCGCAATACGGTAATCAACGGCTTGGTATTCCGCGTTAGCTCCCATGCGAGTGACGTCACCAGCGTAGTAAACACGGTCACCTAATTCAAAACCTTCAACGTCTGTACCTTTACCGACAACTTCACCGACTGCGTCATAGCCCAGCACTTTAGGTTGTTCGAGTGTTTTATCCTTAGCATTACGAAGACGAATTTTTGCGTCAGCAGGGTTGATAGCAGTCGCGCTCACTTTTACCAGCAAGTCATTATTTTTTAGTTCTGGCAGACTCGTTTCAAACTCAAATAAACTGTCTTGCTCTGTAATCGCAAATGACTGAGTAAATCCAATAGCTTTCATTTTTGATGGTACTGACATTGTGCTTTCTCCTTGAATTAGACGAGTTAATCTTAGTCAATTCTCACTCTAGATAAACCGTCTAACATTTGAATGATTTTCAAATATATTTTGATAATTAAGCGTATAAAGTTAGCTTAGAAGAGGTAAATAAGGGTTAACCCGCTTTGTGATTAGCAAAGATTTCAATACAATGTTTAGAACATTATCAAACACAGGTAGATAAGATGCTTCTTGAAGACTTACAGGTCATTTTAAAAGTGGCGGAGTTTCGCAGCATCACCGCAGCAGCCACCACCCTAGACATGCGTACTGCAACCGCGAGTGCTGCCGTCAAACGAGTTGAAGCCGCACTAGGCGCAGAACTGTTTGTAAGAACTACTCGCCATTTAAGGCTCTCTTCAGCAGGCGAACGCTATTTACCTGAGTGTGAACAGGCCTTGAAAATATTAGAGCAAGCCAAGCTCAGCATGCGCGAAGAGCTTGGTATTCTCGATGGAGAAATCCGCATTGCGCTTTCATCGGATCTAGGCCGCAACCTCATCACACCTTGGTTAGACGTGTTCTTGCTTGAATACCCTAAAGCATCACTTAGAACGAGCATCAGTGACAGTAATATCGATTTTTACCGTGACTCCGTTGATATGGCGCTTCGCTATGGCTCCCCTACTGACGCCAACATGTATGGTTTCAAGATCTGCGATGTGCCGAGAATATTGTGTGCGGCTCCTGAATATTTGGCTGAAATGGGAACACCAAAACACCCGAGTGACTTAGCTCAACATAATGGTTTGCTTTATCAGCTGCATGATATGTTGCAAGACGAATGGGTGTTTAACGATGGTAAGCAGGATCACAAAGTGAAGCTGAAAGGGAATCGTGCATCGAACGATGCTGACCTTGTTAGACGTTGGTGTGTTGCCGGTAAAGGCGTGGCGATAAAGTCTTGTTTAGATATGTCGAAGCATTTGCTTTCGGGCGAAGTGGTTAAAGTTATGCCTGAATTTAAACCAACACCAACCGAGTTGTGGTTAGTCTGCCCTAGTCGTCAATCCATCACACCAACGGTTCGCTTATTAAGAGATTTATTCCGCGAGAAAACCGCAGAGATCCTTTCTCAACTGAGCAAACAAAGCATTATAGATACTCAAAAGTCTTAGCGATCTAGAGATAAAAAAGGCGCTAGCGGACTTCAATCCACTAACGCCTTTCTTCATTTGAACATCACACTGTATTAATGGATGTATCTACATTAATACTAATACTTTAATACGAGTGCTTAGTTTGACTCTTCTTCAACATCGCAATCAGCACAGCACTGAAGAGCAATTTCATGTTCGAAGGTGATTGTATCTTGGCCTTCTTCTAGAAGTTCTGCAATTTCATCCGCGACTTCTTGCTCATCATCAGCTTCAATTCCGCTCGCTAACTCTTCTTCTGAATAACCGAAGAAATTCAGTAATAGATACTCGCGAGCTTCGTCTTTGGTACAAACCACATTTGCTGAAAGATCAGGCGTAACTTCACCTTCCGCAAGTGTCTTTGTCACTTGCTCTAGAGCAGTATCTTTCATCGCAGGCGTTAACCAACCAAGATCAGTACTTACTGTCGTTTTTTTACAGTCGAAGCAAGGCAGTTGGTGAAAGTAGTATTGAAAGGTCGTCATAGGTAATTTCTTCTTTAAGTGTTGTATAGCGAGATTATGCGCGTTTTATAGCAAAATACTATCTCAATCAACACCAAAAATTGATTCGCTCTGATTATTTTAACCAGATGCACAGCAAGCCATACTGACAACTTTAATCATCGGCTATTTGCTTAAATCGCCACACACATCGGCGTATTGGATATAGGGTCACGAAATACGCTCGCTTTGAGATCAAAAACATCATTCAGCAATGTCTCGGTCATCACCTCATCGGGGGTGCCTTCAGCCACTAAACCACCTCTTTCTAAAACGATCAAATGATCGCAGTAACGGCTCGCTTGGTTCAGATCATGGAGCACAACCACCACCGTTTTTCCCTTGTCATTCATCTGCTGCATCAAGTTCATTAATTCAACTTGGTGAGACATATCAAGATAAGTGGTCGGTTCATCCAACATCACGACATCAGTGTCTTGCGCTATTATCATCGCTATCCATGCTCTTTGACGCTGCCCACCCGACAGTGACTCAATCGGTTTATCAGCAAACTCAAGTACGCCGGTATCACGCATTGCTTGTTCGACAATCGCTTGGTCTTCTTGCCCTAACCTTCCCCAATGAGACACATAAGGAGAACGGCCATATTCAACCAGTTTTCTGACCGAAATGCCTTCAGGGCTGACCAATATTTGCGGCAGAAGCGACAACGAACGCGCGAGCACTTTATCGCCATAGCTCGACAACGGTTTGTCTTCAAATAACACCTCTCCTGTCACCGGCTTATTGATCCTGACTAACGTCTTTAACAAGGTAGATTTACCACATCCATTGGGTCCAATTAAGGCTGTGATTTTTCCCTTTGGGATGGACACCGAAAGGTTCGGTATGATCGTTTGTTTGCCGTACGCGACGGAAAGATTCTGCGTTTTTAGCATGGTTACCAACCTCGATAGCGATAGAGAAGAAAGATGAAATAAGGCGCGCCAATGACAGAAGTAAGTACCCCTGCAGGCAATTCAATCGGTGGTTGTAGACCTCTTGCCAAGCCGTCGGCACAAGTAACCAAAATCGCGCCCACCAGAGCAGACGCCGGGATTAACAACTTATGATTATGCCCAAACAACAAGCGCGCTAAGTGAGGTGCTAATAAACCCACAAAACTGATCGTTCCAGCCACTGAAACGCTGACGCTGGCAAGCAACACAGCGGCCAAGAGCGCAAGAGCTTGTATCTGTTTTGGCTTAGTACCCAATGTGGTGGCACTTTCCTCACCAAGCCCCATCACATCCAATCGCCAAGCAAGCCAAAATGCCATTGGCAACAACAAGAGCAATGCTCCCCAAATAAAGGGAACTTGCTGCCAGTTTCGCCCCCAAAGGCTGCCAGTTAGCCATACCATCGCAGTGTTGATCTCGATGGGGTTAGTGACAAGCAAGAAGTCGATACAACTCGCCAGAAACGCACTCACTGCAATACCAATCAAGGCCAACTTGGCGGGTGTTGGCCTTGACCACCATGCCAGTACCGCAATCAACCCAGCAGCCAATACCCCACCGAACATCGCCACCACAGGCAGTACGCTAACTGCCGCATTAGGGAACCACACTAAACTCGCAGTCGCAGCAAGCCCTGCCCCGGCGCTAATGCCCATAAGATCAGGCGATGCTAACGGGTTACGTATCACACCTTGCACTAATACGCCGGATAGCCCCAACCCTGCGCCCACGCTTATCGCGAGTAACATACGTGGTAGCCGATACTGATGGATAACAAAGTCGTCACTGGAAAAGGCGACCAAATGTTCGATGACTTGAGGAATAGAAAGTGACGCAGCACCGACAAACAAGCCCGCAGATGCCACTAATATGAGAATCCCTGATAACAAAACTATCTTAGTGTGATGGTGCATTAAGATCTCCTCGTCGCAATCAAAATAAAACAAGGAGTCCCAAGTAGGGCTGTAATAACACCAACGGGCGTTTCAGTCGGGAAAGCAATCGATCGTGACAACGCATCTGACCAAGACACTAATGCTGCACCTGCCATTGCGGAGATAGGAATCAGTAGATGGTAATTGTGCCCAACCATGGGCCGAACCAAATGAGGAACCAACAATCCTACAAAGCCAATGGGACCAGCGATAGCGAC
Organism: Vibrio sp. 1F279; assembly: GCF_041439815.1. Classification (NCBI taxonomy): domain Bacteria; kingdom Pseudomonadati; phylum Pseudomonadota; class Gammaproteobacteria; order Vibrionales; family Vibrionaceae; genus Vibrio; species Vibrio sp. 1F279. Next base: position 108,649 of record NZ_JBGOOU010000011.1, on the reverse strand, counting down.
ACTGGTACCCGCAAGCAACACGATAGCCAATCCACTCATGAGGCGAGTAAGCCGGATATTACTGCCCAACCCCACAGCCACTTCTTCACCAAGCGCCAATAAGTTGAGGTTACGAGCAAGGCTAACAGCCAACACCAAACCAATCACTGCTGGCGGCCAAAGCTGTTGCCACTGTCCCTCATCCACGCTAGACAATGAACCGGTAAGCCAATGCAGCACGCTATAAGCCATATCATCAGCTAGAATCAACGCTGCTCGAGTTAACCCAATCAATAAAGCAGTAATGGCGATACCCGCTAAAACCAAACGTAACGGATGAGAACGTTCGGAGAAGAAGCCACCGAGGAGTATCACAGCACCACCGCCTAGCAATGCACCAAGAACAGCATTAAGGATCGGGTTTAAATCACTCACCACAGGTATGCCTATCGCAGCTAAAGCCATAAAACAGGCTGCGCCAGCGTTAATACCTAAAATTGATGGAGACGCAAGTGGGTTACGTGTTAATCCCTGCATCAACAGTCCGGCGACGGCTAAGCTTGCACCAATCAATAACCCAGCGTGAGCCCTTGGAGCTCTAAGTGTCGCCAATATTTGATGAGTCATATTGCTCTCATCAAACGCAAACCAATAGTGAACTAAGTCACTCAATGTTAGGGAGAAATTCGACCAACCTAGCATCGAGGCCACGTAACCAGACATCGCCAAACACGACACTAAAGCCGTAAATAACGTGACTCGCCACGACACTAATACCGTAAGCCACGACACTATAAGCGAACGTCGCTTACCTCTAGAGAGCAACATCGAACTCATGAACGATCCAAGATCTGCTCTAGATTTTTCGCCATTTGTTCTGCGGCCAACATGCCTCGATTCAATGACCATAGTGCTGGTGACACTTCCACCACTTGTTGATTCTTCGCGGATGTTAATACATTAAACAGTGGGTTTTTCTGCCAATCATCAACGATATTTGGATCTGAGTAAGCACCAAGGAGCAACCAGTCAGGATTTGTTTTCAACAACAACTCAAAGCTGGTTGGTAAGTACGCCTTGTCTGTCGGATCCACTATTGGGCTAGCAATACCTAATGTGGTGAGTACACCTCCTGCATACGAAGCAGGGCTATGTAGCCACATTCCTTTTTCCGACACAACAGCAAATTGGACAGTTTGTTTAAGCGAGAAATGACTTTTAAATTCCACCATGGCTTGTTGATGTTGGTGAATTCTTTGTTCCATTGCCGATTGCTTGTCGAGGGCGATACCGACCTTAAGCGCAGATTCCAAGTTCTCTTGATAAGTCTCTCCACGGCTTTTGAGCAGCAGAGTTGGTGCGATTCGCTGTAGATCTTGATAAACCGTACGATGACGCTCTACATCGGCAATGATCAGGTCGGGCTTTAATACCGCAATGGCTTCTAGACTAGGCTGCGAACGCATCCCAACCGATTCCCATGGTTGCACTAATTCACGCACCGCCGGAATCACTCGCGAAGTATCATTGTCATCGGCAACACCAACCGGAGACACGCCTACCGCAGCTAACGCATCGATAAATGAGAACTCCAACACCACAACGCGTTGCGGGGTAGTCGCTATCTCAAACTGACCTTGCTCATCTTGAATGATCCTCGTTTTTGCTGAACTGGAGAATGAGAACAAGCTTAAAGCCAACAAAGCTAAGGTTATCGCTATCCTGCTGAATAAAAAATGCCTTTTGAATGACAGCAGTCCGTTCGGCAGCAGCCATTGATTCGAAAATAAAAGTCGAGAACTGTTTTCCATATTTACTTTTCCTTAAACACTAGAACCGTGAAAGTCGCCAATAATATTGGCGACTTATATTCGTTATTATTTTTAATCAATTACCGATTAGAACTGATAGTTCAGATCCAAAGTGTATGAACGCCCTGGCGCTGGATAGCGGCCAACCGGACTGGTATCAATACCGCGGAAGTAGTAGTCCTCAGCAAACAAATTGTTCACTGCAACATTCATGCGTAACTTACTGTTTTCATCTTTATACAAGTCTGAGCCTAGGTTTAAGTTCCATACCATGTAAGCAGGTACTTTACCTTTCGCACCCGATGCATCTTCAGCACTGGTATTGGCATTGTCATTGTCAGAATAAGACTCACTGAAATAGTAACCTGATAAGGTCGTATCTACCCGGCTAAAGGCGTAAGTCGCATCCCAGCTAAGCTGATGCTCGGATGTGTAAGGAAGTTGCTTACCTTTGTTTGCACCTTCTGCCTCTATCGTCGCATCCAAATAGTTATAACCCGCGCCTAAACTCAGAGCTTGCATAGCCTGCGGAACATAACGACCTGAGAGCTCAATACCTTGATGAAGCGTTTTACCAATATTATCAAAGGTCTGTGTTCCGCTTTGCCATTGGAGTTGGTCTTCAAAATCAATGCGGTAGAGCGCAACATTAAAGCTAGTTGAATCTTGATTGTAACGAGCACCCAACTCGTAGTTCCATGCTAGCTCACTGCCCTCTTCACCCTTGCCTCGGATGTAAGCGATTTGTGGTGCGCGCAAAGATTTCTGCGCATTGGTGTACCCAACCCATTGCTCAGTTAAATGGTATGCCACGGTTAAGCCCGGCAACCACTCGGTCACTTTGTTGTCTGTACTCTGTACTTTACCTAAATCATTAAAGGTCATATCAATCGATTCGTAACGAATACCCGGAGTAACCTTTAGCACGTCGTTAAACAGGCCAACTTCATTGCTGATGTAACCTGCGAAAGCATCGGTATTCAAGTTCCAATCACGTGGTACTTTTGTTACCCCACCAGCAATTGGCGTTTGCGTTAGCTTGTAATCGATATCTTCATTTACATAGCGAGCACCCACAATCAAGTTTTGCGTCACCGTATTACCGTCAAAGTACATCGCTAACTTAGGTTCCACACCATAAACAGCGAATTCACGTGGTGAGGTACGAATATCTGTTGATGGTAATGCTGGATCCGCCCAGTTACCGCCTGCGCTATTAAAGCCCCATTGGAAGAAACGCTCAGAGTGGTGACCAAATGTTAGCACTTCCAATTCTGCGCCATCCGCAATATTCAAATCATGCAAATACTTCAGGCTCCAACGCGTTGATGTGCCTTTGTATTCGTCATATGGTCGCTTCGATTGAGTACGATCTTGCTGGTAATCTTTTGGCGATAAAGCGCCCGGCATTTGGGTGTCGGCATCGTAACGCTGAACGAATGCTTGTAGCTCCTGGGTATCACTGAGTAACCATTGCAACTTCGCTTGGAAGTTTTTTACATCCGTATCTGAATGATCACGGAAGCTTTCACCTTTTAGGAAGTTACCTTCCACTTGAAGTGCCAGCGTATCGGTTAACCAACCACCGGTACGTAGGTAAAAGTCATTCAGTGGTGTATTACCATCTTCAAATACCGTAAAGCGATTACTGATTTCAGTTTGCCATTGGTGTGGAATAGGCTTAGTCACCAAGTTGATCACACCACCCACATTGTTTGGCCCGTACTGCACAGCAGCGCCACCACGTACGATATCAATTCGGTCAAGCATAGATAGCGTTGCTGGGAAAATAGATTGTCCGGTATGACCATAAGGCGCAAGAGTCAGTGGTACACCATCCATTAGAAATTGAGCATGACCACTGCGGCTCGCTTTCAAGCCGCGCACCGAGATGTTAGGCAATACACCCGTGCCCGTTTCGTCTTGAACCTTAATGCCCGGTACACTTTGAAATGCTGAATCAATAGAGAGTGCGCCACTCTTTTTAATTTGTTCGTTAGTTAGAACGGTACGCGCTCCCGGATACTCTTTCACATCATCTAATTCTGAATTACCGATCAAGCTGCCCGTCACGACAACCGTTTCCATGGTCGTCGTTTGCGGATCAGACGCAGCGAATGCACTCATGGAAGTCACTGAAGCGATGGCTGTTGCAAGTACGGTCAAGCGCAGTTTATGTTGCGCGTGGGGTTTACCATCCAAATTCTGGTAAGGCATGAAAATCTCCTAAGTAGGCAAATTAGGGTCAAAGGCTGTGCTTTTAAGTTATGCCAACGCTTTGACCCATTGGGCTAAACGACCTCAAAATGAGGCCAACTGTTCACTCACTCGTAGCGAACAAATCAATAGTTTTTTCAGTTGAAATAGCTTTTAGAAATAAACTAAATCTTCGAGCAGAACTTGCTTTTAGAACTGATAGCCGTAGCTGAGCATGAATTCAGCTGGCGCTCCGTAACCAATCTGGTTAGTACCCGACTTACCACTGGTTGCCCCGAGAATGTATTTCTCGCCAAGTACGTTATAAGCGTTCGCTTGAACTTTGTGACGACCCGTGGTGTACGCAGCCATCAAATCAACAGTAGTGTAATCACCTAATGCGACGGCTTCATTGTTGCCTGCGTAGCGGTCGCCTACGTATTTCACACCACCGCCCAAACGCCAGTTTTCGTAGAATTGGTAAGTACTCCAGAGTGAGAACAGATGATCGGATACATCATTCGGCTTTTTACCTGTATCTTTATCTTCTGCATCTAAGTAGCTATAACCAACTGAAATATCCCACAACTCAGTAATCTGACCGCGAGCTTCCAGTTCAATACCTTGGTGACGTGCTTCAATCTTATTGATAACGTCGCCATTAATATTGGTTTGTGGTTGTTCTTGATCAATTTGGAAAATAGCGGCATTGAGCATCAAAGCGTTATCGAGTAAGTAAGCTTTCGCACCCACTTCTTTTAGATCGGTATGGAAGAATTCAGCCAGTTTAGGGTTGATATAAATACCGGAGTAAGGCAATTGCCACGAACGAGCTAAGCTTGCGTATACCGACATATCGTTGTTGATACGATAGACCAAGCCACCACGGTAGCTCACTTTGTTATCATCTAGCTTCTCTTGGGCTTTCCCGGCTTTTTGCTGCTCAAGTTCCATAGAGTCATAGCGCACGTTACCTATCACCGATAGATCACCCAAGGTGTAAACGTCTTGAAGGTAAATACCCGTCGTCGTCGTTGTGTTATCACGGAAAGGCTTGAAACCCGGATCAGGCGTTGCTCCTACGACGGGATTATAGATGTGTTTCGGAGGTAAGGTTTTATCGCTTGCTAGCGTTAAATCGATATTGATCTGGTTATAATCCGCACCAATCATCATTTGGTTAGAATCGGTTTCCCACACTAACTCGGATTGCATCGTCGTTGTGGTTCGAGGGTCATAACCGAAATTGTTCACGGTTTGAGAGACTTTATCTCCCGTCACAGTACCTTGACGCGTGCCCTTTTGCTCAAGTTCGATATGATTGTATGCCGCGCGGTTTGTCCATGCCCATTCGCTATTCAAAAGCCATTCATAATTAACGCCAACACGAATGCTGTCCGACTCTTGATAGTCGTTGGTGCCACCGTAAAACGTGCTTTCAGAGACGTCGACAGGCTTACCATTCTTTGATGGAACACCACGATATGGCACCAGCTCTTGGTGTGCATATTCGACATCTAAGTCAACGGTATGCCCTTCAGCTGGCAGCACTCGAATGGTTGGTGCAATAAAGAAATCATTAGAATCGACATGGTTTACATACGAATCAGCCTGTCGGTGTTCCAGGTTAATACGTCCATTGACCTTATCTGAAAACGCCATTGAGCTATCCACCTGCCCTACAAATTGGCTGTTACTGCCAACACTGCCGTTCACATTGGTAAAATTGTCGCCATTCGCTCGCTTGGTGACTAAGTTAATGATGCCGCCAGCAGAACCCCTACCATACAGAGCACCTGCAGGGCCTTTTACCACTTCAACACGCTCAATATTGGATAGGCTTCGATACGACTGTAAAGTTCCATCATCACGCATGCCATCACGATACATGTCATTCAGTGCATCAAAGCCACGAATAACGAACTGATCTCGACTGCCTTCACCTAAGGTATTATTGACACCAGCAACACCATCAAGAGCATCCACTAAACGGACCGCACCACGGTCTTCCATCTCTGTTTTAGTGACCACTGATACGGCTTGTGGGACATCGAGCCATTCGACATCCGTTTTGGTACCCGATTGCGGCATGTGCTCCGCGTAACCTTCGTACTGATGACCAATAACTTGCACGGTTTCATCCACCGTTACTTCTTCTGAAGCCATTGCATTCGACACGGTAGCCACTGTGGTTAATGCACCTCCAATTGCCAAAGCGAGGGGGGTGAAAGCCAATCTAACGTTCATATTCTAATTCCGGTTTAGTTTATAAATCACAATGGACGCGAATAAGAACAAATATCATTTATATTTGCAATATATATTTTACCGCCTACCCCTCCAGCACGATATGCAACATTGCTATTTACAAAATAATCAATAAAAACAAAATCATAAAAAGAACAAGCCTCTTAAGACATTGGATAATGTCGTATAAAAGTAGGTAAAAACGAGGTTCGACGGTTGGGAATACTCAGAAAAAAGACTTTTCGATAGGGAGAAAGACAGCAAATAAATAAAGGTTTGAGCCAGGTAACGGATGGGATTAATACCCTTTAGCACGGCGTGCCTATTAACTGGTCATACCTCAAAATAATGTTCAATAATTCAAGTCGACATCACTTAATGGCTAGCAAATATCGAAGTCTTAGATATGTTCATATATGCTTATAAACGGAAGCTTATTTTTTATAAGCATTCATACAGATCATGAATAATAACAAAGGACTGTTTTATGCCATTGACATTAGATCAAGCTGCTCAGCTAATGAATCGAAATTTAGAACAATTTTTACATCGTTGTCCGCTTTCCATTAGTAGTGCTGGCCAATCAAAAGGAGCACTTACCTTTTATTTATATAGCCTCGGAGATACGGCGCTTGGTATCAATCAAGGTGTTCAAATGCCAGAGATGCGTTTGCGCTTATCTAAAACGGCGCTATCAAGTAGCGCTAAAGCTCTTCAATGCATCCACATACCGGTATCTCAGTTTGAACAACTTAAGCCTGAGTCCATTTCTAAAGTCACCCACTATGATTCTGCAAACTTCCTTGTTACCACTCAATTAACAGGTTGTACGTTTGCTATCCGACCGGGGAAAGGAGGCGGGCTTGAGTTTTTGCATGTTCAGCCAAATAGGGACTTTGATGGAGCAAAAATACAGCAAGCGATAAAAAAGGAGTTTCAAGTGTCTTTCGGTAAAGGGAATGGCTCTAACGGTACTACTTATGGGAATAATACCCGGGTTACTGTTTTAGGGGAGAGGAAAAATGGCTTGTGGAAAGTTTATGCACAGTATCAAGACGGCAACGGAAATGTAACTGGAGTTGATTGTATCTACAAAGAACCAAGCTCAGTAGCCTATGTTGACTGACAAACATGATTAGCAAAGAAGGCATGTCATATTCTCGTCTTTTAGCGTTCTCGCAGAAACGGGGAATTCAACTAACGAGCATTCCCCTCAAAACGACATAACTTACGACATCGTCATAGCGCGTATCACCCTCGAGTGGTGCGGGCTTCGATACAAGATGACTCTAAGGCTACATTCGTAGCCTTTTTTCTCCTTCGATAACGAATAGAGGAGACAGGTAACAAGCAGATCTACTACAACTCATCCCGAACAAGAAAATAAAAAAAGCGAGCCACTAGGGCTCGCTTTCACATTGTCTATATTTTATTAAGCGGCTGCTTGGATTACAGAAGTTCTACCGACTGTTGAGCAATTACGAATTCTTCATTGGTTGGAATAACCATTGCTACCGCGTCTAACATTTCAGACTTAGCGATGATGCCTTCTGCACCAAAGCGAGCGGCTTCATTGCCTGCTACGTCTTCAACAAAACCAAGAATCTTAAGGTTGCTTAGGATCTCACGACGAATTGGTAGAGAGTTCTCACCGATACCACCAGTGAAGATGATGCCGTCTAAAGAGTCTAGCGTTGCAAGGTAAGAAGCAACGTATTTAGCAACGCGGTAAGTAAACACCTCGAAAGCAAGCTTAGCGCCTTCGTGGCCCTCTTCCATCGCTTCTAGAATGCCACGAGCATCGCTCGTTAGACCAGACACGCCAAGGAAACCAGACTCCTTGTTTAGAGAATTAAAGACTTGCTCTTGTGACCAACCTTTTTTAAGTAGGTATTCGATGATACCTGGATCTAAATCACCACAACGTGTGCCCATCATAAGGCCAGAAAGCGGTGTGAAGCCCATTGACGTATCAACACTGTTACCGTCTTTGATAGCACATACAGATGCACCGTTACCTAGGTGAACAGAGATGAAGCTAGCTTGTTCAACTGGCTTGTTGACCATTTTCGCAGCTTCACGGCTAACGAAGTAGTGGCTCGTACCGTGGAAACCGTAACGACGAACACCGAAGTCTGTGTATAGTTCTTTTGCGATTGCACCAGTAAATGCACGTTGTGGCATTGTTTGGTGGAAAGCCGTATCAAATACAGCAAATTGAGGTAAAGAAGGGAAAGCTTCAATCGCAGCGCGGATACCAATAGCACCTGCAGGGTTATGAAGTGGAGCTAGGTCAGATAGGCTCTCAATCTCACTCGTTACTTCTTCAGTAATACGAACCGTTTGAGTGAACTTCTCGCCGCCGTGAACGATACGGTGCCCGATAGCCACTATATCAGCAGTGAAGCCTAGATCTTCCATCAATCCAACCAGTTTGCCAATGGCAATTTTGTGGTGGTTATCTTCACCTTGAATGGCAATTTCAGTTTTCTGACCTTGATACTTCCAGCTCATACGAGCATCTTCAAGACCAAAACACTCCCCTAAGCCACTCAATACGGCTTCACCAGAAACAGAATCAATAACAGCAAATTTTAGGGATGAACTACCCGAGTTAATAACCAGAACAAACGAATTAGACATTGGATATGGATCCTGTTTCAGTACGAATTGGATGAAGTGTTTACTTCAATTTTATTTAAGCCCATTATTCAATAATTTTTGAATCTTTCAACTTTTGTTTTGCAAAAAGCACCAAATGAACACAATTAAGTTGATCTGAGTCATTAGTTTATTTATTTCGAGAGCGAAATTAAAAAATAGTTGAATATGACAGCTGGCTAATAAACCAAGTAAAGGACTGCTGACATTAGTTTTTCACTCGATTAAGTTAACTAGAGTGAATCGCACCAATGCACGTAATCCGCCTAGCCCCTTCCCTTTTGTCTGCTTATCATTACCGATTGCTTTTTGCTCGATTTCTCAATTGCTCAATGTTTGCATCAAAAAGATCACAAGAGTTGGGAATAGTGAACGACGAAATCCGATCTTCTTTTAATTGCATTCGAGTACAACTCTACGAATAAATGAACTGTAACGTCGCTTAGATAGCCTTCACTCATTGTTTTAGTATCTTGTAGCACGTTATTTCAATATAGACTTAGAACGCGATACAGCTAAGTTTAGGCGCTAACATTAGATATAGGGACGACGTTTAGTTGAAGTAAGCTGCCGAATATATAGAACTAACCAAAGCTTAAGTTCAAATAGCAGGCACAAAAAAGCCGAGCATTATGCTCGGCTTTTAAATTCACTGTTTAAGCTATTCACCTATAAGAACTTGGCTTGTAAGTTCCACTTAAACTAAAGGTTGATTAACCTTCGTTGCGCTCTGGACGACGACCGCGGTTGCCGCCATTGCCTGCTGCGTTGCCATGGCCACGTTCGCCACGGTGGTTACCACGGTGATCGCCACCACGGTTACGGTCAAAGCGACGTTCGCCATCACGACCACCAGCAGAGTTACCATCGCGAGCACCATCACGGTTGCCACGGTATCCACCACGACCGCCTTCACGGTTGCCACCTTCGCGATTACCGCCTTCACGGTTACCACGGTAGCCGCCACCATCACGACCGCCACGACCACGGTTGCCATCACGACCACCGCCGCCACGACGAGGCTCACGGAAGTCATTGAAATCAACAACTACAGCGCCAGCTTCTTTTTGACGAATGCGAAGTTTGCTTAGCTTACCAGCAGTTTCAGAGTTCATTGCTTTTGGCAGTTGAACGTAAGTAGAACCTTGGTCTAGTTTGATAGCACCGATAGAACCTTTAGTTAGGCCTAGTTCGTTTGCTAGTGCGCCAACGATGTCTTTAACCTGAACGCCTTGCTCACGGCCAACTTGTAGTTGGTACGTATCCCAATCTTGAGTATTGAAGTTACGTCCACCACCGTCACGGCCATTGTCACGATCTTCACGACGCTCTTTGCGACGGTTCTTATCACGCTCAATAGCAGCGATCATTGGGTCTTCGCCAACGTAGAATAGAGGGCTCTTACCTTGCTGACGCTTAAGAAGCATTGCAGCTAGAGTAGCAGCATCAACTTCTAGAGATTCTTGTAGTGTAGAGATTAAACCTGCGAAGTTTTCTAGAGCTTTGCTCTCTTTCTCAGTTTCAAGCTCAGCACCAAGCTTAGCAACACGTGCAGCAGCAACTTCGTCACGTTGTGGAAGTTGGATTTCTTCCATTTGAGACTTAGTTACACGCTCGATAGTGCGAAGCATACGAATTTGGTTAGTGCGAACTAGTAGGATCGCTTTACCTTTACGTCCAGCACGGCCAGTACGACCAATACGGTGGATGTAAGATTCAACATCAAATGGGATGTCGTAGTTGAATACGTGAGTGATACGTGGAACATCAAGACCACGTGCTACAACGTCAGTTGCAACTAGGATATCGATAACACCTTGTTTGATGTGATCAACAGTGCGCTCACGTAGAGACTGAGGAATATCACCGTGCAGTGCAGCAGCTTTGAAGCCACGTGCAGATAGCCAATCAGCTAGACGCTCAGTGTCTTGACGAGTACGTACGAATACGATTGACGCGTCAGTTTCTTCAGTTTCAAGAAGACGAGACATTGCTTCGTCTTTTTCTACGCCTTTAACAACCCAGTAGTTCTGCGCTACTTTGTCAACTGTGTGGTTAGTACCAGCAACATCAACTTTAGCCGGGTTACGTAGGTAACGGTCAACAATAGTTTTAACCATTGGAGGCATAGTCGCAGAGAAAAGTACACGTTGTGCAGATTCTGGAGCTTGCTCTAGGATCCAAGTAACGTCATCTACGAAACCCATTTTTAGCATTTCATCTGCTTCATCAAGAACAAATGTGTGCGCTTCATCTAGGTGTAGACGGTCACGAGTTAGTAAGTCTTTAACACGACCTGGAGTACCAACAACAATGTGAGCACCGCGGCTTAGAGCGCGCATTTGGTCAACAATTGAAGCGCCGCCGTAGATTTCAAGAACTTTAAGACCTTTGATATCACGGCCTAGGTTTTTGATTTCCGCAGCAACTTGAATCGCTAGCTCACGAGTAGGAGCCATGATGATTGCTTGTGGTTTATGTTGGTTCAGGTTGATTTTGTTAAGTAAAGGCAGAGAGAATGCTGCTGTTTTACCAGTACCAGTCTGTGCTTTACCTAGTGCGTCACGGCCTTCAAGAAGAAGAGGAATAGCTGCTGCTTGGATTGGAGTCGGAGAAACGAAACCCATGCTATCAAGAGCTGAAAGAATGTTTTCGTTTAGGGCTAATTCATTAAATTGAATTACAGATTCGGACATTGGGATCCCACTATATATAAGTAAACAAAAGGTCCCGGGAGCTCTATCAATTCCAATACTGATCCAATCAGATACTGATTCCATTCAGAGTTACGAAGCAGTAATAAAACACTTCAAGCCATTAGGGACGTCTAAGGGAGGCGGATTATTCCTTAAATGCATAAAAAAAGCCAGAAAAAATTGAAATACATCACATATTTTTCGGTTTTACATCAACACTGGCTATCATATCGTCAAAACTTGATGAATATCTCGTCACAGCACCAAACTTCTAGCAAATTGACCTAGTTAAATAAGAGGGCAATTAATTTACGCTCACTTCGCCTTTAAGTAGTAATCAAGCCTCGCAATGATTATAGTGTGCTCAATTGTCCTCGATAGATAAAAGTCAAATGTTTCAAGATAATCCTCTACTCGCTCAACTCAAACAGCAAATCCAAGAAACCCTCCCTAAAAAGGAAGGTACGATCAAAGCCACTGAAAAAGGGTTTGGTTTTCTCGAAGTCGATAGCAAAACTAGCTTCTTCATCCCACCGCCGTACATGAAAAAATGTGTGCACGGTGACAAGGTGATTGCCATCATTCGCACAGAGAAAGAGCGCGAAGTTGCAGAGCCAGAGGAGTTGATTGAACAGGGTCTTACTCGCTTTATTGCACGAGTTAAGCTTTTCAAAGGTCGATTGAACGTTGTTCCAGATCACCCGCAACTGAAAAAACTGCAGCTTAAAGCGAAAGCAAAGAAGGGTTTGAACCCTGAAACGCTTAAAGAAGGCGACTGGGTTGTTGCTCATATCGTTCAACACCCGTTAAAAGGTGACAACGGCTTCTTAGCTCAGATCTCTGAGAAAATCACAGACGCTGATGACAAAATCGCGCCTTGGTGGGTAACGCTAGCGCAAAATGACCTACCAAACAGCGAACCTGAAGGCATCGACGACTGGCAGATCAAAGACGACGCTGATCTTGAACGTGTAGACATGACTCACGTCCCTTTTGTGACTATCGATGGCGAAAGCACAAAAGATATGGACGATGCGCTTTACGCTAAGAAGAAAGAGAACGGTGATTTCGAACTGACTATCGCAATTGCTGATCCTACCGCTTACATCTCTCCAGATGATGAAATGGATAAAGTGGCTCGCGAGCGTGGTTTCACTATTTACCTGCCTGGTCGTAACATCCCAATGTTGCCTCGCGATCTAGCTGACAACTTATGTTCACTCATAGAGAACGAAGTTCGCCCGGCACTTTGCTGCACAGTAACAGTATCTAAAGATGGTGTTATCGGTGATGACATTAACTTCTTCGCTGCAAACATCAAATCTCACGCTCGTCTTGCTTACGACCACGTATCAGACTGGCTAGAAACAGGTGCATCAGAGAAATGGCAACCGTCAGAAGAGATCGCTGCAATTGTTTCTGACCTTCACCAATTTGCTCAAGCACGTTCAGCGTGGCGTTCTGCCAATGCGGTTGTGTTCCCAGACCGCCCTGACTACCGCTTTGAGCTTAGCGAAGATAACGATGTTGTTGCTATCCACGCGGACATGCGTCGCAGTGCGAACAAGTTGGTTGAAGAATCTATGATCAGCGCGAACATCTGTGCGGGTCGAGTATTAAAAGAGAGCTTTAACCAAGGTGTCTTTAACTGTCACTCTGGTTTTAAAGCTGAGAAATTAACAGACGTTCTGGAGCTAGTTAACCCAGAAGCAGAAACGCCGTTTACAGAAGAGCAGATCGTTTCTCTGGAAGGTTTTGCTACTCTGCGTCGTTGGTTAGGTTCTTTAGACAACAGCTACTACGACAACCGTATTCGTAAATTCCAAGCATACAGCGAGATCAGCAATGAACCTGCGCCGCACTACGCAATGGGATTAGACATTTACGCAACTTGGACTTCTCCAATTCGTAAATACGGTGACATGATTAACCACCGTATGCTTAAAGCACACATATTAGGTAAAGCGCCGATTCAAACACCAGACGAAACCATTGGTGATGAACTTGCCCTGCACCGCCGTCACCACGGTATGGCTGAGCGTAATGTAGGTGATTGGCTGTATGCTCGCACTCTAGCGAATGCTCCAGCAGAAGAAACTCGTTTCCAAGCCGAGATTTTCGATATTAACCGCGCAGGTATGCGGGTACGTCTACTTGATAATGGTGCAGCGGCGTTTATCCCTGGCTCTCTCATTCTTGATAATAAAGAGAGAATCGAGTGCAATGGTGATATGGGTACTGTATCTATTGATAAAGAAATGGTATACAAACTGGGAGACGTTTTAGAAGTAGTTCTCTCCGAAGTTAATCAGGAAAACCGTAACTTAGTAGCAAAGCCGACTCAAGTTTTTGCGAACTTGCCTAACGAGCCTGAAACGACAAACGAAACCGAAGCTTAAGTGCTTTAACAGCTACAGCTTTCAAGGTTACGGCTTTCAAGGTCAAAAGCTTCAAAGGTTCACTTCTAAAGGCGCTAATTATTAGCGCCTTTTTTGTAAATGTCTCATGCTTAAACAATACTTAAAAAAGCAATTAATCTACAACGCCAAAGAAGTTCACTATGCCATCAATCACGGTCACTCAATTCAGAAACTTTATTCCCAGGAAACGCGAACGCTACCCCGCCTCTAAAAACGGTATTTTTATGGTATCGAAAGGAAGCATATCTTTTATGCTGCCCAATGGCACTCAAGCCTCGTTAAAAGCTGGAGATTTCACGCTTTACAATTCTGGTCATATTAAAGACATCACGGTCGACACTGAAAATGGTGAGTTTAGTGCGATTTGCTTAGATTTTGATTTGGCAATTTTCCAAAAGTTCATAAATCAGTTCAGTGATTTAGAATCCACTCAAACTCCAGATAAGTACATTAAGTTCAATCAAACGGATACCGAAATATGCCAATTGAAAGAGCTCATCATGTCTCTGGCCAATTCATCGACTCAGAATGATTACGCACTCACCCAACTAGGCTTAGGTTTGCTGTCTTTAATGGTTGAGCAGTATCCGGAACTATTAGCGATTATTAGCCGGATCTCTAGATTGACGGTGACACAAAAGGTCATTCATTACATTGAACAGAATATAGAAAATAATATCTCACTCGATACCCTAGCCAGCTATATGGGGATGTCACCAGCCACACTTAAACGCCGTTTATCGGCGGAAGACCTTTCGTTTTCAAACCTCTTGAAGATAAAGCGAATCGCCCACGCAGCCACACAGCTCAGAACATCGAACAAATCGATTACTCAAATTGCTTATGAATCCGGATTTAAAAGTGCGGCGCATTTTAGTACCGCCTTTAAAACCTATCACGGCAAAACACCAAAAGATTTCCGGTCTTTGGTTTCACAATCTTATTAATACCAATCGTAGTAAATCACTGATCACTTACTCACTGTGATTGGTATAACTACGCAATCTTATTGGCATAATTTGAAGTGACATCCATCATTTATAGTGATGCGGATAGTTTTAGTAACATAGATCGTTTTACTGACGCAGATAGGTTGCAATGATGTGAGTTTAAAAAAGTTGTTCGTTTTAGGTATCAAGCCCCTCGCAAACATCTCAACAGAATAATCACGACCAGAAGTACGATTTAGGGTCTTTTTCTATTTCAGACAAAATAGCATCAAGATCCTTCGATTGAGGTAAGTAAGGATAAGGCCCCCAATTTACTGAATCGGTTTCTACATCACCTTCTAGCGGCACCATTACCAACCAACATGACAGTGACTCATCAAAACTAACGCAGGCGATCTCATTTGTGTAATCGCTATGAGATGAGTCGAGCAGATAATGAGCCTGAGAAAACAGCACACCACCCTCACACTCTTCATAAAGGGATTTGCCTAGCTCGACAGGTAAACTGCGATTTCGAGATGTACAGAGCTTCTCAGCTCCAATTAAAAGACGATTCAGTTCGATATGAATGACGGACATAACACCCCTTGTAACTTCATAGAAACTTCTAAGTAGTGAATTCCTTTGTTTAGCTTAGGACTCAACCAACATTTTAGCGAACTAGCGCAAACAAAATACCCGTCCTGCTCCCAGAAACGAATCCTGCTTTTGTAAACCTAACTCGCTTTCACTCATCAAGCTAATAGCGACACATTGAGCGGATAGAATTTCACAAAATTGTCATATAACCGACCTATCATAGCCGGCAAATGTTATTAACTAGGAGTTGTTTATGTTACGAGTCGCGCTTGCCTCTCTTTTATCCTTAGCCCTGTCTTCTCACGCTGCTTTTGCACAAGAAACCAATATTTCGGGCTCCACTTCGGTATCACGTGTGATGGATGTATTGGCTGAGGAGTACAACAAGACTCACCCTGATAACTATATTGCGGTTCAAGGCATCGGTTCTACAGCGGGTATTACCATGGTCAATAAAGGTGTCGCTGATATTGGTATGAGCTCACGTTACTTAACTGACCGCGAACAGGGCGAAAAATTGAAGGTATTTCCAATTGCCTTTGACGGCCTAGCCGTCGTGACTAACCGTTCAAACGGTGTAAGCAACGTTACACGTGAACAGCTATTCGATATCTACAAAGGAAAAATCACAAACTGGAAAGCCATAGGTGGTGCGGATCAACCTATCGCAGTTGTAACTCGTGAAGCTTCTTCTGGTTCACGTTACAGCTTCGAGAGCTTACTTGGTTTGACAAAAATCATTAACGACCGTCTAGTGTCTGACATCAACCCAAATAACTTGGTTGTAAACAGCAACAGCATGGTAAAAACGATTGTTAACCATAACCCACATGCGATTGGATTCATCTCTGTTGGCTCTATCGACCGTTCGATCAAAGCAATCACATTTGAAGGCGTTGAGCCGACATCTAAGAACATCGCCAACCACAGTTATGAATTGGCTCGCCCATTCTTATTGCTGCACAAAACTGAATCAGTTTCTGACGAGAGCAAAGATTTCATTAAGTTCGTGAAGTCAAAACAAGGGCAAGATCTTATCGAAGAGTACGGTTACACGCGCATCAAGTAACTATAAACGCATTAAGTAGCTACAAACACATTAAGTAACTACACGCGTATCAAGTAAGATAACGACTTTTGTGATGTTGTTAGGATGCTGATGATATCGCCTTGATAGACAAAAACAAAAAGAGAGAGCCTTAAGCTCTCTCTTTTTTTGAATCTATAATCTTCGCTAAAAGCAATTCTACTTATAAAAAAGCTCTAGAAGTGAAGTTGAATCACCGAAACAATCACAGCACCAGGACGACGGATGCCTTCGATCTCTACGCGGATTTCGCGTTCAATCTCTAGGCCTTTCTTAATTGGCGTTACTTTTGTTAGCGTACTTTTAGCGCGAACGTTACTGCCCGATTTTACAGGGTATGGGAAACGTACTTGGTTAAGACCAATGTTTACAACCATCTTCGCCGTTGGGAATTGAGATTTGTCAGGATCAACACTGTCTGTCAGTCGAGGAAGCAGAGACAAAGTCAGAAAACCATGTGCAATGGTTGTTTTGAACGGAGAATCTGTTTCAGCCTTAGAAGGCTCTGTATGAATCCACTGCATGTCTTCAGTAACGAGACCAAACTGGTTGATTCTGTCTTGGCTTACATTGATCCAATCACCAGTATGGATCACTTCACCGATCTGCTGTTCAAGCTCATCAAATACAAGTTGTGCTTCTGGCTTAAGTACGATCTGTGGTTCGACAGGCATCTCTGGCGCATCTTCATTGACAGCAGGTTTGTGGTGATCACGAACCCACGCAAAGAAATGACTATTTTGCGTGCGATTCAGAAAGTCTCCCCAGTAATCTCTAAGAGCTGGAGACATCCATTGCATAAACTCTGAGTGTTGCGAAGACACGCTGTCGCCTCGGTGTTTAAATAAATCAATGACTTTCATAAGAACCTCAATGCACAAAATATTTCAATATAACTTGGTAATTTTGAAACACTTCACACTATTGTGCAAATACTTTCGAGCATACAAGTGTTAGCCGAACACTTATATATCCAACAAAAACAACAACCTAAGAATAAAACACCATTTTATTGGAGAGCTTTAATTGGAGTATTAACTCTACCTTATAATAAACATTTCATTATATAAACAGATTCTTTATTCACAAGTGGAATAAAAAAGGCTTAGCACAATGCTAAGCCTTCGTTTTTACAAGAAATTAATTACCAAGGAGAAACCTTGTAAAGGGCTCATCCTACAAGACACTAACTTCTCTATTCATCGTCCAGTGGAATCAACTTGGTATTGCCACCGTGTGCCTTCTCACGCTTACGTTGCACGAATGCATAGAAGCCAGGGATTAGGAACGTACCCGCTAACAACACACATAGCAGGCCACCAATCAGAGAAATACCCAATGAGTTTTGACTCACGTGACCAGCACCCGCAGCGAAGATAAGCGGGAATATACCTAAAATGAATGACCAAGACGTCATGTTCACAGCACGAAAACGCAGCGTACCGCCCTTCACCGCCGCATCTTCAATCGGTGCGTCTTTCTCTTCACGCTCAACCTTTGCGAATTCCACAATCAAGATTGCGTTCTTCGCGGCCAAAGCTATCAAGAGAACCAAACCAATTTGTGCATAGAGATTCAGCGGTGTGCCTGTCAGGTTCAGCGCCAAGAAAGAACCTAAGGTTGCAACCGGTACCACTAAGATAATCGCTATAGGGATTGTCCAACTCTCGTACTGCGCCACCATGAACAGATAGATGAAGATCAGAGCCAGTGCAAAAGCAAAGATCGCTTGGTTGCCTGCCAATACTTCTTGATAAGCCATGCCTGTCCATTCGTACTGGTAGCCTTGAGGCAGCACGTCAGCTGCGACACGTTCCATTGCAGCAATCGCATCACCGCTTGAGTAACCCGGTGCTGGTTGGCCTTGAATCACCGCACTGCGGTACATGTTGTAACGCCATGCTACGTCTGGTTCAAAGATCTGATCGTAAGTCACCAATGTGCTTAACGGGATCATCTCGCCATTAGACGAACGCACGTGGAATCGTTGTAGGTCATCCATGCTGCTACGGTGTTCACTGTCTGCTTGCATGGTGACACGGAAATTCTTACCAAACATGGTGAAGTCATTCACGTACATTGACCCAAGATTCCCTTGTAGCGTTTGGAATATTTCCGATAGGGGAATGCCTAGCTGTTGCGCTTTCTCACGGTCAATATCGACATAGTAGTGAGGTACATTGGCGCGGAAGGTACTGAAGGTATGTGAAATCTCAGGCTGTTTGTTTGCCTCAGCAATCACGTCATTCATTACCATCGCCAGATCAGTGCGGCTGCGACCTAATGTATCTTCGAGAACAAACTCAAAACCAGACGCAGCACCCATGCCCGGTACGGCTGGAGGTCCCATTGCAAATACAATCGCCTGAGGCAGTTCTGTTGCCGCTCGGCCGTTAATACGTTGTGAGATAGCTTGCGCTGAATGTTGACCGTCCAGTGCGTTACGCATGTCCCAATCGTGGAGCTTGATGAACATCGACGCACCATTCGAAGCTGAAGCGCCCGTCATGAATGCATAGCCGTTAACCAGTGTCACACCATCAACGCCCGGCTCTTGCTCAACCATCTCTAGTAACTGCTTTGTCACATCTTCTGTACGAGACAGCGATGCCGCGTCAGGAAGCTGCACGTTAACCAGCAAAATGCCTTTATCTTCTTGAGGTACGAAAGCCGTCGACGTGGTTTTCGCGAAGTAAGTTACCGCCGCTAGCGCCACAACAAAGAAGGTAAATAGCAGAACACCCTTTTTCACAAGGAAGCCTGCAATTTGACCGTATTTGTTGGTTACTGATTCAAGACCACGGTTAAACGCTTGGTACCAACGTGCTGTGTTACCACCGCCCTGCTTAAGAACCAATGAACACAATGCTGGCGACAGCGTTAGAGCGTTAATAGAAGAGATCACAACCGCGATACAGATAGTCAGAGCGAACTGACGATACATGATGCCGGTAATACCTGGCAGCATCGCTACTGGGATGAATACCGCTAACAGAACCAAGGTTGAGGTAACAATTGGCCCCGTGACTTCTTTCATTGCGATAAGCGTTGCTTTTCGCGGTGAAATGGTAGGATCTTTGGCCATCGTAGTATCTACGTTCTCGATAACCAAGATCGCATCATCTACTACGATACCAATCGCCAAAATCAAACCAAACAGGGTTACTGTATTAATGGTAAAGCCGGTCATCTGCATGACCGCAAAAGTACCAATCAAAGATACCGGAATCGCAACCACAGGAATCAAGGTTGCACGAGCACTGCCCAAGAACAAGTACGTTACTGCGATAACCAGCAAAATTGCTTCGATGAGTGTTTTAACTACACCTTTAATCGACTCAGCAACGAAGAGTGTGGTGTCGTAACTCGCCTCGTAAGCAACGCCTTCAGGGAAATTTTTGCTTAGGTTGTCTAGCATCGCCATGACTGCTTTACCACTTTCCAGCGCATTAGCGTCTGACTGAAGTGACAGCGTTACGATTGAAGCGTCTTGACCACGGTATTTACCGTTACCATCGTAGAACTTTTTACCTAGCTCAACACGTGCAACGTCTTTTAAATAAACCGTTGAACCGTCTTGATTTGCACGAAGCACAACATTTTCAAACTCATCAGCCGTTTCTAATCGGCCTTTTGTTACCAAGTTGAATTGCACTTCTTGCGCGTTGTTATAAGGTGCAGCTCCAATACGGCCAGCTGCGACTTGAACGTTCTGCTCCGCCAAAGCGCGATTCACATCAGAGGTAGTTATATTGAGGTTAGCCATTTTTTCAGGATCTAACCAAACACGCATCGCGTATTCACCACCACCCAACACGTTAACTTCACTAATGCCCTTTACACGAGCCAATTGGTCTTTAATGTTCAAGTTCACGTAGTTGATAAGGAATTGGTCATTGTACTCTCCGTTCGGCGAGTAGAAGTTCAATACCATCAATAGGTCAGGTGAACGCTTCTTGACCGTTACACCCACCATTCTTACTTCTTGTGGAAGTTTCGATTCGATCTGAGCAACGCGGTTCTGAACGTTGACCTGAGCCATATCAGCATCAGTACCGACATCAAAGGTCACGTTAAGGTTGTATGAACCATCATTAGCACTTTTAGAAGACATGTAGATCATATCTTCTACGCCATTCACCGATGTCTCTATGGGGTCGGCTATCGCCTGTTCCACCACTTCAGCACTCGCACCCGTGTAGAATGCCGACACACTGACCGATGGTGGGCTAATTTTTGGATATTCGGCCACTGGTAAGATAGCGAGAGAGATCGCACCCGCCAGCGTTAATATTATGGATATGACAAGGGCAAACTTAGGCCTTTGAATAAAGAAACGACTTAACATAAATAGCCCCCTTACTCAGCTTGTTCAGCAGAAGCTTGAATACGAACAGACATACCATTACGTACACGTTGTAGGCCTTGAGTGATCACTGCGTCGTTCTTCTCTAGACCAGAATGAACGATCACACCACCTTCAACTTGTCGCCCCATCTCAATGTTTCTGCGCTCAGCAACTGGTGAGGCTTCACCTTCAACCAATACCATCACAAAGTCACCTTCTAGGTCGGTTTGAACTGCACGACGCGGAATAGTCACAACATCAATAGATTGCTTTTCACGTAGATCAACGCGAACGTGTTGGCCTGGAAGTAATTGCTGGTTCGGGTTATCAGCAATTGCGCGCATCGCGATCGTACCAGTATTGAGGTTGATACGGTTACCCAAGAAATCAAGCTGACCTAGATGTTCGAACGCTTCACCATTCTCAAGCATGATCTGAACTTCAACACCTGCAGAATCGCTGCTGCCGTCGCCTTCGATGCGATCCATACCCAGCTCAATACGCTCACGCTCACTGATGCTGAACGATGCATGGATTGGATCTAGGCTAACCAACGTAGTTAATACACCTGACGACGGTGAAACCAAGTCACCCGTGCTCACTTTGGTGTCACTAATTCGTCCAGAGAAAGGCGCAATAATTTTGGTATGAGAAAGCTGAACATTGGCTGCATTGAGTTGTGCTTGACTTGCTTCAAGCTGTGCCTGAGAACCCAATAAGTTTGCTGTCAATGCATCAAATTCCGATTGAGAAATACTCCCCTTAGGGAGAAGGTTCTTACCTCGGTTAAAATCAAGCTCGGCTTTTTTAAGGTTCGCGTTCGCTTGAGCAACAGACGCTTTTGCGCTTGCTACTTCAGCTTCAAATGAAGAGGGTTCAATGGAGTACAGTAATTGGCCATTTTCGACCATTTGACCTTCATTGAAATGACGGCTTTGTAGATAGCCAGAAACCTGCGCTGTGATAGCCGTGTCTTCAACGGCTTCAATACGACCGATGTACGACTTACTTTGCTGGTGAGAAACAACGCTAACATCCTGTACTGCTACGAGAGGTAGAAGCGCTTGCTTGGCATTTTGAGCATCTTGCCCACATCCAGCAAGAATAAAAGAGCTTGCAAGAGCCGTAAGGATCAACTTTTTACGCATGGTTATACCGTCACTTGTTAGTATTTGAACAGTATAAAATTTACGTAACACACCCGTTACTATTGTCCGAGGAATATCAATTATAACGAACCAAAGTGTATCAATATGTTAATTGAAACTAAGTGCTTATAAAGTAATTACAAACGCGTTACAATTTCTAAGTAAATCAACCTCTCAGCTTTTGTTCTCTATGGATATTGTCTAACATCATGTATTGTCAGACAGATAAGCATTCACATTTAATTGTTAAGGAATTCTCATGATTTCAAAATGGGCTAAACGTTTCTATCAAATGGCGGAATTGGTCGGTTCTTGGAGTAAAGATCCTTCAACTCAAGTCGGCGCCGTCATCACTAAGCACAACCGTATTGTTTCAGTTGGCTTTAATGGCTACCCACATGGCGTGTCTGATAGTGCGGATACTGACGATCGCGAGATGAAATACCTCAAGACACTTCACGCTGAAGAAAATGCAATCTTGTTTGCTAAACGTGATTTAGACAGTTGTGAAGTTTGGGTCACTCACTTCCCTTGTCCGAACTGTGCAGCAAAAATCATCCAAACTGGAATTTCAGCGGTACATTGCCCAGAGCAAAGTGAAGATTTCCTTTCTCGTTGGGGAGATAAGATCAAGATAAGCCAAGATATGTTTGAGCAAGCTGGTGTAGAAGTAGACTGGTTGCCACTCGCTGACCTGGATTAATCTCTAACGCTAGGTCTCAGGTCTAAGTCTAGATCT
Source organism: Vibrio sp. 1F279 (assembly GCF_041439815.1). Lineage (NCBI taxonomy): Bacteria > Pseudomonadati > Pseudomonadota > Gammaproteobacteria > Vibrionales > Vibrionaceae > Vibrio > Vibrio sp. 1F279. Next base: position 85,788 of record NZ_JBGOOU010000011.1, on the reverse strand, counting down.
CAAATACAAAAAAGCCGAGAGTCGATATTATCGCTCTCGGCTTTCTTTTTATTCGGACTTGTTAGCTTCCAGCATCGTATTAGTCACTTGAGGGAAATGCCAACGCGTAAGCTTCCATGAAATCTTTACGAATATCTTGCTCTAAATGAATCGCTTTTTCGGTCGGACAGAAGATCATAAAGTGCACTTCTTGCTCACCTGTCGAACTGCTTGTGATATGGATGTGAGGCTCAGAACCCGGAAGGTCAACACCGGCGTGCTTTTCGATCACACCATTGTAACGACGGGCAACATCGATAAACTCTTCACAATGCTCTTCAATTTTCACGATAAGACCCGGCACCATAGGGTATAGGTTTACAAAGTCTTTCACCGTCACAAAAAAGTTATGATAAACATAGCGCTTCATGAAGTTGAGGTTCTTTACCGGATAAGTGAAGAACATGCTATTAGGCAGCGTGGCAGTCTTGCCAGTGAAGTGATATTGCCCATGATACAAATCGATTTCTTGAATCACAGTCGCCATCAAGTTGTGCTCAATCACCTCACCGCTGATTTTGCCCACTTCAATCCAATCACCAATTCGAAATGAGCGAGAACTCGCACGCTGAATAGAGCCAGTAAAACAGAGAATGATCTCTTTTGAAGCCACGACTATCGCAACCGCAATAGCGGTAACAGACAGCGCAAATTCGCTGATTTCGGATTTCCACAGCACGAATAACGTCACAACAATAATCGCGAATGTGCCGTTTTTGGTACGTGACATCCAGTTACGTTGGTCTTCACTAAGAAAAGCGACATCACCACGGATTCGAGACAAAGTGATTCGTCGGATTATTAATATAATGCAGATGATCAGCACACTAAAAATAAACTTATTAGCGAGTAAGAAATCTATTACTTGCCACATCTTTTCCATTATTTATTCCTTTGTATTACAACAATTAAGCTTTATAACGACGATCATTAAAGCGATGAGCTTTACAGCGACTGACTCAATCCAATAAACGCATTATAAAAAAGCACTCAAAAATAGAGCGCTCCTTTTCATGCTTTTATCAGCTATTAGGCCGTGTTGACCTTTCGCGGTTAAATTTTGTTCGAAAGATCAACACGCCCTAGTAAGGCTATCATTTTATCTTGGCAGAAGTAATAAATTGGCCAAAAGTTTCACACCAAATCACAACCGTATTAAATCGATTAAGATCAGTACCTTCTGGGAGGTTAACCATAAATCGGTCGAATGTTTTTACATCTCCGACTCTCAGTAACTCACTCTTGCTGTCATTGAATGCCTGTTCGGTTTCAATAAACTTAGGTGATAGGTAAACCTTATAATCCGGCCCCGGCGCCAATTCACCTTCAAAAGCTATCGCACTTTCAGAGACAGAGACGATGCCCTCTCCCCAATGCAAAAAGTCACTGTCTTGTCGGTCTTTGGTGAACTCACCTGTATAGATCGCCTGCTGACTGATCGCTTCAACAGAACTTGAGGAAGGAGAATCAGGCTCAATCAAGATAGGTAGTGCGTAGACACCAAGCCCAAAACCAAAAGCACCCACGGCTAAGTGGGTGCAAAGTAAAACTAACTTTTTCATCGCGTACTCCCTTATACTTAAAGAGAGTATTAATGAATACTCTCAAAAATACAAAGAGATATCGCGTTTTAGACGGCTATTTTTGATAGTGAATAGCGGTACGTTGAGAGAGTTTCACGATCACTTCTACCGCTTGTTCCATGCCTTGAATGGTAATGAACTCATGAATACCGTGGAAGTTGTAGCCACCGGTAAAGATATTCGGACACGGTAGCCCCATGAAAGATAAGCGAGCACCGTCTGTACCACCTCGGATAGGCTTGATCATTGGCTCAACATCACACTCAATCATCGCTTGCTTCGCTAATTCAATAATATGTTGATGCGGTTCAACCATCTCTTTCATATTGAAGTAGCTATCGGTTAGCACCAGCTCAACACGGCCTTTCTCAAGACGCTCATTCAGCTCATCCACTTTCTGTTGCATGAATGCCTTACGCGCTTCTACACCCTCACGTTCAAAATCACGGATGATGTATCCCAGTTCAGAGCGAGCCACACCCATTTCAGCTGATTTCAGGTGGTAAAAACCTTCATAACCTTCTGTGCACTCTGGTGTTTCTTGCGCAGGCATCATCAGTTGGAATTGCGCTGCAATGTTCATTGAGTTCACCATTTTACCTTTGGCGGTACCTGGGTGAACGTTCACACCATGACAGATAACATCAGCGCTCGTGGCATTAAAGTTCTCAAATTCCAACTCCCCTACTGGCCCACCATCGATGGTATACGCCCACTCGGCGCCAAATTTTTCAACGTCAAACAGGTTCGCACCGCGGCCAATCTCTTCATCCGGTGTGAAACCAATGCAGATGTCGCCATGTTTGATGTCTGGATTCGCTTTCAGGTAAGCAATCGCACTGATGATCTCAGCGATGCCCGCTTTGTTATCGGCACCAAGCAGAGTTGTGCCGTCAGTCGTAATAAGGTCGTGACCATGTAAAGAATCAAGGTCTGGGTATTGGCTTGGGTTCAAACTCTCGCCACTTTCACCTAATTCAATCGTTCCACCCTGGTAATCTTTAATCACTTGTGGTTTCACATTTGCTCCTGAAGCATCAGGAGCGGTATCCATATGCGCCACAAAGCCAATCGCAGGCACTGGATAATCGACATTCGACGGCAGTTTAGCCATCAAATAGCCATTTTCGTCTAAAGACACATCAACTAACTCTAATGCAACCAATTCTAACTTTAAGGCTTCAGCAAAAGTAATTTGACCCGGTGAACTTGGGCATTGCTGATTAGAAGGATCGGATTTAGTATCAAAAGTAACGTAATTCAGGAAACGTTCTACAAGCTTTTCCATAATTCATCTCACCATGGATTAAGTAATTGATTTACTGACCTAATTATTAAGATAGATAAGCGATGTATTTTTAGAAAAATACGTACGCAGAGTCAGTCGCGAGGCTTTTCATCTTACGCCCCTGACCATGTATGTAATTGCTCTAAATCATTGTTGTGCGAAATTAGATGCGCTTCCTATACTTGAAAACAGGGGGTTTCGTCAGTTCAACATTGCATACGGATGATAAGCGATCGCTTTGTACGCATTCTACGCCCTCCGCTCTCAGCCTAAAAAAAGTACAAAGTGGATGATGATCACAATTTATCCTTGATGCAGAATCTGTCATACGTTACACGGAGACACAGTTATGACGATTAATAAATATTTCATTTTCTCTCCTCAAGCCTCTGAGGAAACGCTTCAACCAGTATTAACTGAGAAAGAAGTTCAAAGGCAGGAAGCTCTAAGACAGGCGCAATCTCAAGGTGGTTTTGACACCAACGCGACCTCGTAACTTAATCAATACTCAGAACTTGTTTATAGAACCCCTAAAAAAGAGCTCTACTTCTCGTTGATGTAGAGCTCTTTTGTCTCTGAACCTTTCTCCTATCCCAATGCAGCTTCATTCAGGCGCCTGATCTATTAACACCTTGTTATCTATCGCGTCTTTTGTATGTTGCTTCTCAATCATCAAGCAGACTCATTTGTTGCAATGAGAAATGATTCATTAAACTTGCCCAAGCCATACCCTGTGTTGCCATTTTGTGCTAATAATTTATATTCGTTTTCATTCCTCACTCGCCCTTTTTCAATATCCACAATGCGAGCACTAACGAGCCTCACTAAAGGAACCCCGAATTTAATGGAATACTCAAAACTAGGAAGTAGTCAAATTCCCGTTTCCCGAATCTGCCTTGGTAGCATGACTTGGGGGCTGCAAAATACGCAACAACAAGCTGACCAACAAATCGAATACTCGCTAAGCCAAGGTATTAACTTTATCGATACCGCAGAGATGTACGCAGTACCGCCGTCTCCAGACACCTACGGTAAAACGGAAGCAATCATAGGTAACTGGTTAGCTCGCAATCCGCAGCGCCGCCAAGAAGTCATCATCGCCAGCAAAATTGCAGGTCCGGGATTGCCTTGGGTTCGAGATGGCGGGCCAGTCACGGGGGAAGCTGTAATTGCAGCGGTTGACGCTTCATTAGCGCGTTTACAAACGGACTATATCGACCTTTACCAATTGCATTGGCCAAATCGAACGACGCCTCACTTTGGCAAACATTTCCCGAATCATATTCGATTCAGTGATATCGACAGAAAGCAGCATGAAGCGGAGATGCTAGAGATCCTCCAAGCACTGGCGAGCTGCATCAAAGCGGGAAAAATCCGTCATGTTGGTTTGTCTGATGACACCACTTGGGGTATTAACACTTACCTTAAGCTCAGTGAGAAGCATGATTTACCGCGAATGGTCTCTATTCAGAATGAATTTAGCTTGCTGCACGCGAAAGACTGGCCTTATTTGATTGAAAACTGTGTGCATGAAGACGTTGCCTACCTACCATGGTCACCGTTAGCAGCGGGCATGCTGAGTGGCAAATACATTGATGGTGCGAGACCAGAAGGCAGCCGTTGGACGTACATGCAGCGTAAAGGTATTTTCCGCGACACTGAGTCTGCCAATGAGGCCGTAAAAGGATATTTCGAAGTTGCGAACGCTCACGGGTTTACACCGAGCCAACTAGCATTAGCGTGGTGTAATCAAGTTGATGGTGTCACCTCCACTATTATTGGCGCAACCACTATGGAACAACTGAAAGAGAACGTAGCAGCGTTCAGCAAACCGTTGTCAGAAGAGATCCTTACTGATATCAACACCGTGTTTAAGCGCTACCCTGCCCCATATTAAATAATCGGTTTAGCCTAGCCTTCTCGGTTCAGCGAAACTTAGGCAAGTAAATCACATAAGAGCGCGCTATTTAGTGCGCTTTTCTTTTTTAAGTGGGTTGCTTTTGCTTTTTAGTGGATCGCATTGAGTTATCACGCTTTTGGTTATCCAACCTTTGCTCTATAATGCGCGGGCTTATATCTAGGATAAAAACATGATTTCAAAAAACCAATTAAAACTCCTTCGTGCTTTGGGCCAAAAGAAACAACGTAAAGCCCACGGCCTGTTTCTAGTTCAAGGTGAAAAAAACGTACTTGAGCTGTTCAATAGTGACTTAGTCGTAAAGAACGTCTTTGCTACGGCTGATTTCTTATCTGAAAATCACGCGTCACTGTTTGAGTTTGATTGTGTTGAAGCTTCACTGGATGACCTAACCAAAGCGAGTACTTTGGTGAGTAACAATGCGGCGATTGCTGTTGTTGAGATTCCAACGTTTGAATTACCAAAAGCTACTGGGTTAATGATTGCACTGGATGGTGTATCTGATCCGGGCAACCTAGGTACGATTATTCGCGTAGCAGATTGGTATGGCATTAAGCATATCGTTGCGAGCAGCGATTGTGCAGATCCATACAACCCGAAAACGATCAGCGCGACCATGGGCAGCTTTGGCCGAGTACACGTAAGCCAAACAGACTTACCTGAATACTTAGAGCAAGCGAACCTGCCTGTTTACGGAGCGTTCTTAGAAGGTGAAAGTGTTCATAAGACGGAATTTACTGCCAACGGTATTTTACTGATGGGCAGTGAGTCTCACGGTATTCGTGAACACGCCGCTAAATTCGTGACAGACAAGATTACGATTCCAGCATTCGGTGGCGCAGAGTCTCTGAATGTAGCAATGGCGACAGGTATTATTCTCGACAACATGCGTCGTCAGCATAGCTAAATTTCATAAGCTAACGAGCCAGTCGACACTGCTCAGATATTAAAAAAGGCGTATTGATTAAATCAGTACGCCTTTTTATTTGAGTTCTTTTCAACAATTACTTTTCTAGCATTGCCAACTTATCAGCGACACCATTCCACTTTTCAGCTTCATCCATCGGTGCTTTGACTTCAGTTTGTACCGGCCAGATTTCGGCAAGCTCGGCATTCACTTCAATAAAGATCTTTTGATCTTCTGGCAGTTCATCTTCTTGGAAGATCGCTTGAGCATCGCATTCAGGTACACATAAACCACAATCAATGCATTCGATTGGGTTGATTACCATGAAATTCGGGCCTTCATGGAACGCATCTGCGGGGCATACCGCCACACAGTCTGTGTATTTACATTGAATACAGTTATCGCCTACGACAAATGCCATGATGCTCTGCTCTATAAGTTAGTCAAAATTGAAGAATGGAGGATAATACTCATCCCAAGGCAAAATTCAACATCATACGGCTCTAATATCGTGTCTATTTGCTCCATGTTTCCAAATTAGTATGACAGATAAATCAATTTCTCGTAAAATGCGCGCCATTGTGAGCTTATCGCTTCTTTCAACATCAGCGTTTTCATCAAACTCTGCGTTTAGAAGCGGTCTAGCTAAGACACCTATAAAGACGAGACATCGAAATGATACGTTTAACCGAAATTAAACTCCCTCTAGACCACGAAGAATCAGCCATTCAAGACGCTATTGAAGCAAAGCTTGGCATTAATTCTGATCAGGTACTTTCTTTTAATATCTTTAAACGTGGCTACGATGCTCGTAAGAAATCAAAAATCTTACTTATCTACACGCTTGATGTTCTCGTTGAAAGCGAAGCTGAGTTGTTAGAGCAATTCATTAGCGACCCGCACGTAAAAGTGACTCCTGACATGGAGTACAAATTCGTGGCTAAAGCGGTTGAGAACCAAACTGAGCGCCCTGTCGTTATCGGTTTTGGCCCTTGTGGTTTGTTCGCAGGCCTAGTGCTTGCTCAAATGGGCTTCAATCCAATCATCGTTGAGCGTGGTAAAGAAGTTCGTGAACGTACGAAAGATACCTTTGGTTTCTGGCGTAAGCGTACACTGAACACTGAATCAAACGTACAGTTTGGTGAAGGCGGCGCAGGTACATTCTCAGACGGTAAGCTTTACAGCCAAGTTAAAGATCCAAAGCACTACGGCCGTAAAGTAATCGAAGAATTCGTAGCTGCTGGCGCACCAGAAGAAATTCTATACGTAAGTAAGCCACACATCGGTACCTTTAAACTGGTTACCATGATCGAGAAGATGCGTGCTTCTATCATTGAGCTAGGTGGCGAAATCCGTTTCAGCACTCGCGTAGACGACGTTCACATGGAAGACGGTCAAATCACTGGCCTAACGCTTTCTAACGGTGAAGAGATTAAAACTCGTCACGTAGTACTGGCTGTTGGCCACAGTGCTCGTGATACGTTTGAAATGCTGCACGAACGTGGCGTTTACATGGAAGCTAAGCCTTTCTCTGTTGGTTTCCGTATCGAACACAAACAGGCGATGATCGATGAAGCTCGCTTCGGCAAGAACGCGGGCAACCCTATCCTAGGTGCTGCGGACTACAAACTCGTACACCACTGTAAGAATGGCCGCACTGTATACAGCTTCTGTATGTGCCCAGGTGGCACTGTGGTTGCAGCGACTTCTGAAGAAGGCCGCGTAGTAACCAATGGCATGAGCCAATACTCTCGTGCAGAACGTAACGCAAACAGTGCCATCGTTGTGGGTATCGACCCAGAGCGAGATTACCCAGGTGATGCACTAGCAGGTATCCGTTTACAACGTGAATTAGAAAGTGCCGCTTATGTTCTAGGTGGCGAGAACTACGACGCCCCTGCACAGAAAATCGGCGACTTCTTGAAAGATCGTGATCCAAGTGAAATCGGTGAAGTGAAACCATCATTCACGCCAGGTATCCACCTAACAGACATTTCAAAAGCGCTGCCTGATTTTGCTATCGAAGCGATTCGTGAAGCAATCCCAGCATTCGAGAAGAAGATCAAAGGTTTCTCTACGCCTGATGGCCTACTAACCGGTGTTGAGACTCGTACGTCTTCTCCTGTATGCATCAAACGTGGCAAAGACTTCCAAAGCATCAACCTTAAGGGCTTCTTCCCTGCTGGTGAAGGCGCAGGCTACGCGGGTGGTATCCTGTCTGCTGGTATCGATGGTATTAAAGCGGCGGAAGCGCTAGCACTGTCTATGGTAGAACAGAACCAAGCTGAGAAGATTGAGATCGCTTAGACTCTTTCGATAAACCAAAGCTAAATAACGGTCAGCCAAAACTAAAAATCCAGTGCCTTGTAGACACTGGATTTTTTATTGCATACGGATTATCTAGATTTACTCGGTATCGACGGGCTTTACTTACAAGTGTTTTTTGACCAGTTCACACCATCATTTGAACACTCAAACAGACTTGTCCCATTCTGGTAATAATAACCTCTAGTCCAGTTACCTTGAGAATCTTTAGACGTTATCGTCTGAGTATAATCAAAAGGTGTATTTTCAATGTGCGCATATTTATGACGAGTCCAACTATCTGAACCGTGTGCAGTGTTCTCATTGAAATCAACTGATAGATAGTTTAATACATCAAAGTCGCTTCGTGAGATATTAGATAAAGTATCACCTAAATTGACCCACTCAGGGTAAGGAGCATTTGAACCATAATGGTACTTCACCTGAGTTTGAGTAAACTGGTCTTTATAATCACCAACAACATCTGACGTTAAAGTTTGGCTAAATCCATTACCCACACTTTGAGTGGAACAGCTTTCCCAATCAGGCTGTTGAGACCAACCACTATTCTTTACACCAAAGGTGGTTAGTGAATTGGGTTGCACCTGTTGTTTAATTGTTTCCTGAACTGAACACGAGTGCTGCGTTCCATCACTGCTCAATGAAAACCAAGCTTCCTTGTCATATTCCAAACCATTTTTCTTCTGGCTATTACGCTCAATGTGCTTATTTAATTCTAGTTCTGTTTGTAGATCAGCTGACACTTCATGTTCAATAACAATCAGCTTGTCAGCGGTCATCACTGTTTTAACTTTATACCACTTATTAATTTCGTTCTTTTTAGAATAGTCCCAATGCTCCCAATAATAATCAACATAGGCTTGCTGAGCTTTGGGGTTTTCTTTTTGAATATCTTTAGTCTCTTGATACGACTTTTTAATGGCTGGCATCATTTTCTGCGCTAATTCATAAAGCTCAGTGTTTTGGGCTTTAACGAAGTCACCATACAAGTCTTTCACTGCAATGTTATATCGATTCGCAATTCGGAAATCATGTTCCTTCACATTTTGGATAATGCTATTTTGAGTGTTTACAGCTTGCTTCAAAGCGGAACAACTGTTTAAACCACCTTTATATAGGTCGGCTTGGATCTGATTCCATAAAACGGTAGTAAGTGGCGTAGTAGATTTAATTTCTTGGTCAGAACTCACTGTCATTACTGGTGGGAAGACCAATTGATAAGGTTCAGTAATCGGCGAATTAGGGCTATCCGCATCAATAGCACCAACCGGAACATTCACTACAATTGGGGCATAGTCCATACAGTCAGAGTTAGAACCAGTTAAAGACAATTGATAACTGCCTTCATCGTCCGTGATACTACTTGGCTCTCCCTCATCCAATACACCATTATAATTGATGTCTAGAAACGCGGTTGCACCGGAAATATACCCGTCAATGGCAACACCTTGTAAGGTTTTTGTTTGAGGAGCGGGAGCACTTGTACTGCTGCTACCACCGCCTCCTCCCCCGCCACAAGCAGCAAGACCACCAGCTATAAGTGCGATAGAAATAAGCTTAAGTTTCATTCGATGAGATCCTAATAAAATACATTAATAAGTAGGGTTGCCATTGGGGGGATGACCGAGAATGACTGTGATAGTCATGACCAGCCATAATAACGATTGGTATTCAAAAGAAACATGAAAGAGTGCTAGCCGATTCGTGCATGTTTTCATTTTGAACAGAAACTAAAAAATGGGTAAATGGAGTAAAAACGGACTAACTACTTCTCGCTCGAAGTTATCCAAAGCTTATAAAAATCACTATAACCGGTTTGGTTAACCTCTACGCCATGAACCTCAACACTATTAAAAACCTTCTCTTTACCGTAAAATAACGGACAAAGTAACTTCTGTTGATAAAGAAAATCTTCAATCTTTTTCAAGTCGCTCATTAGGTTCTCGCCACTCACAGCGGCTCTAACTCTCTCGCAATGCGCCTTCATCTCAGAACTGTTGAAAATGAATCTAAGCCCAGATGAAGCAAGTAGCCAATCGTAAAGGCCATAATCGGCTGGCTGTTCGATAACTTCTTCAATGAATAACAAGTCTGCCGACTCACTCATGGAGCTAGGGTCACTGATGTTGGGAAGCTCAACAACTTCAATAATAACACCTGTCTTTACAATAGTTTGTTGTAGCCAACCAGCCATCTCTTGAAGTAAAGGAATCGTCATTCTAGGTCGTGTTAACACAACAGTACCCGTCAAATTAGGAATTGGATTACTGGACGCTAATTCGCTAAGCGAGAAGGACAAGTCATCTGCCACCATATCAGCATCGAACTCTTTACTACTGGACTTAATAAACGATACCAGCCTTTCGAGTTCTTCAGGGGTTATGCCTGATTTTTCTCTACGATTAACCGCAAGATACGAAAGTGCATTGATGGTGGTTTCTTCAGCGACACCAGATTGATTAAAACTCAGAGTGTGGTCATTTAAACCTTCTATGTCGGTCAGCGTTATTTGTTCTAACAAGGCATTTTGAGCAAAGTAACCTCGGTGACGTTTAAGAACCAAGCGCTCTTCGCTCCAATCATCCAATGAGAAAGGTCCTGTTCCGATATAGGCACTGCGGCCACTCGAAAAATAAGTACGCTTGCGACGATAAATAGACGCGTGTGGACTAGTCAAAGCATGGAGAAACATTGGGTTTGCGTATGTCAGCTCAATAGTCAGTTGTTTATCACCCACCACTTGAACATCACTGACCTGATCAAATAAAGACTGTACCGGACCTTCAATATTTTTTAGCTGCAACAAACATTGAGCAACATCTTTGGCCGTTAAAGTTTCACCGTCATGGAATAACACATTTGGTCTCAACCAAAAATGCAGAAAGCGCCCTTCCATCTTCCAATGGTGCGCGAGGCTCGCTTGGGGATTTCCATCATGATCTTGGACGAGTAGCGTATTGTAGAGGCTTCTTAAGATGTGATGTTCAGCAGTTCGGTATGTTTTTGCTGGCTCAAGGTTATCAACCCACGGATATTGAGTGATCAGTAAATGGTCATGTTGTTGATTGAACAGACTATGTTTTTCAGTCGCTAGCGTCAGTGCCTTTATTGCCGCATCACCATAGCTTTCTAGAAGACGGGGAATAACATTAAAGCGGCCTTGCTCTAACTGAAGCGCTAACACTTGTTCTAATGCTTCGGGAAAGCTGACCAAAATTCTAAATTGGCTAAGCTTCCCTCTTCCTTTAGACGGAATCCAACAAATCCAGCGATATTCCGATAAGCATTTAAGAATGATCGAAGTGTTTCTGCGAGAAGTCGATAGCGAGTGTTCGAGATCATCGATCGTTAGATGATACTCTTCACCTATTTCATACTTTGCAATAAGTTGTTGAAGTCTACGTAAGTTAGCGTCGTTCATTGAATTCCAGACTAGAGCTGTATCTCAAATGTCATTAATATCAGTATGAATTTATAAATTCAACTTTACACTGAAATCTCTATAACAAGCTTTGGCTTAAAATATCAATAAATTAGATAGAAAAGCCTTTAATCACTCCGTTTTACTAGGGCTCCACTTCCCTTCATGAATCGCTGAATTGACGTCTCTTCTTGGTAGCCAACCCATGGTTTCAAGTTCTGGTTTATCTTTGAAGTGATCAACGTAGCCGATACATAAATACGCGACGATATCAATGTTCTCGGGGATACCTAGTGCCTCGCGTAACGTTGAATCATGAAGAATGCTCACCCAACCTAACCCAAGGTTTTCGGCTCTTGCCGCGAGCCACAAGTTTTGAACCGCACACACGGTGCTGTACAGATCCATCTCTTGTTTGATGGTTCTGCCTAAAACTACTTTCCCGGTTCGGTTTCGGTCGCAAGTCACGCAGACACCGATCGGTGATTCGACGATGCCTTCCAACTTTAGACGCTTATACATTGCCTGCTTTTCATCGGTGAACATTTCCGCGGATTCCGCATGAGCCTGATTAAAACCGGCTTTGATTTGTTGCTTGGTTTCGATATCACGGACAACGACAAAATCCCAAGGCTGCATAAAGCCAACACTGGGAGCATGGTGAGCTGCGGTTAACACACGCATCAACACATCTTCAGGGATCTCTTCTGGAAGAAACTGTCCACGAACATCTCGGCGAGAGAAAATCGTTTTATATACTGCATCGCGTTCATTCGGCGTAATTTCCATACATCCCTGTCTTATCGTCGTCTTATTGAGCCAGTATTATCCAACTAAAGTGTCTATGTTACTAGCGGTACACAAGCAACATGGTAGAATGCCGCCATTAATCTTATCCTTGTATAAGATTGTTGAACCTTTCCATCGCTATTTAGCCAAATCATACCGAGAAACTTATGCCATTTTCCAAGCTTGGATTAAGCTCACCTATTGTTAAAGCCGTTGCAAAACAAGGCTATGAAAAGCCAACCTCTATTCAAGAAAAAGCAATTCCGATTGTGCTTTCTGGTAAGAACCTAATTGCTGCTGCACAAACAGGTACAGGTAAAACTGCGAGCTTTGTTCTCCCTATCTTAGAAATGCTAAGTAAAGGTGAAACACAACGTAAAAAACGTATTCGCGCTGTTATTCTGACACCAACTCGTGAGCTTGCGATTCAGGTTGAACAGAACATTACTAAATACGCGAAGTTCCTAAACCTAACATCACTAGCGATGTACGGTGGCGTGTCTTACCAACACCAGAAAGACCGCTTGATCGAAGGTGTCGATATTCTTGTGGCAACTCCAGGTCGTTTAATCGATATGTACGGACAACGTGCCGTTCACTTTGATGAAGTTGAAGTACTGGTTCTTGATGAAGCTGACCGCATGTTAGACATGGGTTTCATTGAAGACATCAACAAGATTATCGCGCGTTTGCCACAAAACATTCAAAACCTGTTGTTCTCAGCAACGCTATCAACGCCAGTTCGTGCGCTAGCGAAAAGCGCAATCAGTGAAGCGGAAGAGATTTCAATTGCCAAAACTGACGCTTCTAAAGCGAACATTGAGCAATGGTTAGTGACCGTAGATAAAGACCGTAAGTCTGCACTTTTAAGCCACATGATCACTGACGGTGAGTGGGACCAAGCGCTTATCTTTATCGAGACTAAGCACGGCGCGGCTAAGCTAGTTGCCCAACTTGAAAAGCGTGGTATCGAAGCGGAAGCTTTCCACAGTGGACGTAGCCAAGCGATTCGTGAAAAGATTCTGGCTGATTTTAAGAAAGGTCGTCTAAAATATCTAGTTGCAACGGGTGTTGCTGCTCGTGGTATCGATATCGATAATCTAAGCCGCGTAGTGAACTACGACATCCCATTCCCAGCGGACGACTATGTTCACCGTATTGGTCGTACAGGCCGTGCTGATGCGTCTGGTGAAGCGATCTCTTTCCTATCGAAAGATAACTTCAAGAACCTGTGCATCATTGAAAAACGTCTTGGTCACTTGATTGAGCGTCGCGTCGTTGAAGGTTTCGAACCACGCAAAGAAGTGCCAATCTCTGTATTGAACTTCGTGCCTAAAAAGAAAAGAGACCTACAGCAACCTGAGTAATTTCTGGTTTAGACAATGCGAAAGTCGCATTAGCCAAAATGAAAATAAAACGAAGCCCTATGTGGCTTCGTTTTGTTCTTTGAAATACATATAAAGTTGAGGCAATAAGATGATCACTCCTATCGCAACGAGATTAACTAGAGGCCAAGATCTAAAGCTTGAGCTCCAAAAACTAGTGACCACACAGAACATCTCGGCAGGTTCTATCGCGTCGTGCGTCGGTTGTGTTTCTCAACTCAATATTCGTTTAGCTAATGCGAACAACACCAAGCTAATCAAAGCTCCATTCGAAATCGTATCTGTGATGGCAACGCTAACCCCGAACCACCAGCATATTCATATATCCGTTGCTGATGAAAATGGTGACGTGATTGGCGGTCATCTGTTGGAGGGAACGATTATCGCCACCACCGCTGAATTGATTGTTCACCGCTACGATACCTTGACCTTCAACAGAGAGCATGATGATTCGACGGGTTACACTGAGCTCACTATCAGCAGCAACATACAATAGATTGACCCATAGCAACACCAGCGCCCCATATAAAGCGATACCACCCAATAGTAATTAGGAAACACGATGGCTCCAAACTCCGCAGACTCCGTTATCGTTCTCGATTTCGAAACCACAGGCTTATCACCAAACATGGGTGACCGAGCGATTGAAATCGGTGCGGTTAAATTAGTTAACGGCGAAGTCGTCGACACCTTCCAGCAGCTAATGAATCCAGGGTTTCGTGTTAGCGGGTTCATTGAAAGCTATACCGGGATCAGTAATCGTATGTTAAGCACTGCGGCCAGTTGCAGTGAAGTAATGGATGAGTTTGCAGACTTTATCCAAGGCAGCCAACTTGTTGCTCACAATGCATCGTTTGATAAGCGCTTTCTTGATGCGGAATTAGACTTTATTGGCAGAGACTACACAGGCAAGTTCGCTTGCTCAATGTTGATTGCTCGCCGTCTCATCCAAGACGCACCGACTCATAAGCTAGGCGACCTTGTGCGTTTTAAAAATATCGACAACGACGGTACTTTCCACAGAGCGTTAGCCGATTCAGAAATGACAGCACGGTTATGGTTATTGATGATTGATGAGCTTCAAAAGAACCACGGCATTCAACAGCCGAGTTTTCAACTGATGCAGAAAATATCTAAGACCGCTAAAGGTTCAATTCCAAAACTTCTGATGAGCAACAGAAGTTAAATGTCTAAACTCTCTCCCCTTCAGGGGTGATTGAAAGGCTAGTCGCATGGATAACAGCTAGCCTTTAGAACGAAAGAAGACTCTACTCCTGCAGTGATTCAAATGTTCCTTTAAGGCTTGCTAATTCACTCATGAAATAAGCCCACTGCTTATTAGTGCTGCTTTCTACGATATCGACTAAAAAATTGGCTGATGTCTGCATGTTCTTGTTAAGCTCAGGCTCAAGTCCTTCAGGGTAATAAGCTTCATTGTTCAGAAGCAGGTTCATAATAATCGGCTGAGCTATATCTAAGTCGCTTTTCTTTTCTATCAGTGTCGATAAATCTTGGTAGGTATTATTTTGATATTGGCGCCAGTTATCGTTGGTATTTACCCATTCTTGAGACCAAGTTGAAATAATCTGCTTTTGCTCTTTCGATACCGATCCTAGCCATCGCTCTAACCGATCTTCAATTCGACTTCGATATCGCTCTCTCGAATCTTCATCATTCAATGATAATCTTTCTTCGTAATATTCTTGCTGCTTTTCCCTAAAGTTCTTTAAGAATTCCTTATCTTGTTTAGGGTTAAACTGCATGCTTAAAGCGTAAATATCGGGAGAGAACTTACTAACGATTGAGCGAATATGGTCTTTAATTTGGTCACTTTGTTCAGTGATAAAAGCAGAACTCATATCAGAACGATCTGTGTTTTGGATCACTTCTAATTGCGAAACATATAACGGCAGTTGAGTTTCTTTATGCCATTGCTGTAATAAATCGAGGCGCTCTTCGAGCTCTGATTCCTGACTATTGGAAAGAGTTACAAAGTCTTCAATATAGCTAACGACAAACCAGCTTATATTGTTATAGGCAAATTTAGTCCCGCAGCCAGAGAATAGAAAACAGCTTAATAAGACTAACCAACGACACTTTCTCATTACACCCTCTCACAACATTTTACTCAACAACGAACCTCAAGACGATCTTATAACATTAGCTACAAAATCGGGTTCTCGTAAAAACTTTCGGATAAATTGAGACTCAGACTTGCTAATCTAACTATTTCGGCAAATGATTAAACTAAAAATAATTAATGGCAGTGATGTAACTTGATTTTTATTGCTCATTTGACGCAATACGAACCCTATAAATGAGTTGGGTTGGCGTATTTCAAATGATTGATATTTGGGAGGGGAGCTATGGCCGCTATTCCTGATCATCCAAGCGATTTAGAATATGAGCTTTGTTATTTTGACGATGGTTCAATAACCACAATCACGATATTGGTTCACAATCGAAAGGAAGCGATGACTTGGTATCTTAGCGAGGGAAAACATATCAACGATCTTTATTCGATAAGACCCGATGAATAATGCTTTGGTATAGAGAACTAGGTCGATAAACCTAAGAGAGTAAACTTGAGTGGCATTTTGTGGAACACCCTTTACTGCAATGTCATTAAGTAGCAATCTCGTTAATTAGACATATCGCAGCAAAGGGATTCAATCTCGAATTATTTCAGAATTCGGGCGCGGAATTGACGACCCTTCATCTTACCTGATTCGATTTTGCCTAATGCTTTCTTAGCCATTGATCTTTCTACAGCAACGTAAGCGCGCATCGCGAACAAGTTGATCTTACCTACTGATTTACCATCAATACCGCCTTGGCCTGTCAACGCACCAAGGATATCACCTGCGCGAAGTTTCGCTTTCTTACCACCATCAATCTGGATAGTTACCATGTTTGAGTAGTACGGCTTAGCAATTGGTTTAGCTGGCAACTGAGACGGTTCGATTGGCATATCCATGTACTCATCAATTTGAGCAACACGGTGCATCTCTTTTTCACTAAAGAAGCTAATTGCAACACCTTTACTTCCTGCACGACCAGTACGACCGATGCGGTGTACGTGAACTTCAGGATCGCGAGACAACTCAAAGTTGAACACAGCATCTAGGTTATCAACATCAAGACCACGAGCAGCAACATCTGTTGCAACCAAGATAGAGATGGTTTTATTTGAGAACTGAACCAAAGCTTGGTCACGTTCACGCTGTTCCATGTCGCCATGAAGCTCAATAACACTGAAGCCACGGTGGCTTAGCTCGTCGTTTACGTTCTGTACTTCTTTCTTAGTATTACAGAACACAACCGCTGACTCTGGTTGATGATGAAGAAGCATTAGCTCTAGTGCGTCATCACGAGCTTCAGTACCTTCAACCTTATAAAAGTGTTGCTGGATGCTTGAGTGATCGTGTGTTGATTCAACCTTCACCATTTCAGGGTTATTCATGATGCGGTCTGCAACAGATTTAATCTGTTTAGGGAAAGTTGCACTGAACAATAACGTTTGACGATCTTTTGGTGCTGCTTCAATAACAGCATCTAGTGCATCTTGGAAACCCATTTCCAGCATGCGGTCGGCTTCATCTAACACAAGTGTGTTCAACTCAGACAGGTCAATACGGTCTCTCTCTAGGTGGTCCAGGATACGACCAGGAGTGCCCACAAGAATGTGTGCGCCATGCTCTAATGAACCAATTTGTGGGCCCATTGGCATACCGCCACATAGTGTCAGCACTTTAATATTGTGAATACCACGAGCAAGAGTACGGATCTCTTTTGCTACTTGGTCTGCTAGCTCACGAGTCGGACATAACACTAAAGACTGAACACGGAAACGCTTAACGCGTAGGTTTTGCAGCACGCCTAAACCAAAAGCAGCTGTTTTACCTGAACCCGTTTTACCCTGACCGATAACATCCTTGCCATCCAGAATAGTAGGAAGACTTAACGCTTGAATTGGCGTCATTTCAGTATAACCAAGAGAATCTAACGTATTTAGAAGCTCTGGTTTAAGGGCGATTGAAGAGAATTTTGAAGTGCTCAATGGAAATATCCAACTGGTGAAAAACAGAGTGCATTATGAGTGTTTTTGAAAATTATTCCACCTTAATCACAGTTTTGAAGAAATAGGTTAGGCGAATACAAAAAAGCCAGCTTTGTTGGCTGGCTTATCGTCATTTTCGAATTACTTCCTATGGCACACCGTGACCTTTAGAAGCAACCCATACGCGATACCATTGCTCGCGAGTCAGTTCGATTTTCAGCGCATCAACAGCCGTCTTCACGCGTTCAATCTTACCTGAACCAATAATAGTAATCGGTTTAGACGGTAATCGACGAACCCAAGCGTAAATTACTTGGTCAATACTATCTGCACCCACTTCTTGGCGAATGGCTTCTAGTTCATTACGAACACGAATCGCTTGTGCTGAATCGCCACTAAAGATGCTACCACCACCGAGACAAGACCACGCCATTGGACGAATACGGTTCATCTGCAGTTGATCCAGCGTGCCATCATGAGCCACTTCGAAGTTCAATGGGTTGATTTCAACTTGGTTCGTCACCAGTGGCTTACCTAGCCGTGATTGCAGTAAGTCGAACTGACGCGGTGAAAAGTTAGAGACACCGAAGTGCTTAACTTTGCCGACTTTATGAAGTTCAGCGAACGCTTCTGCCACTTCATCCGCGTCCATCAATACGTCAGGGCGATGAATCAGTAATACATCAAGTTCGGTTACACCCAAACGCTCTAGAGAGTTATTTACTGATTGGTAAATATGGTGCGCGCTGGTGTCATAGTGATTGATCTTGCGATCTGGAGTGTGGTCACCACACAAGTTGATGTCGCACTTGGTGACGATTTGAATATCATCTCGAAGGCTCGGCTCAAGCGCTAATGCTTCACCAAACAACTTTTCACATTGGTAGTTACCGTAAATGTCCGCGTGATCAACCGTTGTGATGCCAAGATCAATGTGCTGCTTTAGGAAAGTCAGACGTTGTTGCGGGGTCATACCCCACTCAGCTGTACGCCAGTATCCTTGCACCAGCTCAGAAAGTTCTGGGCCTTGTGGCGCTACCGTTACTTTTGCAACCATGGGTTGTCTCCTTTATCAATACTGAACGTATCCTAAGCTCGTTTTACCGAAGGCTCAACGTATAACAAATGGCAAAGGTAAACGCTTACTAAAAATGTGAGAGCCACAGAAAAACGAACACTTAAATGAATTATAACTTGCTGTCTGCCCGTGAGCCGTTCTCCTGAAAGGCTTGTTTACTCTGATGAATGACGAAACCATCTATAAATTTGAGCAATTAAAAGCGATTTAGTTCAACCGTTAAGTTGTCACCATCACTATGTAACTGAATCCAAGGGGCTGAAGAACTAGAAGAAGATGAGGAAGAGCTAGGCACATTCCATACACTCATTTGCTCAGAGGAATGATGTGGTGAGTTGATGAATTCTACGAGTTGTTTATCTACCTTGTCGTAACCAACTCCCTCACGTTTCGCTTGTTCGAGTTGAGCGACGACATCAAAATCATCCTCTCCAATGCGAATTGAACTGAGAGCAAAGCCATCTTGACGAAGATATGCCTGAAGCTTTGTGTAACTTAGGTTCGAATATGGCAGATTAAGGCGAACCACTTCGACGCTTGAGTCACCCAACTCCAGTTCAACATAAACATCCAAATCGTAATATTGGGTTAAGTCACTGCACAACAGAGTGCCTTCAACTTCGCCACAATCCATAAGATCGATATCGTTAATATAGTTTTGAGAACTCGGTTGAGTTGGGTTGCTATTGAATACCGTCCGTAACCACCAGCTTTCACTCGCCTGCGCAGAAAATGAAAGGGTATTCAGAGTCAATAACAAAGGTAGGATTAAGCTAGGAAGAGTTCTCATTATTTGTGCTTATTTCACGCGGTATGGAGCGTGCATTATACGTGACCAATCAACAAACAACTGCTCGATTTACATCTATAAAACTAAAAATATTGCTCAAAGATAAGATTAACAAACTTGATACTAAGAAGAGTTGCACTCTGTTATATCTGTCGTCACACAATACACCCCATGAATGTGTCATAATGTTGAAATTAATGAATAATTTACAAGGAACGTCCATGACTGCAACGAACTATCTCAACCAATTGAACCAAAAGTATCTTGCGACTCATAAAGCGAAAGAAGACTTCTTTTGGGATACTTATATGGGGATCAGTGACGACCATGATGGCTCGACACTCGCGCAGACCCAGTGGACTGAATTTCTTAGCTCTGCCGAGCAAATTGCTGCTATCGAAACGCAACTAGCTACTATCGAAGAAATTCAAGACCCTCAAGAAAAAGAGAGCACGCTAACGGGCTTGAATGGTTGGTTAGCGACCTTTAGATCTCACGCTATTGAGTCTGAGCAGTCACAGAAGCTTAAAGCCGAACTCATAAATTTTGAGGCTGAACTGTTTGAGAAAAAACAGAATCATGTAATGACTTACGTGAATGAAGCGGGCGAACACACAGAAGGGTCATTACCGGTTCTAGGTTCAACAATAAGAACCAATAGTAATGAAAAAGTTAGGCTTTCAGCTCACCAAACACTATTAGGTTTAGAGCAGTGGCTGCTGGCTAACGGCTTCATAGAACTGATCAAAAAACGTAACCAATTTGCTCAATCACTGGGGTTTAAAACCTTCTTTGATTATTCCGTCGTTAAAACCGAGCAGATGACAACTGAGCAACTGTTTACAATTCTGGATGACTTTGAAGTTCGCACGCGAGATAACCATCAACAAAGCCTAGAGAGCTTAACTCAGAAAAAAGGTCAGAGTGCTCTAGAAGCCCATAATTTCACCTACTCTTTTGCTGGTGACGTTATGAATGATCTCGACCCTTATGTACCCTTTTCAAAATCACTGAGACGCTGGGTTGAGTCTTTTGGTCGTCTTAATATCGAATACTCACAAGCAACATTGAAATTAGATTTACTTGATCGTAAAGGAAAGTATCCAAACGGTTTCTGTCATGGGCCAATACCTTCTTTCTACGATCAAGACAAATGGGTATCGGCTCAAGTTAACTTCACGAGCAACGCCAAGCCCGACCAAATCGGCAGCGGCTATGATGGTATCAACACACTATTTCACGAGGGCGGCCACGCTGCGCATTTCGCTAATGTTAAAATGAACGCGCCTTGTTTCTCTCAAGAATTTGCACCAACATCGATGGCTTATGCCGAAACTCAATCCATGTTCTGTGACAGCTTATTGAATGACGCCGATTGGCTAAAACAATATGCCCTGAATGCAGAAGGCCAAGCAGTACCAGACGAACTCATCAAAGCCATCATCGATAATAAACAACCGTTCAGAGCTTACCAAGAACGCAGTATTCTTGTCGTTCCATACTTCGAACGAGCCCTGTACGAGTTGGCAGATGAAGACCTCACTCCTGAAAAAATCACTGATCTTGCTCGTAGCAGTGAGAAATCGATTCTGGGATTGGCTTGTAGCCCTCGCCCATTAATGGCGATCCCTCATCTATTGTCGGATGAAGCCTCTTGCGCATATCAGGGTTACTTATTAGCTCATATGGCCGTGTATCAAACTCGTGCATATTTCACCGATAAGTTTGGTTACTTAACGGATAACCCGGAGATCGGCCCTTTGTTAGCTAAGCACTATTGGCACCAAGGAAATAGCGTGAATCATAATGGGACAATCGAAAGCCTGACTGGGGAAGGTTTTAATGCCAAGTACCTCGCTGACGAGTGCAACTTATCGCCAGAAGAAGCTTGGGCTATTGAAGGTCAAAAAATCAAACAGCTGTCGACAAGAGAGCGAGCACCAGTCGCTGATTTGAATGCGAAGATATCGATCGTCGATGGAGCAACTGAATTAGCGAATAACGACAAATCAAATTCTCAAATGTGTGATGAGTTTGAACACTTTATCGTTGGGCAATACGGCCGATAGCGGGTGCTGAGCATCTGTAAGCAAGGTTGAACCAAAAAACTCAAACGAAAAAAAGGACGATATTTAATCGTCCTTTTTATTTACAGCATCGACCCTACACAGTGACACAATTTAAACGAGATTGAACATCAAAAATAATGTCGACAGAATCAAGGCTTCTTAGTGATTTCCTATGAATACCACATATCTGCCCTGTCAAAACAATATAAAACTTTTCTGTTTTGAGTAAATTCCAAGCTTCATCAAGAGATTCAGCATAAACCTTGTTCTTGAGATCTTGCGGGCGAGTACCTGCAACTCTTCCATGTTTACGCGCCAATTCAAATAATCCATTTCGATTCGGTTTACATGTAAACAGAGTGTCATTTCCGTAAATAACACCCTTGGCAGTAATGCTCTTAACCATTACATTCTCCAGATTATCATTCCACTCATAACACTGAGTGCCAAACCACATATCGGTTGGATACTTAAACGGCAAAACGAAGAGAACATGGTGTAACGACCGGGCATGCGACACACCATAGCAATCAGATTTAAAGTTCTTAAGCTCTCAAAGCTATTAAGCTATTAAGCTATTAAGAGCTTAGAAGTAGTAGTAAGCTGCTGCGAATACGTGTGTTTCTTCGTCGTACTGTGCGCTAGTTGAACCCATGCGTGCACCATCAATATCTTGTTTGATATCAATACCCATGTCAGCGTTGTCTGCAATACGGTACATTGCCGCGATGTTGATGTAAGAAGCATCTACGTCCGCTTGGCCATCAAGTTCATTGCTGTTAGAGGCGTAACCAGCTGCAATTGTTAGGTCTTCAGAAACCGCGTAACCACCTGAAACGTAGTAACCCGTGTCTTTCTCAGAATCTGCGTCATCAATCCAAGAGTTCATACCTAGTGTTAGGTCACCAATTTTTACGTTACCAGTTACCGTGTAAACTTCGTAATTAGCTTCGTAATCACGGTTTTCGTAACCTGCGTATAGGTTGAATACTTCTTGCTCTAGACCGATGTAGCCGTTCACACCTTTGTCGAACTTATCATTGTTACGAGAATCTTTCGTTTCGAAGTAAGAGATACCGTAAGCGATACCGCTTGTTGCACCCTGGAACTTAACAACATTGAAGCCGTCAGAAGCATCACCAGCAGAAGCGCCAAACTCGTAAGTGTTATCACCAGCACCGTCAACTTTATCTAGTGCTGTATCATTTTCCCAACCGAATGAAGCGATACCGAAACCAGTGTCAAAACCAAGCCAAGCTTTGTCTACATCAGCAGCAGGGCCAGTATCGATGCCATTTGTCCACTTGTAGTTAACTGAATCATTCGCTGAAACGTTATTGTCTGTTGTGTAGTTCACCATCAAGTCTGTTTCGAAGTAACCAACAATACGGTTGTTACGGTAGTTTACTGCAAGTGTTAGGCCTGTAGCCCAGTCATCGTAGAATGCTTTAGAACCAGTGTCGTAGTAACCGCCAACACCCATAGCACCAGATACTGAGAATTGATCTTTATGCATTGAATCAAATGCGAACATGTCTTCATTTTGGCTGTTTTGGCTGCTTGTATTTACCGCGAAAGCTGAACTTGAAATGCTTGCAATCGCAAGTGCTACTAATGTCTTTTTCATAATAACCACTACCTATATATTGATTCGGCCTTGTTAGTCCGGCCTTTTGGAGTAGCGCTATTGTTCAAAAATTTGTGTTGTGGATATACCGTAAAACTACTGGAATTTTATCGTTGCGATGAATTTAATTACATAATGATATGTTGATATTACTTTTATATTGAGAAGCGCAACCCAATCGTAAACCCAATATCAGTGCTGTTATCCATATTGCGAATATTCTCTGTCATCAAGGCTTCTAAACTAAACCTATTGAATCGGTACCTATAACCGAGCACCACTTCATTAGACGGCTCTGAGAAATCTGGTTCATCCGTTGCCCACCCTTGATAATTTAAAGACTCAACTAACAAACTGTGCCGAGCATTAAACATATACTCATACCCTAATGCCCAACTTGCACTGAACCCCTCTAAACTAACTAAGTAGTCATCACCGTTACGGTGAACCAAACCTACCGTTGAAAAAAAGTTATGCCTTAAGGTGATAAAGCTGTAGTTAAGTTGGACGCCTTGTTCGAAGCTAGTTCTGGCAAACCGGCCACTTTTTACGTTGTTGTAAAATAAAGAGCCACCAGCAGAGAGCGACATCGGCCCTCTAGAATGCAACAGAAGCTCATTGTAAAAAGTCAGCGCATTGGTTAAATCATCCCCCTCAAAATCAGACACATGAACCCCTGCATGATTAAAATCCATGGTGAACTGATCTTCAGCCACTTCATCACGGCCATTTTGTCCAATACCAAACAGATCGTGAAAACCCATCACAAAACTGTCTAAACCATTATCTTTTGCAGTCACAACTCGATAATCCAGCTCGGTTTTCCAAATTGGAGATGCTTGCCACTCAATCGCAATATTTGACTGGTTTTGATAATAGTCGAGCGAATACGCACTCGTGTGTGCCCATATACTGGCTTGGGTATAAGAGGACTTGAACTCAATAGTCCCCACCCTTTTGGGCTGAGCAGAACGAAGTTGTGTTGAAAGCACATTTGAATGAATAGGTGACTGCGCATAGACAAACATTGGGGATGCGTTCGCGCTTGCAATAGGATGAAAAAAAGTCAGTATCGAGACTGAAATACTCAGTAACGCCCTTAAACTTATCACAGTGTTTACTCGGTTGTATAAATGCCCGATTTTATTAAAAAACACCGTTCAATTAATGCAGTAGATCTACCGCTTATCATCCTAACATTTAGATTAAAGAGTTATAAAAAAACGAAAATTAGAACCTCTCGAAAATGTAAACATCTTATCTTGCACTGTGCTTTACGAACGCATAGTCTTCGGGATATTAACCTGATGAATATATTGATAGAGGAAAGGTATGTCGGCTACTAACCTAAATTTTGAACAATTGTTGATGAAGCAATCAACGACTCTCATCAATAGCGATCCTAAGTGTTTTCAAGCTACTTGGTCAGAAGCGAGCTTTGACGTACTCGATTGGTTTGGGATGGATCGTTTAACACTCTACCCTAACTCAATGGTCTTACTGGAAGACGGAAAGACTTGTTCAGTATCGAAAGCGAACATACCTCCGGTTAATAAACAGAGTCTCATTGGTGGTAACTATCTTGATTATCTAAAGCTGCTAAAGACCAAAAAAACTTATCTCGCGTTTTCGAAAGACGACCTCGAGAACACTCAGAATTACGTATTAAAGCAGTTATACAAAGAAGGGGGGCGATGGCACTGCATCATTCCTTTGCAACTCTTTAACCAACGCTGGGGAGCACTGTCTTTTACTAACTTTCACGACAACGATACCACTTTCGATCTCGAAGACATCCAGCGCTTAAAATTAGTCTGTGAGCTTTGGCTCTGTTATTGGCAGCACTCAACACTAGCCAGAACATTAAAGCAAAATGAGAATCGGCTAGAAGATGACAGTGACAAATTACTCTTACTCACCAAGAAGCAGACCAAAGTGTTGGCACTTATTGCTCAAGGCCTAAGTGCAAAAGAGTGTGCGGAACAGCTCCATCTAAGCTCTCGAACTATAGAATCGCATAAGTACAGAATGCTTGGGTTGCTCGATTTGAACAACCACAATGACCTCCTTCAGTTCGCGTTGCGTAATGGGTTAGGTATTACAGAAAACCTGCACACAACGCGTTAAAACAATCTATTAACCCTGTAAATCATTCTGTGTTCGATGACCTTCAGCTATTTATATCTGAAGGGTCTGTATTTATGAAAGCTCTATATTTCTTGGTTTAAGGACACTGGCTACTCGTTACCTTCACTCAGAGCAAATTTAATTTCATCCGACGAAAAGCCTTTTCGACTTAGCATAGCGTAAGCTTTTGAGCGCTCTTTGTGATCGTTGAGGTCATAAGATTTCTTTTGTAGTTGTTCTAAACACGAAGAGTAAAAATCCAGTTGCTCTTCGTTAATTAACCGATCGACCAATTGTGGCAATTCGCTCGTGTCTATTTGTCGCTGTCTAAGCTCTTGCTGAATAGCAGTCAAGCCTTTGCCTTTACGAGCATACTTAAGCACTTCTTTTTCCAAATCGGCTTTCTCTGCCTTAATTTGAATATTACTCTTCAGTTCATGCGCTTGTGGGTGCTGGTCAATCGCTACCTTAACTTGTTGATAGCTAAAACCACGCTTTTGCAGCGTCGCAACCAGCTTTTCACGACTCATGGTAAAGCTTGTGTAGTAATGGTTGATTCGGTCTATCAAGATAGTTTGTTCATCAATAGACTTTTCGAAAGACACCTTATGGATAGCATCAGAAATCACTGAGTCCGTCAGGCCCTTCTTTTTCAGCTTTTCGACAATATATCGAGAACCAAATTCACCCGAGAATGCTTGTTCCACAAATTGTTCAGCAAACACTTGGTCAGACTTGAGATACCCAAAGCCTTTCAGGGTACCCAAAGTTTCATCGATCCATTCTTGATTGTCGGTTTTCACTTTCAGCTTTGCAATCAGCTCACTTTCCGTCATATCTCGCTGAGTTAAATGCCACATCGCAGAGTTCATAACACTTTCAATTCGCGTCGCTTTTCTTACCGTTGTATTTCTACCATTCGTTTTTTTCTGTGAATCATCCATTCGCTTTCAACTGTCCAAACTAAGCCTACCCCATCATAACGTAATTCTAAGGTGGTTGAATTACCTAAAAGAGTGAAGCTCAATATAATAATAACTGTTCACCCTAGCTGGTTAAAACGCTCGATAACGGCGTTAGAACTTTTGATTGTAGAATAACTACTTATCAAAAATTTCTGCCTTGTTCTCAAGCCTTTTTCCTGCGCTATTTCTGATCACTTACTTACTGTGATTGGTATAAACTGGCAGCCAATAAAAATGGACGCTTATTCAGCGTCCATTTGATATCACATTAAGAAGAGATCGACCTTAAGCCGTACTTAGTTCTCTCCGTATTAGCTATTCTCGTACTAGCCTTTTTCCGGATTAGTTCTCTTCGTAATTGTAAACATGTACATCTCGTTGAGGGAATGGAATCGTGATGCCTTCTTCATCGAAGCGTTTCTTCACGGTTTCCGTCACATCCCAATACACTTCCCAGTAGTCATCTGTCTTAACCCAAGGTCTTACAACAAAATCAACTGAAGACGTATTCAAGGTGTGAAGCTTGATCATATGCTCTGGTTTTTTCAACACTAGAGGGTGAGCAAGAATGATGTCGTTCAATACCGATTTTGCTTTATCGATATCATCTGAGTAACCGATACCAAAAACCATATCAACACGTCTCACACGCTCTGCTGTGATGTTGTTGATCACGTCACCCCAGATCTTGTTGTTTGGGATCACCAAGCGTTGGTTATCGATGGTTTGAACGGTTGTCGATACTAAGCTCATGTCTTTTACAGTGCCTTGAACACCAGCGACTTTGACCATGTCGCCAACATCGTACGGACGGTAGATCAAGATCATCAAGCCCGATGCAAAGTTAGACAGCGTATCTTGCAATGCAAAACCAATGATGACACCCGCAACACCGAAACCCGTTAATAGTGGTGCTAGCTCAATCCCTATTTGAGACAGGGCGATCAGCAAACCAACAAACACGACCGCTTTAGATGCAATTGATACAAAGAAGTCCTGCATCAATACACTGAAGTCCATTTTAGAGTGCGAAACACTCTTACGAACGGTTTTACGAGCCACATTAGCAATAAGGCGAGTTACATACAAAATACCGAGGAAAAGCGCGAGTTTAACGATAAATGAAGGGGTATTTTCAAAAGCCCATGAACTGAATGAACGAAGCCAACCATCCAACAACTCCAGTGCAACATCAACATCCAATACATCAGCGTTAATGTCGCCGGTGGTCGCTAATAGAATACGCTTGTACGAGGTGACATCCACACCAAATGGCACCATCATGGAGATACTTTTCTCTAAGCTGGCAACCATAACGCTGGTTCGTTCTCTGAAACGTATTAATTCAGTTTTTATCGTCGCCTTTTCTTCTTCACTCACAAAAGACAAACGGCGCTCTAAATCTTGACGCTGCGTGTCTGTGTAGAGAATCGCATTTGTCAGATATTGCGAACGAGAAACTAGTGCGGTTTTTAACTGACTTTCCGCAGCCGATACATCAACGCCTCGATCTTTTGACCAACTTAAGGTCTTAGAAAGTTGCTGATAGTAGTCATCCATCATTCCGATACGTTTTTGAATCAACAATTCAAGACGCTTTTTTGCATCCCCTTCAGCCGAACGGTTGTCTTTGCTCATAGAGACAATTTTAACTTCGTTCAATGACAGTAAATGCTGTAAAAGCTCTACTTGCTGGGCAAGAACAGCGTCTAAGCCTTGCTTCTTATCAGATGATAATTGGGAGGATATCTCTTTGCGTAGTGCTTGGTTCTTTCTTCGCAATATGTCTTCTAGAAACGGCTTTTCAGCATCGTGCGCTGTTTCTAATGTAGTGAGGTCCAGCATTAGCTGGTCTTGTACTTCTGCTATTTTATCGACGCTTTGCGCAAAACTTCCAAATGCGACAAACGCCAACATTAACAATAGACAACGCCAAACCTTCATCATACTAATTCCTATTATTGTCTAAATTGACCCTATAAATAGTAGTAAAAAGAAGATGGATAACAAGCATTTAAACGTATGTTGTGTTAAAACTTTGCAAATTATCAGCCTGTATCTAATATTTGAGAGTTCCAATCCCCTCTTATGACCTGTAGAGTACGCAACCAACAAAGAACAACAGCCAATATCGTCATTTAGGTGCATGTACTAAATCGCCTTAAATCCTATGTTGGCTCACAGCAAAAGAGCATAAAAATGAACAACGAACTTGATGTTATTGAGTCTCTAGAAGAGCTAGAGCAATTCCTAATTTCAGTAGAAGCAGGGGGCTTAGGTCTTGAAGACGTTGAAGGCGTAGGTATGGCCACCAATAATTCTGATGGTCGTCATTTCGTTGCAGTATTCAACAGCAGTCACAAGGTTTTACTCGCTCGCTGGATCACTAAAGAAATCTTTGAAAATGGTAAAGACCTTGTGCGCAACGGTCCTCGCCGTTCTCACTAAATCTTTCCAATAGCACCAATGGTTAAAGCCCAATATGTCCATCTGCGATCTGTTGGGCTTTTTTGTATCTCCTCATGATGAATAGAGCATTCTATACAGGATAAATTAGCGATAACTTCCAGTTGTTGTGAACTTTATCTAGAACTCAATGTCGTATTCGCGTGAGTTGTTGTTTATGCATCGTGTATCTACGGTATATCGCGTTTATGCATCGTTTCACTTTAACAATTTCATGACTTGTGACTCGAAGAGAACTTATTTAAGCTAGCCACAATTCAACAAGCTCGCTTGAGCGACTAACGACTAACTGATTCGACTACTGACTGATTTGCTGAATACACCATTACTTTTCTTATCTCAACAGAACCGCCGACAAAAGCATTCGCTTTGGGCGCTGTTCCTTACCGGACTGGTTATCGTAATCTGTCTGGCGAGTGCGCTTTCTACAAACAAAGTAACCACTTCAGCTTCCCTAATTGGACAATCAATACTTGTCGGCGCAGAAACTAGCCATCCACAAGCAATCGGCGCATCTTTCGATAAAATGTCTGAGCTCTATGCCAGCGTTTTTGGTTCAGAAGCTTCTAAAACTCTGTCAGCGCCAAACTCTAGCGCGTGCAGCCTAAGCTCCAAAATGCTCACCTTCGCGACACCTAAAACAGGTTGGCTGATTCCTTTTATCCTGTTTATTGCTGTTGCGTACAGCCTATCACCGCACATATCGAGATTGTCTAGAGATAACCATCGCTCTTCTCGACCTACAAAACACCGCTTACATCTAAAGCACTGTATATTTAGAGAGTAAATAACCGGGCTACTACACCCTTTTATTTATTTTTTGGAGATACATTTGTGTACAACACACTACTAACTAAGTTTGTCGATTCGTTGGCATTCTGCATGCGTACATGCGCGAAAACGCTAGTCACTGCCCTTTTGGTTATGACGTCATTTACTGCTTTGGCACAGACGACGGGCTGGCTCAGCGTGCCTGAACATCCACCAGTCAAGATGCGAATGATGTCGACGGGTGAACAATCGGACGACGGTTCTAAGATTCAAACCGTACTGGCTGTCGTTCTCGACGGCGATTGGAAAACCTATTGGCGTAGCCCCGGCGAAGGTGGTATCCCGCCAAGTTGGGACTGGTCTGGTTCAACAAACATAGAGTCGGTAGAGTGGCATTGGCCGATCCCTAAGTACTACGAACAACTCGACGTGATGACGTTAGGCTACAAAAAACACGTCAGCTTTCCCGTTACGTTGACACTGAAAGACAACACGAAGCCAGCACTGTTCAAGGCGTCGTTCACCTTTCCGTCGTGCACCAATATCTGTGTGTTAACCGATTACGACATCGAATTGCCGATTGATCCGCAAACATTAGAGCTCGATGAAGAAGCGATGTTCTTGTTCAATCAAGGCATGAGCCAATCTCCACGAGAAGCTAACCGCACTTCAGTGAACGGCCTGTTCTGGGATAAAAGTAAACAACAACTGGTGACTCAGCTAACAAGTAAGGAAGGCTGGGATAAACCGATGGTATTGATTGATGGGCAAGAAGTGCTTGATGACTTCTTCTCTCCACCAACCGTCCACATCACAGACAATACAATGACCGCAGTATTCGATGTGAGTAACTGGATCGGCGAGGTCGACTTAACGGATCGCACAGTGAGTATTACCGTTTCAGATACTAACTTTGCAGAAGAGATGACCGCGCAAGTTGGGTCAGACCCGATAGCTTACCAAACAAGCAACAACAGCTTTCTAGTCATGCTTGGTTTTGCGTTAGTGGGCGGTTTAATCCTCAACATCATGCCGTGTGTTCTACCCGTATTAGGAATGAAACTAAACAGCATCATTCAGAACCAAGGTGCTTCAAATCGCCACATCCGACTCTCATTCCTAGCGTCTGCTGCGGGGGTTATCACTTCGTTTTCGCTACTAGCTCTAGGCATGACCGTTCTGAAAATGGGTGGCAATGCGATTGGTTGGGGAATCCAGTTCCAAAATGTTTGGTTCATCGGGTTCATGCTGATCATTACCCTACTGTTCTCAGTTAACCTGCTCGGTCTATTCGAATTCAGGCTTCCATCAGGCTTGAACACTTGGATGGCAACCAAAGGCGACGACTCACATTCAGGTCACTTCATCCAAGGCATGTTTGCGACACTATTGGCAACGCCTTGCAGTGCTCCATTCCTAGGAACTGCAGTGGCTTATGCTCTGGGCGCAAGTTACCAAGAGTTGTGGGCTATCTTTATCGCACTCGGCATTGGTATGAGCGCACCTTGGTTGATCTTCGCGTTATTCCCAAGCCTAACTAAATTGCTACCAAAACCGGGCGCGTGGATGTTCAAAGTTAAGTTGGTATTCGGCTTAATGATGTTCATCACCAGTCTGTGGTTAACAAGCCTGCTGAGCCCATTCGTTGGCAAGTTCCCAACCATCTTGTTGTCACTGTTTATCGTCGTTTCAGTGTTAATTTGGATTGGCATGAAATTAGGACGCAAGGTACTGATTCCTATCATGGCAACCACAACCTTGGTATTTGGTGCTGCATTGATCGTCGGTAGTGTTACTGCTGATAACTGGGCAACGCCAATTGTCGATAACCTTGATTGGCAGAAACTGGATGCGAAACAAATCCCTCAGTTGGTCGAGCAAGGAAAAACAGTCTTTGTCGACGTGACTGCTGAATGGTGTATCACCTGTAAAGCCAACAAAATTGGCGTCATTCTTCAAGACCCTGTCTACAGCCACTTGCAACAAGAAGACATTGTTTTGATGAAAGGCGATTGGACAACACCAAGTGAAAGTGTCACTCAATACTTACAAAGTAATGGGCGATTTGGTGTGCCATTTAATATCGTTTATGGCCCGAGCTACAAAAATGGTATTCCATTGCCCGTGATTCTAGACAGTGACACTGTTATTCAAGCCATCGACGCTGCGAGATAATTGATGAAGACGCCCAACAATGAACAAAAGCCTAGCTCTGCTGAAGATAACGCTATAAAGGCTGAAACCAAAAAGCCAAGCCGTCTTAAGAAGTGGGGAAAGGAACTCGTTTCAATGATACTGATCGTAGGCGTGGTTTCGTTTGCGATGGATTTTTACCACAGCAGAAGCATGCCTCAAGGAGACGCGATTCCAATCGTGGGTCAGTCGATCCAAGGTGAGGATATTGATGTTATCGAGCTAAGCAAAAGCGGTAAGCCCGTTATTGTCTATTTTTGGGCGACTTGGTGTAGCGCGTGCAAATTGGTGAGCCCGACGGTTAATAGCTTCAGCGACTCCCATCAAGTAGTTTCTGTCGCACTTTCATCTGGCCCAGACGAACGTGTTCAGCGCTTCTTAGACGCCAAAGAGTATGACTTCCCTGTTATCAATGATCTCTCTGGATCGATCAGCAGAAGTTGGGGAGTCAATGTCACGCCAAGTATTGTCATCATCAAAGATGGAAAGATTAGCAGTATCGCAACCGGCGTTACTTCCCCTATCGGCCTGTGGTTAAGAACCTACTTTGCATAACTCGCTCACTAAGAAAAACAGAGCAGAGCAAATGAACCGATTAAAGCCAATTTAACAAACAATAATACCGTGAGCGCGACCCAAAACGCGCTCACGATTATCAAGAATTAGAGAATAAACAACATGAAAAAACATCTGATTAGCACACTGATTTTAGGCTCACTAATGAGTACAAGTGCCTTCGCTGAGTTAAGCACAGAACAAACCCAGCAACTCGAAGAAATTAACCAGTTCCTGAAGGAAAACCCTTCTACGATTTCAGGGCTGCATACCAGTTTAGAGCAGTATGTAGCAGGCCAAGCGCAAGCAAAGAAAGCTCAAGCGAAGAGTCACGATTGGTTGTATAACAATGACACTCACCCAATCACGGGCAACCCTGACGGAAAATCAGTCATCGTTAACTTCACTGACTACAACTGCCCTTTCTGTAAACGCTTAGAGAAAGGCTTAGTGAAATTAGCTTCTGAAAATAGTGATATCAAAATCATCAATGTGTACTTGTCATTTAAGCAGCAACAAGTAGATGGCCTTGATACCAATGCAGCTCTATACGCGATGAAAGTATGGAAAGATAATCCAGAAGCATTCCCTGAAGTTGATAGATTGCTAATGGCGAAAAGCGGTATTCACTCGAAAAGCTCACTAGAAGCCGTTGCCAAGAAGACGGGAACAGAGGCGGAACTAAAAACAACTCAAGAACAAAACCAGGTTCTAACCACTAACCACCAAACCTTCAGTGCACTCGGCTTAACGGGCACTCCAACCATGATGATGAACGGAGATGTTTTACCAGGATATGTGCCTTACGACCGACTTAAAGATATCGTGGATGACGCTTTTTAATCGTGCGTAGATAGAGATAAAGACTCGAAAGAGAAGTGAATAAAAGCCGACTCGCGCAACCCACAGTCGGCTTTTTCATTGTTTGAATAAAGTAGATATTTCATTTACCTTAAATCTAGATTTAAAGGTGAGTTGAATCCTAAAAACGACCAAAGTTAAAACGCGTACATTCTTTTGTCCGTCGATAGTTCAAAACAGTACTCTGCGTGCTTTCTAAGGCATTCAAACACTTCTCGATCCAACTTATAACTATCAACTTGGTCCGTTAATATCGCTAGAGTTTCTTCCAGTGTCATACCTTTACGATAAGGGCGAGACTGGGTTAATGCTTGAAATACATCGACTACAGCAACAATTCTACTAGGTTGATCTAAATCTTCAGCCGTTTTACCCATCGGATAGCCTGAACCATCTAACCTTTCATGGTGGTCGGAAGCCCACTGACACACCTGAGGCGAACTAAACAGCTCCTGCAGCGCGAATCGAGTATCTGTCGCATGGCGTTTAATACAACAGTATTCTTCGTCAGTGAGCAAATCTGGCTTATGAAGAATGTCACCAGGGGTTTGCAGTTTGCCAATATCGTGAACTAAACCAGCTAAATAGAGCTTTCTCTGCGTTG
This sequence comes from Vibrio sp. 1F279, assembly GCF_041439815.1. Lineage (NCBI taxonomy): Bacteria > Pseudomonadati > Pseudomonadota > Gammaproteobacteria > Vibrionales > Vibrionaceae > Vibrio > Vibrio sp. 1F279. The sequence goes on along the minus strand of NZ_JBGOOU010000011.1, from coordinate 51,967 downwards.
TGTGTGAATAACCAAGTTGTTTAGCTAGATATTCAGAAAGTTGCCCTACCTTCAACGAGTGCCTGAAAGTGAACGAGCTTTTCGTATCAACGACATTAGCAATAAACTCGGCAAAGGCGACTGTCTCATCCAGCGACATTTGCTGAGAGAAAAAGGGCACAGGTTCAAAGTTATCTCTCATATTCTCGATGTAAGGGGTCTCCATCGAGAACCAAAAATCATCCAGATCAACCAACTCACACATGTGCTGTACAAGATTGGTTTCGAACATCTCATCCGCTTGCTCAGTCAAACGTCCAATAATGCTCGCTTTACCGTCTGGGGTTAGGTTCCCATAACGATCAGAAGCTGTTATGCCATATAGATAGTCAACTCTGTCAGCAAGCATCACAACTGCAGCCAGTTCCTTTTCTAATTCACTGATATTCATAGTCTTTAGATCTAACCAAGGGGTATGATGATAAAGAACTGGCTTAGCGAATATAGAAAGAACAGGGCACTCCTTTAAAATTTGGTAGCCCTTTTGACAATGGTAATAAGTCGAGTCGGGAACAAACCCCGAATTCAGTCGACGTTGCTCGTCTATTTGCGACACTCCGCAGTCGTGAATTAGCCCTAACGAAAATGCGAGCTGTGCCTGCTCCTCTTCCCACCCCACGCTCAGAGCACATCGATACGCGATGTAACCCACCCTCTGTCCATGGTTTTTGCTTTCAAAACCGACGTTATCAAGCGCCTTAGCAATACCAAATAGAGCCTTTCTTAGGTCTACGGTTACCTCTTGGCAATGTTGATTCATTACTTAAGCCTAGTATTTTTATATATTTTATATAGTTAGACTGCTAATACTAATGCAGGACTAACGATCATACCCGCAATTATTATAAGGTTTAATGTGTTTCGTGATAGATTTAACGTATCACGAAAAATTCGTGCCACAAATGGTTGCATATTGAAAATTGTGCGACATTATAACCTGCCGACCAAAAGACACTTAAATCATCAGCCAAAAGAAAAGGGAAAACATGTTTAAAACAGTTATCGATGAAGAGTTATCCATCGCTCTGGTTGAAGAGAACTTCGCTTCTCATTACGCGGAAATTTCACAAAGCCAAAATGAGTATCTTAGCCAGTGGTTAGCATGGCCACCGCACTGTAAAACAGAGCAGGACTTTAGGATCTTCATCCAGCGCTCGCTACATGATTACGCGGAAGGCAAAAGCATGACATGTGCGATTGTGTACAAAGACAATATCGTCGGTAACTGTAGCTTTAACACCATTGACCACAGCAAACAGAAAGTCACGATAGGCTATTGGTTGTCTGAGACTTACCAAGGTAACGGGATCGTTACACGCGTAGTTGAGAAGCTCATTGATATTGCTTTCAATGAGTTAGATATGGAAAAGGTGGAGATATCAGCTGCAACTGGCAACCAGAGTAGTCGCAAGGTTTGTGAGCGCTTACATTTCACATTAGAAGGTATCATAACTCGTAACGAGAACTTAAATGGCCGTATCATAGATCATGCTATTTATGGCCTTCACCGTTTAAGCGCCAACAACATCGAAGCTTGATTTTCTACTTGGTAAATTTTGCCAATTAATAGTGAATGACAATTGGTAATTGGTAATTGGTAAGTTAATTAAAATAGTAAGCCACGATATTAAACCGTGGCTTTCATTTTTAAGAGCCTAATTGGTCTCTTACTAAAATCATTTACGCAATCTTTGGAATTAAGATACAGAACTTAGCACCACCGCGATTGCTATCGCAGATCCTAATATCCCAAGAAAGCTTCTTAGCCGCTGAAATCGCTATCGCTAGGCCTAACCCTAACCCACCAGTTGCCGATGCTCTGCTAGCATCTAGGCGAGAAAACGGAAGGAATACTTCGTCACGCTTATGCTCTGGTATTCCGGGACCATTGTCTTCGATGAGAACAAGCCAATTTTCTGAGTTCTCATCCAGAGTTACCCAGACTTTGTCTAGTGTGTAATTCCCAGCGTTCTTAATCACGTTATCAAAAACCAAACGCGCCATCGAGCAATCACACTTAATCTTGCACTCTAGCTTTACTTGGGACTCAAAAATAACATTGTCTAACTCCGAGTAACGGATTCTATCTAAACAATACTCGCGAAGGTCTGCTTTTACTTTAACAAGCTCGAAAAAAGAGTTATCCATGACATTCAATTTCGACAGCATGATAATTTCTGACGTGAGGTCGTTGATATCCCCGATGTAGGTATCGATATCATCGAAAAAAACCTGATGATGCTCTGGTGCTTCCCGCCTTAAGAGATCCGTCGCCAATTGAATACGGCTTAGCGGTGTGCGGACTTCATGTGGAATTGCTTGAGCAAATATATGACTTTGTTTTACTTTGCTCTCAATCTCCTCAGCCATGATGTTAAAACTATTAGCTAACTCAGACACTGGATGTATCTCATCTAACTCCGAACGAGTACTCAGCTTCCCCTTACCAAACTGCTTCTGTTTCTCAACAAGTAACTCTATTCTTTCTTGAAAACGCCTCACAGGTAAGTAAACACTTGCACCGATAGCGAAGATAACGGCCAACAAAAGCCCTATAAAAAAGTTTCTTTCTGAATCTTCATACCATTCAATCTCAGGTGAGAAGAAATCACCTACCTCACTGAACACAAAGCTAAACTTAGAATTTGGTAGCTGAAATACTGCCGAATAGAGATTATTTTCACTTAGGTATATCGGTACACCATTTAAGATGGTAAATAACTCGCATCGTTGGCACGGAGCCTCTCCCGACCAATTCTCCAACAAGTGTAAATTAAAGATGTAAAATTGTTGGTAGCCTGTTCTGTCGAGTTCTTTATATAGCGAATTTTCTCGGTTGTGTTGACGAACATACTGCTCAGAAAAGTAGATGCCATCATTTAGGAACATTTCGATCTCGGTTCGTCGCATGTGTCCTTCACCAAGGTTCCAAAACAAAAATATCGTTGCCGACATCCCAATCACGATCCCAAGGTACAAACGAGTAAACATAGAAACAGAGCGAAGTTTCACCGCAATAGACTTATACAACCAGCATATACCCCTTGTTACGAACCGTACGGATCAACTGCTTATCTTTTGCATGCATACGCAGCTTCCGGCGCAACCCTGAAACACGCATATCAATAGAGCGGTCGTTAAAGGCATAATCAATACCTCTAAATAACTGGCAACATTGATCTCGAGTAACGACCTGACAAATGTTATTAACAAGAAGATTTAGAATTTCAAACTCGGCAGAGGTGAGCTTTAGATTCTGTCCATACAGAGTGGCACTTTGAGCTGTACTGTTGATCACAATTTCACCTGGGGTTTCAGCGGTCGTGTCAGGCTCAGCAACAGGGGCTGCACGACGCAATAGTGCTTCAATCCGCGCCAATAAAGCATGACCACGAATAGGCTTTGCGACGTAATCATCCGCGCCAAACTTAAATAAACTAACCTCGCTCATTTCATCGGCAGAGGCCGGCAAAACTAAGATCAATCCATTGTAGAATTCGCGAGCCTGTCGACAAATCTGTGCACCACTCAACCCAGGAAGCATCAAGTCCAACAGAACGAGATCGGGTTCAATACTGCGGATCGCTTCAATTGCCAAATCCCCCTCATGGACAACGCTAACATTGTAGCCTTCAGCTTCGAGGTAAAGCGTAGTTAAACGCGCTATCGCCTGGTCATCTTCGACAATCAGCACTTTGGTTTTCGACATTTCTATCACCAGCATTTATTAAAAGCGAGGGCAGTATATATACTGTTCATATATCATCAATATTGTTATTAAAGTCACCAATTTACCGTACGAAAAACATATTAATCGCTTCTGTACATACACGTTTACAAACCATCGTTCAGCAACAAAAACGCTCACTTATTGATTAATTTTCAGTCAAAATCGGAAAAACTTAGACTCTTAAGCGCTTACGTTTGCTTACCTTCTTACGTGCACTTACATTAAAAGAATTTACAAAACTCATTCAAATCAACTTACCACACATTAATAACACAACAGTTAGTAACACTGCAAATGAACAAATTGATAGGCTTTATAACTATCAAGATCATTTTGCAACCCAAAGAAAACGATTACATAACCCACCAGCTAGTATTTCCAACCTTCAAGCATATGCCCACCTCTATAAAATAGAGTGTTCTTCAAGTAACATTTATTCGGCTAATCATTCACTCCAATAATAAACAACCGTGACTTACTGATTAAACAAAAGTCACTTTGTCACAAGGCCACTTAAAGATGAATAAATCGCTTTTAATGTTACTGACCATGACCGCTTTGTTGGCAACACGAGTCACCGCTGCCCCGAATAAACATGAGGTGATGAATCAAATCAAAGCGCAAGTAAGCTCTTGGATAGATATTCAAGTCACACCACAAAATAGTATTATCCAAAAGATGGTCTTCAACTGTAATTTCTATCTAACAACCCCAAGCATTAAGTCTCCAGATGGCAACGAAAGCAGCTCTGGTTCATATCGCTTTTATTCACATAATGGGGTAGTCGGCGCGATGACTGAACCTTTCACTACTCAACCCCTTCCAGAATTAATAATGTGCCTGAAAAAAGACTTCATCGTCACTAACCAAGAGCAAGCTCAATTATTATTTGAAGCCATTGAAACGGTATACACAAATCATTCAATGTTCGACGATCGCTTCCCGAAAGAAATCGTCAAGACATCAATAGGTTGGAACTTCATCAACGGGGAAATTTTTGGGGACAATAAAGGCTATGCGATTGAAAGCACCCCGGAAGGAAAAGTAACCAAAATTATCCGTTCACTGAATCTTTAAACGCTATTTTTGTCGCTAATTTATCTTTAGTGCCTGATTTTTCTTTAACACATAGCTTCTTCATGGCTGTTAAAGATCAGAGTTCAATTTGATAGACGCACTGCCAAAGCACGACATCTGTCTGCATAAATCGATTAAAGTATGAGTTCCCCGAATTTATTATGATGACCAGCTACCAACCTTTCGAACATCTAAAGTGTCCTATCTGGATATATGACATTGATAATAAGCGAATAACCTGGGCAAACAGCAGTGCCCTCCCTCTTTGGGAGTCTGAATCTCTATTTGAACTGACCTCACGCGATTTTGGTATTGAAATGTCAAAAGCGATCGAAGCAACGCTTGAAGAATATCAGAGACAATTTCAGCGAAATCAAAGTGTAAAGACTTGGTGGAACTTCACCCCAAAATACATTTCTAAACGCGCACTATGTCTTTTCTCTGGAATCCCATTACCCGATGGCCGAACAGGGATGCTAGCGCAAGTCATCGCAGAAGAAGAGAGCTTAAAACGCGATCTCACATACTCTGATGGTTCCAACCTCTCTCTTTTATTCAACAAAGTGGGAAGCGTAGTGAGTGCAAACTCCGCTTTTTCTAAAAACTACGGCTCGCCGTTTAGTCGCCTATCCGATTTTGTTTCAAGCGAAGAAGTTGCAGACCAATGGTTATTTTCAGCTCGCAAAGGTCGAGACATTTTGGAGGAAGTCAGCTGTAAAATTGAAAATAAAACCCACCACTTTGATGTTCATGGAAAGTGGTTGTTTGACAAAAGTGAACTGCTATTAAACCTAACCTGTACCACCAAACAAAAAGAAAATTTGATTAAAGCTCGATATAACGCAGAGCACGACTGTCTCACTGAGCTCTACAACCGCCGCGGGATCACCAAAAGGCTCGAATCGAGTATTGCCTGTCGCTCGCCCTTTGAATTGATGTTTGTGGACCTTGATGGCTTTAAGTTGGTGAATGACACTTATGGGCATAGTGTTGGTGACCAACTACTCAAAAAAGTTGGCAAGCGTCTTAAACAGATCCTCGACGAAACATGCACAATCGGTCGCTTTGGTGGTGATGAGTTCATCGTGATTGCTCACGCCCGAAAAAATCAAAATATCCCGTTACTCTGCTCTCGCATTATCGATTCTTTGAACAAAAGCTTCCAAATAAAAGGAATTGGCACCTTATCTGTAGGTTGCAGCATAGGTTCTGCTCATTTTCCAGATAATGCCACGGATAAAGAATCATTGTTAAAGCAGGCCGGAATGGCGATGCATGTTGCCAAAGCCAATGGTCGGAACCGCTTCCAAACTTTTACTCCAAATTTAGCGCAGATTCTGCATCGGCAAGTAGAGATACGCCATAGGTTAACTCTGGCACTAGAAGGTGATGACCTCAATCTTCATTACCAACCGATAATGGACACCAATAGCAATAAAGTTAAAGGGTTTGAAGCCCTACTTAGATGGTCGGATAAAGATCTGGGCAACATCGAGCCTGATGAGTTTATTAGCCTAGCGGAAGAAACTGGACAGATTGTTCCACTCGGAAAGTGGGTCCTTAACTCTGCACTTAAGCAACTGTCGATATGGCACCGAGAATTTGATGATGAATTGGTAATGAGCATCAATATCTCGTGTATTCAGATGCACACTACTTTTGCAGAGCAACTATCGGCAATGCTCAACTTCTACAACATACAACCTAAAAGTATCGCCCTTGAGATCACTGAATCCTCAATGATCTTCAAACACGGTGAAGTCAGACAAGCATTAGACGATATTTCAGCGCTAGGCGTTGAGCTACACCTTGACGACTTCGGCACTGGCTACTCCTCACTCTCTATGTTACATGACTTGCCAATTAGTACCGTTAAGCTAGATAAAAGCTTCGTCCATGGCACCTATAAAGGGAGCGAAGCGATTGTCCAAGCCACCTATGCTATCTGTGAAAAATTGGGGCTTAAGGTGGTTGCGGAAGGGGTCGAAACTGAAACACAAAAAGCTTTCTTAACCAGTTGCGGATATCAATATTTACAGGGATTTCTGTTCAGCAAACCTATCCCACCCGATGAAGTCGAAATGCGATTTTTGTCTAGTAGATAACTCGGCTCTAAGGGGGTTACTTACTAAAGCAATTAAATTCCCCAAGCACAATATAATTATGTAAGTGGTAAATGCGCAAATGCTATCAACATACCGCTTACGTAAATTTTACGTCATACCCAAGTCTAGATAATTTACACTTTGGTTAGTTGTAATGAAATTACCATTTAAATTACTCCCCAATATCACCCTAATATAATTATCAATATCCAACCAACCAAAGTAGACATACTTATACTATGCTCTGGAAAATAATACTAGATATTACCTTTTCTTATAGATCGGGTAATCTTGAATTTATTTCCTTTATTTACACAAACTTAAATGACATTAAAATAAAATCAAACCATCCTTATAGAAACAGTCCAACTACAGAAGTAAAAACAAGTGCAATACAAATTAACATAGAAAATAAAACTATATTCTCAAAATTAACAACAAATAAACCATATCGAGATAATCATAAAAAACCGGGCGATCTGACATATAAATAATTTAATCATATAAAACCAAAAGCCAAATTAGCTTTCCAAAGAGGGAATGACAAAAATTACAGAACAAGACAAAAAGTAAAAATCCAGCCCCTAGAAATGGATAAATGCCAAAATAAATGGATAAATCCACTTTACCCCTTGTAAATCATCAACTTTTATTTATAAATTCAAGTTTTGGGTGAACATCTCTATAACCTGTTATTGACCCCAAAATTCTGCGATTAGTATCAACATCTTGAGAGAAATAGTGACATTTTAGTTATGTTATTTAGAAAGGACTCTTAGGTTGAATGAAAATCTCAGCATCACATATCAATCACGTAAATATAATAACTATCGCTTAGGAGTTAAGCTATGCATTGTTCTTTCAATATAAACAATAACTATGAGAGCTTGCAATTAATTTATAATGAAGAAAAAATATACATAAAAAGGAACAGTAATAAGATATCAGAGGAAAGTCTTAATAGTAAAGAAAGTTTTGTTTTTAAATATCTTATTGAGCATTCATCGATATCAAACCCTCAATCTGCTAGAGATGTTGAAAAGTCATTTAAATTACACTTCGATGAAGAGTTCAGTTTATACGCTTTAAAGAATATTATTGCTTCGATAAGAAAAAAGTATAGAAATTTGTGTAAGAAAGCCAAAATTAACAATAATAGTGAACTTATCTCGAACCTTTATAAGGTTGGTTATTTTATCGATCTAGATAAAAGTACAACCAACCGTATAACACCAAAATACAACATCAACCAATTCAAGCTCAGCCATATCGAGATGTTGAAGCTGATGCTCAACACTTACCAAAAAGAGTTGATCAGAGGCTTTATAGCCGTTTGTACCGTTTCTTCATTTTTTTTGTTCGTTGTCTACTTCTTCCAAATCCTTTATACAACGAAAATTGCAGATGAATACAGTAAAAACGCAAAGCAAATAGTAGAGGAAGTAATGAACTATGGCTGTGATAGCGAAGTTGCAGTGTACGCATTGAGGCACTCACTTAACCTTGATTCTGTTTTGATGACAACGCCTTATGGTTCATGCTACATATCCAAAACACAATCAAAAATGGTTGAACTAGACCAAATTGAAAACTTTGACGATAGCCTAGATTTTGCTTATTCACGCTTCTCAGACCCCAAAGAGGACATCGAACTCATTGCGCGTATTTCTAAATGGTCTATTGAAGCTAGATATAAGAACTCATTACTCCCTCTTTTGGTTGATTCAGTTTCCATACAAAAAAATGGTCACTACATATTAAACCTAGGCGAAAACAGTCAGCCTATTTATCAAGCCCCACTTCCAACCGGTGCAACCATCACTTTCTACAGTGATGATATTGTGCTTCTGTGGGTCATTTTTTCTCTGGTGATCGCCACGCTACTTTATCGCTCATATATTCTTGGCTTTGGCATTTACCTGCTTCGTTGGCGACACATATCCTTCGAGGAAGAGCCCATAATCAACACTGACGACAATAGCGTTTTATATTACGAGTTATTGTCTAGAGTGCGTAACGTAGGCGTTCTGAGTTTCATCAACACCATGAGACGTACTAATTTGTTGACTTTTCATACTATTTTAATCATTGAAACAGTAAAAAAAGCGAAGTTGGACAACAGCCATGATATCTACGGTGTCAATGTGTGCCCGAGTGCGTTGGTGGGATCTAACTTTACAAAGCTCAAAGAGCATTTAGTCACGATGGAAGCGAATGAGTTTGTCGTAGAAATAACAGAGTATTCAAACATTGGCTATGGCTATGAGGTCATCGACAACATCAAAATGATCAAAGATCTTGGAATCACCATCGCGCTAGACGACTTTGGTACAGGTAACAACAACATTGAAATAATTAGTGCTATCTCTCCGACCTACCTAAAACTGGATCGTTGTTTTGTTAAAGACATTGAGTCAGGAGATTATCATCAAGGAGTATTGCTTAATATATCGGAGATTGGACGCTTATCAAACATCACAATGATTTATGAAGGTGTCGAGACGCGCAGGCAGCAATATATCTTATGTCAGTTAGGCTACAACCTACATCAAGGTTATCTGTACAGTAGACCTAGTCACTCGGAGGAGTAATTATCTACCACCTCATTTAAATATTGATGACCTCCCTTTTCTTGTTTAATTGCCATTGATCATACAACGACTTGAGAGCCCACAAGGAAGTAGGCTTCAAGCGTTCTCATAACCCAATACATTTCTCTCAAACATAAAAATATACTCTTCATTTTTATAAAAACCTTGCCAATCTGAATAAAAAGTTTAGTGTTATACATATGTATATCACCATGCAGTTTTAATTATGACCGAATGGAAAGACGACCAACCGATCTTTAGGCAGCTAGCGGCAAAGATCAGTGACCAAATTCTTCAAGGTGTTTGGTTAGAGCAACAAGCATTGCCCTCTGTGCGTGCGGTTGCCGCCGATCTCAAGATCAACCACCTTACTGTCATGAAAAGCTACCAGTTACTGGTGGATGAAGGCTTGGTAGAGAAAAAACGCGGCCAAGGTATGTATGTCGCAGAAGGGGCACTTCAAAAATTGAAAGAGTCCGCACATCAATCATTCATCAACACACAGATCCCAGCCATCGCTGAGACGCTAGGCATCATTGATATGAGTGTCGAAGAACTCGTGAAACAGCTAGAACAACATATAAAGGACAAGTCATGAGTACTTTACTTTCAGTGAAAAACGTAACCAAAACCTATTCAAATCAAGTGGGTGTCGAGAAGATCAGCTTTGAGTTAAAACCGGGGCAAGTGCTTGGTCTGCTAGGCCACAATGGCGCAGGGAAATCGACTCTGATCAAATCACTGCTTGGCGGACACAGCTATCAAGGTGAGATTGAAGTAAACGGCTACCACCCTATCCACCAGCACGCAGAGCTCATGCAGCACTTGTCGTACATCTCAGATGTTAACGTGTTACCAGAGTGGATGACGGTTAAACAACTGCTTCGATACACCCAAGGCGTGCACCCAAGCTTCAACAAGCAAAAAGCAGAACAGACGTTAAGTAGCACCAACATTAAGCTGTCTTCAACGATCAAACAGCTTTCTAAAGGGATGAAGGTACAACTTCACCTTGCAATCATTATCGCGACCGACACTCAAGTGTTGATCTTAGATGAGCCAACGCTAGGTCTAGATCTGCTCTACCGCGATACTTTTTATCGCCACCTCCTAGAGTGGTTCCATGACGGCGAACGCGCGATGATCATTGCCAGCCATGAGGTTTCAGAAATTGAACACCTATTAACGGACGTATTGATTCTAAAACAAGGCCATTGTGTGCTGCAAAAGAGCATGGAAGACATCGAGAACGACTATTTCATTATCGATGTCGCAAACAACCACTCAAGCGAAATTCAGAAACTCAATCCACTGACCTCACAGCCAGGGCTAGGAACCACTAAGTGGTTATTGGAAGGTCAATACAAAGCGCAAGTTGAATCATTGGGTAACATCTACAACGTTGGTCTCGCAGACCTATTCCTTGCAACACAGACGGAGAAGGCATAATGCACCCAACTTTTTATATGCTAGAAAAAGAACTGATCGAGCACAAAATTAACACTCGATTGCCTCTGTTTATCGCGTTATGTGGTTTCTTGCTGTTCGTTAGTTTGTTTTTCAATGGCGCAGCGCAGCATGAGTTTTTCTTCCAAATGGAAGTGAATGGTGACGTAAGCGACATACACAGAGAGTTCGCACAAGACCTCAACTCAGTGATCTACTTTGGTGCTGGCCTTATTTCACTCATACTTTCGACGCTTTACATCCCTAAAACACTGCGTAAAGAGCGCCAAGAAGGCAGTTCGATGTTTTGGAGAAGCATGCCAGTATCCAATGCCATGACTCACGGCGTGAAGCTAGGCTTCGGTCTAGTGGTTATTCCGGCTATCTGCGCGCTATTAGTTCTATTCGCTGACTTCCTATTCTGGATATTGAACGTCTCAAGCGAACAACAATTGGCATTGATAGTAGAGCAGCAATCACTGTTTTATGTGCTGAGCAATTGGTTGGTATTCTTTGGGCGAATGATGTTAGTTGCACTGGTTTTATTGCCACTAGCAACCGTTACTCTGGCAATTTCGCAGTTAGTGAATTCTCCACTGCTTGTCATTTTTATCTCAAGCTATGCGATTAAGTTACTCTCGGTCGCCGTATTTGGATTCTATGGCATCAATGACTTCTTCTCTCTCATCGCATCACTACCAATAAAGGTACTAACGGCGAGCAACCCATTCAGTGCGATTGCAGAAGCGCCGGTTTTGTCTTTGGGTATTTATGTACTGATTGGTGTTGGCGGGTGTCTACTGAGCTTGAAGCTAAATAGAACGGACGATGTGAGTTTGAAGACGCTGTTCCATCGATAGAGTCACTTATTCTGAACTCTCAACGGGTAACCAAATCAGATATCAAAATCTAAATCAAAGCTTCTGAGAAATCGGGAGCTTTTTTGATCACGACTTTGCGATACAGGAATGGGAAACAAGGACAAAGGATTTTAGTTGGGAGTAACAGAGTGAAGAAACAAGAGAATCTAAGAGGAGGTATTAATGAGCTGACATTGAATTGCATTGTTGTTAATGCTTGTCAGCTCTTTGGGGGATGATTTCTTTAGTCGTCGACCAGATGAAGGTCCTTGAGAGTGTTGTTGAAATCGGTTTGTTGCGTTTTACATTTGATTAAGCTGTTCAGCTTTTTTATCTTAAAGCTTTACGATTTAAAGCTTATTTCTTTGAAGCTTCTTTCGCTGTGTCTTTCCAGTATTGGATGCGAACGCGATGAAGCTGTGCTCTTCTCATTTTTTTCATAAGGGATATTTCCTTTTCTTTAACTGCTCTTCATGAGCTATTTTTATTGCCAACCATTCGAATCTAACGGTGTTTGATGTCCAGATCAATGATATAAATCACAAAATTTATAGAGTTTTGAGTACCATTTACATCAAAGTATGACCTAGCTATCAACTATGGCTCAATTCAATCCTATGAGCCGCTCTTCAAAATTAAGGTTAGTTCTCTCAGATGACAAATTCATTTCAGTATCAATACAGTTCAATGATACTAATTTAATAGACCGGACCAACGCGGATTTAGTTCCAACGTCTTATTTTTTATTGCTCACATCGCCTCTTAAGTTACACTGTAACTAATGATGTATTCAATGTGAACAATTAATCGCCACATTAGCCTATACGTCACAACATCAAAATGGGATTATGTTTGTAACGGGTAAAGCTTTTTATAGAAAAAAGCCGTAGTGGACAAAATTAAATAGACGTAATTAAATGGACGTAATTATGAGTAAAGTAATTCTGCAAGGGCATATTCTCGTGCCAGACAACGACCTAAAAGCCGTCACACAAGCCTTGGTTGTACACAAAGAACTGACACTGGAAGAACCTGGTTGTATCGTGTTTCGAGTCAGTCAGAGCACGCTTCAACCTAATCGCTTTGAAGTGTATGAAGAATTCACTAGCCGAGAAGCATTCGAAGCCCACCAACAGCGAGTCAAAGCCTCTGAATGGGGTGAAACCTCCAAGAACGTGACACGTCATTACCAAGTCACCGATGTTCCGACATCATAATGATACATCCGCTAGCCAACAGTATCGTCACGTTGATCAAGCAAGATCCCTTACGAATGCAGGTTTTAGACTGTGTCTCTCAGTTGGATTTACCGCAGTGTTATGTCGCTGCGGGCTTTGTGAGAAACCTAGTTTGGGACGACCTACATGGTTATGCTTCCCCGACTCCACTTAATGATATTGATGTCATCTACTTTGATCCTATTGATACCTTCTACGAATCGGGTCTTAGATACGAGGCTCTACTTCAACAACGGTTGCCTGAATTAAATTGGCAAGTTCGCAATCAAGCCAACATGCATACTCGAAACGAGGATGAGCCCTATCAAAGCTCATTGTATGCGATGCGTTACTGGCCAGAGAAAGAAACCGCAGTCGCCGTCAAGCAAAGCCCGACAGGGGAAATCGAGTGCATTTCGGCTTTTGGTTTAGAGAGTTTGTTTGATTTAAAGATCACACCGAATCCCAATCGCAGCAGAGACGTGTTTGATCAACGAGTTCAGTCTAAAAACTGGCTAACTCATTGGCCGAAGTTAACTATTGGTTGTTTGAGTCTCAAAGGGTCATTTGTCGCTCGTACTAATTAGTCGCAAATTTTTTACATTAATATGTTTAATATAAACTATGGTTAATATTAACTCACATCCATATAAGGTAGCTGTTATGTCGATTTTACGTGCGTTACTGATACTTATAAGCTTAGTTATCATTGGGTGTGCTGATACACATAAACTTCAGGTTACGGATGTAAACTCGACAGCTAAATTTGAAACAAGTGATTCAGTTTTAATCGGCCGCTCAAAGAATGGGGAATATGGGAAGCACTATTATTCAGGCTCAGGACTAATGGTGAGTAAAGCTCTTCAATCAGAGTTATTCACAAAACTAAACAACGTCGCAATCGCTAACCAAGCAGCTGATTACAATTTTGTCCTTGAATATGCGAAAAGCAATGAGTTCGACTACTTAATTTTTCCTACCATATTACACTGGGAAGATCGCGCGACTGAATGGTCAGCAAAGCCAGATAAAGTAAGCGTAAAAATTACAGTTGTTGATGTTAAAACAAAAGTAATTATTAAGTCTGGCATAATCGAAGGAAAAAGCGGGCTAGCTACCTTTGGCGGTGACCACCCACAAGATTTATTGTCAGAGCCGGTCAGCGAATTTATGGCTAGCCTATTAAATTAATTATCGTGGTGATTCAATAATTGAGCTCTATTGCGTAGACAACATCAACTCTACCTTATGACACCGTAGTTAGCATGGTTAACCTATGTCGAATCAAACTTTGCCTCTGTACTAAAACCATTGACTAAAAGCCCAATCAGATCGAACATGCCCCCACTTGTTAGCGTATTAAGTTAGTAATTAACCAACTCATCAACCACGCGTGGCGACTAACTGCTACGCTCTCTCATCATACTGAGTAACGACCATGAACCAACAATACATGCTGCAAGCTCTTGAAGCTTCGCGCCAAGCCCTACCCGATTGCCAACCAAACCCGCCTGTGGGTTGTGTTTTGGTGAAAAACGATAAGGTGGTGTCTGTTGGATATACGCAAAAGGTCGGTGGAAACCACGCCGAGGTTGAAGCACTGAATGGCTATGACTGCGAAACGGATGGAGAAATAGAAGGCGTTACCGCTTACGTAACTTTAGAGCCATGTTCATTTGTTGGCAGAACACCCGCTTGCGCCAGTACATTGGTTAAAGCAGGTGTAAAACACGTAGTAGTGGCGATGCTAGACCCTGACCCTCGCAATAATGGTCGTGGTGTGGCGATACTCGAGTCGCACGGCGTGAAAGTCGATGTAGGGTTATGCCAAGAACAGGTAAACGCCTTTTTAACCCCGTATCTTGGTAAGTCCTAGATCTTAAACAGCCAGTGCTAATTCAATTTCACTCGGTAAAGCGGATTGGCTGGCTTATCGACAAAATACGACCAAATATGATCGTAGACGGCATGTTGGTTGGGGAACGGCGCAAGTGCTTTCGCTTCCTCTAAATCGCACCAGCGGTACTCTGTATGTTCGTCATTCAGTTCAATCGCTTGGTTGGGTGGGCATAGCACCGCAAACACAGGGATTAGCTGAATCACATTAACGTGAGCCTCGTAAAACTGCTCCAGAAACTGCGCGTTATACAAAGCTTCCACTTTAATTTGGGTCTCTTCTTCAAACTCGCGCACGATAGCCTGCCAGCCTGTTTCACCCGCTTCAATCGAGCCTGCGACGTGACACCAAAACTCGCCCTTTACACGCTTCATTAATAGCATTTTCATTTGTCCGTCGATCTCTGAAAGAGCGACACCGGAGACAATCGAAGTATTGAGTGGAATCATAACGTTACCTTAGTTTTCATAAGAGGGCGGCAAGGCTACCACCCTTCGTTTGTGAAGTTACCTTCTATGATTAAAAACGAGAAGTTACTCATCAATTAATGAAGTTCAAGCCATAACTCATGGGTTCCGTGTTAACCGTCTCGCTTAGCTATCCAGTAATAGAACCATTTCTTATTTGAGGCGCTTTTCGATAAAGAGTAGAATCGCCGCCTTGTACTGTGTTTAAAACCTTTAAACATACACAGTAGACTCACAACCCTTTATCACCACGATATAAGTATTAATACGACTATGCACTCATCAAAACCAACGCACGACTCAGAAAACAGCCATACTCCTGAGCATTGCTTCACTCGTTTTCAACAGCCGATCGAGTCATATTCGTTGCCTGAGCGTTTCACATTCCCGTTCTATTATGAACCGCATCCACTGTGTGAAATCGCCTCTCATCAGCTTCAACAATATCTAGAAACTCAAACCGACTGGCAGCATGACTTCGGACTGGATTCTGACGCTGGTCGCGGCAAAATGTTTGGTGTGTTACTGGTGAAAAGTCCTGAAGGTGAATTGGGTTACTTCTCTGCTTTCTCTGGAAAAATCGCCGACCAAAATCTATTGCCTCACTTTGTACCACCCGTATTCGACATGCTGAGCAGTGACAGCTTTTTCCATCAAGATACGGCCGATATGATGGCTGTCAACGCTGAGTTTAAAGCGCTGCAAGCAAACGCTGATTACCTTGAACTATGCGAGCAACTGGCACAACAAAAAGCACAAGCTGAACAAGAGATTGAAGCTCAGCGTTTATTAATTATAGAAGGCCGAAAAACACGTAAAGAACAACGCGAACAATGTAAAGAAAACCTTGATG
Organism: Vibrio sp. 1F279; assembly: GCF_041439815.1. Lineage (NCBI taxonomy): Bacteria > Pseudomonadati > Pseudomonadota > Gammaproteobacteria > Vibrionales > Vibrionaceae > Vibrio > Vibrio sp. 1F279. The sequence goes on along the minus strand of NZ_JBGOOU010000011.1, from coordinate 35,685 downwards.
AGCAAGCCTTCGAACAGCTAAATAACGAGCTAAACAAAGCCAGTGTTGCCGACAAGAACCAGCAGAAATACCTAAAACTCAACTGGGAACAGACGCTGCAAGTGTTGCAGGCTAAAGTTGATGTTTTCACTAATCAATTAGCTGAGCTAAAAGAGCAAAGAGCACACCTTTCTCATCAGCTTCAACACAAGTTGTTTTCACAATACGCTTTCCAAAATGCGGAAGGAAACATTGAGGATCTGAACCAGATCTTTGAAGACACCCCAAACAAGATACCACCAGCGGGTTCTGGCGAATGTGCCGCTCCCAAGCTGCTGCAATACGCGTATTTGAACGGTTACACACCGCTGGCATTGGCTGAATTTTGGTGGGGTCGTTCACCGAAATCGGAAATCCGTAAGCACAAGAAATACTACGCGTCTTGCCAAAGTAAGTGTGTACCGATTTTAGGCCATATGATGAAAGGCTTGGAAGTCGATCCCAACCCATTGCTAGAGAACCCAGCAGAAGGCAAAGACCTCGATATCCTGTTCCAAGACGATCACATCGTTGTGGTACACAAACCAGCAGGTTTTCTATCCGTACCGGGTAAAACCATAAAAGATTCGGCCTACACTCGTGTTCAAGAAATGCATCCCGATGTTGAAGGGCCATTTGTTATCCACCGCTTGGATATGGCGACCTCTGGCATTCTAATATTTGCGCTTACACGACGTGCGAACAAAAGCCTACAGAAGCAGTTCATTACTCGTGAAGTTGAGAAGCGTTACGTGGCAATGATAGAAGGCGTTTTAGAGCAAGATGAAGGTTATGTTCGACTGCCATTGCGTGGTGATTTGTATGACCGTCCTCGTCAGATTGTCTGCTTCGAACACGGCAAGCCTGCAGAAACCAAATGGGAAGTGATTGAGCGAAACGAGCAAACTACTAAGGTTTACCTGCACCCTAAAACAGGGCGTACGCACCAGTTGCGTGTTCACTGTTCACACGAAGAAGGCCTTAACATGCCTATCGTCGGTGATGGCCTATATGGCAATAAAGCCGACCGACTGCACCTACACGCAGAAAGGCTAGCACTGCACCACCCAGTCACCAAAGAGTGGATGGAGTTCCAGTTCGACGCCGAATTCTAAGCGTTAAGACTACTTTCTGCGTTAAGCCTATTTTCTGCGTTGAGCCTAGGAGATAAACCAGAGTCACAAACCATTTGTGACTCTGACTCCCTCTTTCTCCTACCCCTTTCGGATAATTCACCACGCTTATTGCACTACATCAAGGTCCACTTTGTTGTGAGGAGTAGCATGCGCCTCTTCTTCTTTCCTTGAGGCCTTTGATATGTCATCAGCTGCTTTGAATATACAACCCAACACAACGACTTCTTCCGTGATCGCTTCGCAAGCACTAAGCTTGAAACCACTCACAAACAAAAAGCCAGACTTAAACTCGGCAATGCTCAATCTAATTGAAGAAGTTAAAAACGAACTCCCTCTTTACGAGTCGGAGACGTTTATCTGTGGACCGAAAGGAAACTGCTCTGGTTGCTCTAAGAAATTATTGGAGATGGTCGACAGTGAATTGATGTACTGGGAACACAGTATTTCAATCGGCCAAGGCCCTAACTTCGAAGAGCTGCGTCGCTTTGGTAAGCTATGCAGCAGCGTTAGACGTGGCTTAGAGCGAAACGGGTTAGTCGAAAAGCGCCCAAAGAAACGGTAACAGTCCAACTCGATAATCATTACAATGTGTCGTAGGCTGTTACAAGCTACCCTCGATTAACTGATTGAACTCGTTAACTATAAGGGTGATAGTACTTTGTATTACAATTCAGAGTACAGACCGATTCATCGAAACTCAATCATAGGTACGAATTCATAGAAGCTAGTTCATAGATATTTTTCGCCATTGTCTTGAGCGACTCTAACCTTCATTTCTGCTTAGCTTTGAACCTTCGGAAAACCAACATCACATTCATTTAAAGCCCTTTATTGGATAGCGGGGAAATACCTTGAAGAAACCACAACCAATACTGGGTCAGACCGGTATGCTATTTTTCCTCGTCATCATCAGTGCGTTTCCTCCATTGACCATCGACCTGTATTTGCCAGCCCTTCCACAAATGGTCGAGGTGTTCAATACCGACCAATCGATGGTCAACCTAACCCTGAGCAGTTACTTCGTGACCTATGCGGTTGGCCTGTTGTTCTGGGGACCACTCAGTGAAAAGTTCGGGCGTAAGCCGATTCTACTCATTGGCATCGCAAGCTATATGGTGGCGAGCGTCTTATGTGCCATGACCAATAGCATCGAGCAGTTGATTGGTGCTCGTATATTCCAAGCCTTTGCGGGCAGTGCCATCACCGTTATCGCAACCGCCATTGTGAAAGACCTTTATGATGGCCGAGAACGCGAAAAGATCATGGCGACTATCATGTCTCTGGTGATCATCGCACCGATGGTCGCGCCTGTATTTGGTGCTTTCCTGCTGAAAATAGCGTCTTGGAGAATGATGTTCGTCACTCTCGCTATTTTTGGTGCATTCGCATCAGTATTGGCGCTTTGCTACCGAGAGACGCTTGAAAGCAAATACCAAGGCTCTATTTTCCGGTCATGGGGAAGGCTGGCCGTGGTCATGAAGAATCGGTCGTTCATAAAGCTGCTGGTTATTTTCTCTATCACACCAATGGCGCTGATGGGCTTTCTTGCCGCAGGTTCTTATATCTACATCAATGACTTCGGGTTGACCGAACAGCAATTCAGCTACGCTTTCGCGTTCAATGCATTGTGTGCCTCATTTGGCCCAACAATTTATATGAAGTTGTCCTACAAAATATCAGTTCAAAATGTCATCTCTGGATGTTTTGCTTTATTGGCGATAGCAGGAATCTTTACCCTAACCATCGGCGACTTGTCCCCTTGGTTCTTTATGTTTATCGCAGCACCAGCTACGCTGATGGTTATCATCATGCGAGTACCTGGCACCAACTTAATGTTGAACCAGCAAGATCAGGACACAGGTTCTGCCGTTGCGCTGATACAGTTCTTCAGCATGATTTGTGGTTCACTTGGTATGGTTTTGGTTTCAATCCGCCCAGATTCGCTAATTGAAAACCTAGGCTTTATCCAATTATCGGTGGGAATCCTAGGCGGTTTGATGTGGCTGATGGTCAGAAACAAAGAGTACGTGACTAAGAAACTGAATTAGAAGCATCCAAGATGCTCATTAACAACACGATTCAATGAACCTGAGGAATGATGCCTATTAAAAATCATTCCTCAGAGAGAAATCTAGAACGAAATCTTGATGGTGTTAAGCCAATGATTTTCATGAATACCTTACGAAAGCTGTTCACGTCCTCATAACCAACTAGGTAGCTGATCTGCTCAACCGGTTTATGGGAGCTTTCCAATAACTCGCATGCACTTTGAATACGTACGTGTTGGATATAGTTAATCGGCGTAAAACTGGTCGCCTTGGTAAATTGACGAATAAAGGTTCTTCGAGTCATAAACGCTTCTTCAGCCAATTGATCAAGAGACAGCGAAAGGTGATGGTTCTTTTGAATAAAACGCTGAACCGACACAATTTTGTCATTGCCGTGAGCATAGTTCGGCACAAAGCTCTGATAGTAACGTTGCTCTCTCAACCCCGTATCAAGCACCAAATATTTACCTAGATTACGAGTGTTGGTCGGCGTTGTGTATTTGGTCAAGATAAACAAAGCGAGATCCATCCACGACATCAAACCACCAGCGGTCATCACATCCGCATCATCAATCAAGATTTTGTCGATATCGACTGCGATCTGTGGGTAAAGCTCCGTAAACTTCTGCTGCGCTTGCCAGTGCGTGGTCACGGTTCGCCCTTCTAACAAACCTGTTTTTGCCAAAATGAACACGCCTGCACAAGCTGAACAAAGTATCGCCCCCCTTTGGTGAGACTCAATCAGGTACTCAAGCAAGGTGTCACTCGGCTCTAGATAGTAACAACCATCTAAATTCGGTGGGAGTATGATGATATCGGCGTTCGACACGCTAACACTGTCATGCGCTTGGATCTGAACGTTGAATTGAGTCTTCTCAGCCGAAGGTTCAAGAGAATTTGCCATCTGCAGAAACTCTTTCACGCCAAACACGGCACTTTGCAGAGAGCCTGGGTAGTCGATGATTTCGACCATTACTGATTTTGTCACTATTGCCATAGAGTCTGTCATTTTTGACGTGCGATAAAAACTACAGAGTATTCATAATATCCCTACACCGCAATACACCAAATACAAAGGTATAGACTATGAAGAACACAGCCCTGCTACTTATCGACTTTCAAAATGACTATTTCCCTTCATACGAAGGTGCAAAATGGGCGCTGTCTGAAACAGAGAAAGCAGCCGAAAAAGGTGCACAGTTATTATCCGCTTTCAGAGACAAGCAACTTCCTGTGGTTCATGTATGTCATGAGTTTTCGACGAATGATGCTCCGTTCTTCTTGCCAGAATCAGACGGTGCTCAAATCCACAGCAGCATGACTCCGCTAGAAGGCGAACCTATTATCGTAAAGCATCAAATCAATAGCTTTAGAGACACCGAACTGAACAAGGTGCTAAAAGAGCAAGACGTTGAAAAGCTGATCATCGTTGGCGCAATGAGCCACATGTGTATCGATGCTGTGACTCGTGCAGCAACCGATTTAGGCTATGAATGCCACGTAGCGCATGATGCTTGCACAACCTTAGACATGGAGTTCAATAGCGTTCAAGTTCCAGCAGTGCATGTCCATGCCGCATTCATGGCTGCACTGAGCTTTGGTTACTGCAATGTCGCAACGGCCAGTGAACTTGAAAGTCTTCTTTAACAAGTAAGCCCAAACTTTCAGTCTGTTCATTACAAACACAAAAAAGGCTCCTATTAAGGAGCCTTCTTATCAAAATCAGTGATAACTAAGTTTGGTCAGTTGCTATTAAGCGTTAGCCACTTGACGCGCCGGGTGTTTGATAAACACAGCAACTACAGCCACGATTGCAAGTGCGAAACAGTAGTAAGAGTTAGACACGATTTCTAGAGGCGATAGGTTAAACACAGAGCCCAATAGCAATACCTGAGCACCGTAAGGCAACACACCTTGAATCACACAAGAGAAGATATCCAACAGGCTTGCAGAGCGACGTGGAGATACATTGTTTTCTTCCGCCAATTGACGAGCCACACTACCAGACACAATAATCGCTACCGTGTTGTTTGCAGTACATAGGTTCACCATAGATACCAAGCCAGCAATACCTAGCTCGCTCGCACGACCATTCGCTTGCTTAGAGTGTGAAGAGCCAAACGCACGGATCACACCGCTTACAAGGTTAGTTAGGAACGCTAGTCCGCCTTGGCGACGCATCAGCTCACTCAAACCACCAATCAGCATCGACAGTAGGAAGATTTCCTGCATGTTACCGAAGCCTGCATAGATATCTTGAGCGTAATCCGTCATACCGTAGTTCTCAATAGAACCTAAACTCACGCCACCCGCTAGCAAGATACCAATGGTCAGCACGACGAATACATTCATGCCCGATACCGCAAGAATCAGAATAGTGATGTACGGCAGAACTTTGAGCCACTCAATTGAGCCTGTTTCAGGCACTTGAGTTGCCGTGCTATTGAAAGCAAAGATGACAATCGCTATCAATGCAGCAGGAAGTGCAATGCGGATGTTCTCTTTAAACTTATCTCTCATCTCACAGCCTTGTGAACGAGTCGCCGCAATCGTGGTATCAGAGATGATTGAAAGGTTGTCACCAAACATCGCGCCACTTAGCACCACGCCTGCGGTTAGAGGAATGCTCATGCCAGCTGAATCTGCAATGCCTAATGCAACAGGAGCTACCGCAGCGATGGTACCCATCGACGTACCCATTGCGGTCGCAATGAAAGCAGAAATAAGGAAGATACCCGGTAAAATCATGCTTGTCGGAATCGCCGACAGCCCAAGGTTTACGGTTGCGTCAACGCCGCCTGACGCTTTAGCCACAGCCGCAAAAGCACCCGCCAATAGGTAGATCACACACATTGCGATAATGTCTTTGTGACCTACTCCACCTAAGAACTGTTCGATAGCACGGTTCAATTTATCTTTGCTTAGCAACAACGCTAGCATCACTGCAGGCAAAGCCGCAATCGGAGCTGGAAGCTGATAGAAAGCAAAATCGACGCCTTGCAGTGACAAGTACGTACCTACGCCAATAAACAGCGCTAGGAACACGATCAGAGGGATAAGCGCAACTGCAGAAGGTGCAATTACAGCATTAGAATTTTTTGAATTGGACATGGAACATCAACGCAATAGAACAGGAAGATGAGCAGACTAATGTCACACTTAAGGCTTGTCAACGTCTAGACGTCTAAACGCCCAATTTAATGCAAAGTAATAAGCACGCCATTGAACATCACATAATAGAAAAGGCTACTTACTAACCAAGTAAGCAACCTTTGGATAACAGATCATGTAAGCAGAAAGCTTTATAACTTTTGTTTAAATATCACTTCATATTCGCCTAACTCGTCATAACGTACTGTCGTTAGCTGATCGAATTCGACTTCAACAACACCACAATATGACCCGGTAATAATGGCCTCACCCGCTTCGAAGCTAACACCGCGTTGAGTCATGGTGTTAATCAGCCAATAGATAGGCGTTTGTGGTAGTGAGTTTGGGTGCTTACCAGTGAAGGCTTGCACTTTCTCATCTTGAGTAATAGCAATCTCAAAGTTCGCTGCTGAAAAAGCACTCTCTTTACTAAGCTCAGGACCAAGAAACAAACCTTGATTAGCTAAGCCATCGGCCAACACTTCATAGAACTCTACGCCACTATCATCGGCAAAGCGGGATTGAATAAGCTCTAAAGCCATGCGACACGAACCGATAGCCTCATTAACTTGCTCTTCAGTGTAACCATTGGAATTTGCTGGTAAAGGCTTGGCCAAGACAAAAGCAATTTCAGGTTCAATACGAACTACTCCGTTATCCGAAAAAGCCTCGCATTCAGAACCAAACTGAACGCTATCTTCGAAAATAGGCGCAACGATCAACTTCTCTTCGCTCAATGGCAACAGGCATTTCCAACCACCGACTTTACTGCGGTGAAGGTCAACCATTGCTGCTTGAATGTGTAAAGAATCTTCAAGGTTGTTCGGGCGAAATTGATCACTCATTCGCGCTGCTTTTATACCAGCAACTCGGTAGTTTAGTAACTCCTTTGCCGCTTGTCTAAACTTACTTTGCATGTCTTATCACCCTGAAATTATAGGGCTTTATAATACTGAAATTTATAGCTTGTGGGTAGGTATCCAATTACAGTTTCCACCATGCTTGAACAGGTACTGGTTCTGAAATCACCAAACGTTCACCCATCACAGGGCTTACCATTTGTACATCTCGCTCTTTGCTTATCGCCAGTGCTTGTTCCATTGGGTCTTGCCAATCGTGCATAGAGAGATCAAACGTACTGTTGTGGATTGGCATCATCACCTTACCTTGCAGGTCGATGTGAGCCTGAACGCTCTGCTCTGGGAACATATGAATATCCGCCCAAAGTGAATTGTATGCGCCCGTTTCGACCATGGTAAAATCAAACGGCCCATAGCGCTCACCAATCTCTTTAAAGCCATTGAAGTAACCAGAGTCACCACTAAAGAAGACTTTCTTATCTGAAGCCTTAATAACCCAACTCCCCCACAGTGTTTGGTCACGATCAAGTAAGCCACGACCAGAGAAGTGCTGTGTTGGCGTCAAAGTAAACTCAATATCTGAGGCTGTTGCCGATTCCCACCAGTTCAGCTCAATAATCTTTGCTTTATCCACGCCCCACTTTTCCAATAGTGCGCCAACTCTTAATGGCACTAAGAACGTACCCACTTTGTCGGCGAGCACCTTAACCGCGCCTTTATCCAAATGGTCATAATGATCGTGGCTGATCACTACCACATCAATATCAGGCAATTCTTGCAGTGAGATTGGTGTTGGGTGAAAGCGCTTTGGCCCTATCCATTGAACTGGCGATGCGCGATCACTGAACACAGGATCTGTCATCACTAACTTGCCATCCAGCTTCATCATCACACTTGAGTGACCTAAGCGGTAAACAACGTCGTCTTGTTCTTCGATCAGTTGCTCGGCTGTCATTGGTATCAGAGGCAATGCAGAGCGCGGCACTGACTCATTCCTTTCCACTGTCACATAAGCTTTCAGGATTGAAAAAATATCAGACATACCCGATTTGTATTCCAGCTCACTGTTAACAAACTTCTTCGGAAGCTTATCTAGATTGTCGTTTGATTGTGAACCTGTGCTGACGATAGCGACCACGGCAAGTACTCCTAAAATCGGTAATAGATATTTTTTCATTGGTATCTCTTCATCGGTTGGGATAGACCCAACACATAAACTACACCGACTAGTTTACATACCAAAACAAAAAAGTAAACCAGTGAGTGTAACTTTTAATTTATCTAGACGTAAGCGTGTCAAAGTCGATTTTGGAAAAACCAACTTTGGCAACGAGTTAACTTAGTTATTTAGTTAGGGAGAAAGGTTAATCTGCAGACCATACATTCTTGAAGTCTGGCCATCCCCAGTTTGTGATGGCCACGTTTTTCAAAATGCCTTGGAAACGCACGGTTTGCAGGTGATGGAACATGGGCACTAACCAATAATCAGAAATCAACGTCGATGCAACGGGCTCCAACTCAGCCAAGTAATTCGGCAATTCAACCGAGGCTTTATGATGATCTAAGCGCTGTTTGAGCCAATCACTGTTCACCTCACCTAGTGCCGAGTGCAAAACAGGATCATTCATCATCCACGAAAACAGCGAAGACGGGGCATTGTCATCGAGATTCAAGTTACACAACACCAGATCCTCCTTTAAGTCGGCACTCTGAGAGAGCTGCGCCAACTCTCGAAAACTGTAGGTGTTCACCTCAACTTCCACGCCATATCGTCTGAGTATGTCGGATACGCAAATCGCACATCGATACAACGCATAATAGTCGTAAACTGCAATACTCATCTTTTTCGGCAATTGTGCTTCTTTCGAAGGCGTTCGATACAACTTCTGCCAACTTGGCAGTATGTTTTGAGCTAAAGAGACACTGAACAAACCCTTGTTTTTTTCCAGCTGAGATAAAATAGCTTGTGGGTTGGTCAGTTCTGAAAGGTATTTTCGCTGCTCATTATTTAGTGGGCTAGCCGCTGAGTTCTGATTGAATAGGATAAACAGACACCCATCCTCGACTCGGCTACGAAGGCCATCAGTTTCAGCCGACACCAGCTTCGCGTCGCTTTTTCCGAGTTGATGGAAGCAAGATGAATCTTCATAAGGTGACACCTGCATTTGGCTGTCATCAAAGCGAGCACTGCCCGTCATCGACTCTTCGAATTGCCAAATAGTCACTTCATCCGTTAGAGAGCGACAACCATAATAGTGTTCAAATGCGGCAAGCTTGATGCGTTCGTTACTAGTCTCAACCACTTTAAATGGGCCGGTTCCAATCACGGCATGAGACACCGAGTTCAATGGCGATGGCTCACGAGTCACTTGCGCAGCAGGTTGAATCGAATACTTAACGCCAGCCAATAAGCCCGCGAAGCCGGTGTCTGCTTTAGTCAATTGGAAGCTGATCCTTAACGGCTGTTCACTGTAAACCGAAGCAACATGGGATAACTCTGTTTGATAGAAAGGCAAGGTTTGCAAGGCTGAAAACAGCGAGACTAACTGTTTAGCATCAACAGGCTGGCCATCGTGAAAGGTTAAGCCGGGGCGCAAATAGAAGGTCCAAACTAATTTTTCAGCATCATATTCCCAATGGTGCGCCAGTTCAGGTTTCAACTTACCCTTGCCATTACAAGTGACGAGGCAACTGAACACTTGCCTGATCAAAAAGCGTTCGCTACTGCGGTGAATATGATGCGGGAATAGGTCTTCAAACTTACGTTTATAGGTTAATTGAACGTGCAGCAGCCCTTCACGCATCGTCGCGCCAGAGGTTTCTTGGAGGAGAGAGCCAAATACAGCGCGGTCGTTGTCTAGAATTGAGAGTGCTTTTTCGTATTTGCCCTGCTCTATCAGTTTACTGGCAACATGTTGAGTCAATTCTTGATTGCTAAAACGTAAAGTCAGATTAGAGCGTTGATTCCTGCCGACTTTTGGCTCCCACACCAACCATTCAGCCTGATGCATCTTGCCTAACAAGGTTCGTGCATGGCGCAAGCTGGTGAACAGCTTGTCTGCCACCTCAGTTAAGGTAACCGAATGTGAGAGGTTAGGCTCAAACGAATCTAGCCTTGTGTAATAACGCATCATGTTTAGATCAGACAAATAATGAACCTTTTTAGAAACAACCCTTCCTGATTAAGCTCATTATAAAACACATCAGCCCAAAAGTAGCGCTAAAAGACAAAAACAGGAACAACTTAGTAAAAACCCATCTGTTTATTACTTCCTATTAAGTAACCATAATTAATGAGTCAACAAGGAACTTTGAGTTCCCACCAAAGCCTAATACAAGAGAAGTAATCATCATGAGAAAATACTATCTTAATAAGCTTAAAAGCACCGGTAGCAAGCTCGAAAGAGAAGCACTACGAACACTTATAGAGCTATGTAACTGGCGTTATTAGTACACTTTTAAGCACCGAGTTAACGCGAGTTGAGTACAACCTAATATGCTCCTACCCCCAATATGAGTTAGGTCTCAACTCGCTTTTCCATTCAAAACGCCCTCTAAACCCTGCTGTACCAATCACTCACACATACGATAAATTTCTGTTGTCGACTCGACAAATTTAATTCGTTTTCTTAGTTAAACGAAAAGCCTTAAGGTTCGCCCCGAAGCAAGCAAGGAGCCTCAGAAAAACTGAAAGCTCAGCTAACAACTAATTTATTTGCAGTTACCAATCAGGTATTAACTAAGGAAACGCCATGCGTATCGCAATTCTTTCTCGCAACGAAAATCTATACTCTACTTCTCGCTTAAAAGCGGCAGGAGAAGCTCGTGGTCACCAGGTCGATGTTATCGACACGCTGCACTGTGATATAGATATCGCGAGTAACAATCCGAAGATTCGCTACATGGGTGAAGAGCTACCTCAATACGATGCTGTTATTCCACGTATTGGCGCTTCCATTACCTTTTACGGCACTGCGGTTGTTCGCCAATTCGAAATGATGGGCACTTTTTGTATCAATGAGTCAGTAGCAATCAGTCGTTCTCGCGACAAACTGCGCTCACTACAATTGTTGTCTCGTAAAGGTATTGGCTTACCAAAAACAGGTTTCGCTAGCCGCCCAGACAAAATTCAAGACTTGATCAAAAACGTAGGTGGTGCGCCACTGGTTATCAAGCTTCTTGAAGGTACTCAAGGTATCGGCGTTGTTCTAGCAGAAACAAACAAAGCAGCTGAAAGCGTTATCGAAGCATTCATGGGCCTAAAAGCGAACATCTTGGTTCAAGAGTTCATTGAAGAAGCAAATGGCGCAGACATTCGTTGTTTCGTTGTGGGTAACAAGGTTATTGCAGCAATGAAACGCCAAGCTGGTGAGGGAGAATTCCGCTCTAACCTGCACCGTGGCGGTACAGCTCAACTGGTTAAACTAACCAAAGAAGAGCGCGCTACAGCGATCAATGCAGCTAAAATCATGGGTTTAAACCTATGTGGTGTCGATATTCTACAATCTAAGAATGGCCCAGTAGTAATGGAAGTGAACTCTTCTCCAGGCCTAGAAGGTATCGAGAAATCAACAGGTAAAGATGTGGCAGACATGATTTTCGAGTTCATTGAAAAAAATGCAAAACCAAACGCTAACCGTACTCGTGGCAAAGGCTGATTAAACGCCGTTTACTCATGATTGGAAAAAACATGAACAATAAAATGATCATAGGGAATACAGAAGCACTTTGCTTACCAGAGTTAGGGATAACTGGACTACATACGCGTGTTGATACAGGGGCTCAAACCTCTTCTCTACACGTAGACAATCTACTATGTGTAAAAACAGACGGTGAAAACTTCGTTGAGTTCGATCTTCACCCAGACGTTTACCACCTAGAAGAGACAGTGCGCTGCAAGGCGAAGCTGAAAACGAGTAAAAGAATCAAATCATCGAACGGCGAAGTTGAACACCGTTGTGTGATTGAAACCATGCTAAAAATTGGTGGTCAGGAATGGCCTATCGATATCACACTAAGCAACCGTCAAGATATGACTTATATGATGCTGCTTGGTCGTCAAGGCATGAGTGACAAAGTGATTGTTGACCCAGCGGGCGAATTTCTAATTTCTCACTAATTGAACTGCTCCACAGCTCAAATAGTGAATCAACAACGCACACTAATAAAGGCCAGTCTTTGAGACTGGCCTTTATTATTTATGGCGATTTTTTTTATCTTTAAACCCAAATCGCCAAACAGATTTAACCAAACCTTTGAGTTTGATTTTAGTCACTCGCCAATGTGTCACTGGCCTTCTAGGCGCACTCATCAGCAGATGTTCAAACGCTTGTTCACTCAAATTCACTTGTCCCCCATGCGCCACCAGCAAGGTGTCGAGCTGCATGTCATAAATACGGGATACCGACGCTCGATACTTATTGGGATGAAAAATTGGGAAAGGCGGAATCAGCTTCTTTTTGACCTCGACCATTAGGTCCGCCACATAGGCAACACTGTGTGATGGGCAATAGACGGAAAGATCTCTGTCGGTATGGCCTGGCGTTTCTAGAACCAACCAATCATCGAACCCCGGAATGCTATCCCCATCTGAAAGCTTGTAATCAGGCTTTAACTTTCTTGAATACCATAGATTTGCTTTAGGCCTACCCAATCGATTCGCCATCCACCGTGCTAATGCCAGATCTGTCAAATGCATCAATATGCCATCGATACCGTGGTACCAATCTTTATCTCGGTTTGCTGCAACCAAATTACAATTTGTGAGCTTTCTGAGCTTGTGCGCTGCCCCTGCGTGGTCTGGATGCATGTGCGTAACCACAACCGTATGTAGATCAGCAAAATCACGCATAAGCCCTGTTTCGATGAAAGCCTTCAAATGCGGGATGTCGGCTCGACACGCACCATCAAGCAAGAGCAACCTGTCAGGGTACTCTACGAGATACATGTCTTGGATATAGCCTTTGATGGTATGAAGTTGCAAATCCACTCCTTGTGATAAAACAACTGGTCAGACCTATACAATAGCAAACCCACCATCAATTGTGATCGTTTTGTTAAAAGCAACAATCTAAAACCGGATAGAGAACTCGAATCAAGATTTCCATTGGTATCCACTCAATTACTCAAATCCAACGTTACTCAAAACCAATGTTACTCAAAACCAATTTAACTCAGAATAATGAGGGCACATTCCAAAGATGACCATCAATTTCATCCGATATTTTTCAGCATTATCGAATGCTCACATCACCGAAAACCTTGCTCAACAAGCCTTGCGCTTTAAGCACTGAGCATCATTTGTCGTGACGACAAAACATGTGATTTGGTGACCTGAGTTATTCGGACTATATATGCGCCTCTAATTTATTGTCTGAGTGCTGTACATGAACCAACTTATCGATGCTCTTTCTACCCAAGGTTACTTTGTTTGGGATGACTTCTTAACTCACGAAGAAGTAGTGGCATTGAGGGATTGCATTCCAGAGAACTGGAAAAAGGCTAGGATCGGCCGTAACGATGATGTAGCACGAGAAGCAACGATTCGTAGTGACAAAATTCAGTGGGTACGCCGTGATATGGGCGAACCAGCATCTCTGTTCCTAGACAAAATGGAACAAATTCGTTTAGCGGCAAACCAAGCGTTCTTTTTGGGTCTGTTCGAATACGAAGCGCACTTTGCTAAATACGAAAAAGGCGACTTCTACCAGAAGCACTTAGACTCCTTCAAAGGCAATGAAAACCGCCGCCTAACCACCGTGTTCTACATGAATGACGAATGGTCTGAGGAAGACGCAGGGGAGCTCGTGGTTTACGATCTAAAAGACAACCACATTGCGACCATACCACCAAAGTCAGGCCGCTTATTTGTGTTCTTGTCTGAACAGTTCCCACACGAGGTACTGCCGACAAACACAGAGCGATTCAGTATCGCGGGTTGGTTTCGCATTAACGGCGTGAAAGACAACCAATTAGACATCGCGCACTAAAACTGTATCCACATCGAACCTTATTCTTGGCCTCTCCATCGAGAGGCTTTTTTTGGGTCAGAAAAACGTCTTAAAAGCCAAATACATCAAACATCAAAACCATCAATAACTTTTCTCTTAAATAAAATCGAAATGAATCTTTCACATCAGTGAAACGGTTTAGCCACGTAAGTGAAATATACCCTGTTCAAGATAGCTTCAAACGATACCCCTACCGTCTCGTTAATACTCAAATTCAATACCTCTATATCGATTTCATCCAAAAGGAAAAGAAGATGAATAAGCTAATTTTGGCAGGCGTTCTTTCTGCGACGGCAGCAATGCCGGCGTTTGCAACGACTCAAGTAACTTGGTGGCACGCAATGGGCGGCCAACTTGGAGAAACCGTCAATAAGATTGCGACTGACTTTAATGCGTCACAAGATGATTACAAGATCACGCCAATCTATAAAGGTTCATACACAGAGACCTTAACAGCGGGTATCGCAGCATATCGAGCAGGCGAAGCTCCTAACATTCTACAAGTCTTCGATGCCGGAGCTGCAACCATCATGAACGCGAAAGGTGTCGCGAAACCGGTACAGGATATTCTGGTTGAATCGGGCTACAACTTTAATTCAAACGACTACCTAGCTGGCGTTCGTAACTTCTATGCCGACAACCAAGGCAAGATGGTTGGTATGCCTTTCAACAGTTCGACGCCGGTTCTTTACTACAACAAAGACCTTCTCGCAGAAGTGGGAGCCGAAGCGCCTAAGACTTATGAAGAACTCGAAGTGGTTGCTAAGAAACTGAAGGCCGAAGGGCACATCGCGTTTTCTCAATCTCTGACGCCGTGGATCATGTTTGAAAACTTTAAGTCTCGCCACAATCTACCGGTCGCAGACCAAAACAATGGTTACGACGGCTTATCCACTAAGATCATGTTCAATACCAAAGACATGATGATGCATGTTAGCAAGATGAAAGAGTGGTCAGATCTAGGTTACTACAAATATTACGGCAGCGACTGGGACGCGAACCAAACACCTTTCGAGCGCCAAGAAGTGGCGATGTGGATGGGTTCTTCAGGCTCGTTCGGTGGCTTGCGTAACCGCGTACCTTTCGAGTTAGGCACAACTTACCTTCCATACTGGAAATCGGTCAACCCTGATGCTGGCTTAACCTTCATTGGTGGTGCCGCTCTGTTTGCACTCAATGGCCATGACCAGAAACAGGACAAAGGTGTTGCAGCGTTCTTTGATTACCTGACCAAACCTGAAACTCAGGTTTACTGGCACAAAACAACAGGCTATGTACCTGTAACAACTGCTGCCTATGAACTAGCGAAAAAGTCCGGCTACTACACAGAGCAGCCAGACGCAGAAGTGGGCGTTAAGCAACTAAGCCTCAAATCGGGCGAGTGGACTAAAGGCTACCGCCTAGGTTATTACCCGCAAATCCGTGAAGTGATGCACCGTGAGTTCGATAACATCTTCGCAGGCCGCTCTAGTGTCGAGAACAGCCTAAACAAGGTCGAAGATGAGAGCAGCAAACTACTGAAACGCTTCGCTCGCACCATGAACTAATTCTGCTTTTTATCTAGAGCAGATAACTGAACTGAAGGCTTAACAAACCAAACAGTTCATTGCTCCTCACCACTTGTCATTGCCTCGAACGAAGAGCGCAATGGCAAGGCGTGAGGAGGTTCTTCATTAGCGCCATTTCTTGCTCCAACAACGATAACTCAACTGGATGCATGCCTTGATATCGCGCTAGTGGTAACGGTCACTAATCTAATAGTGGCCACTGTAACTATTTTTAGGGATTACCCTGTGGAACGACGTCAGCAATTCTTTCACTCTCCGCTGCCTTACCTATTTTTGGCACCTCAGATACTCATCATTGCGGTTTTCTTTATCTACCCAGCGGCAAAGGCGGTTTACCTGTCCTTCATGCTAGAAGACCCTTGGGGAACCTCATCGATATTCGTATGGTTTGAGAATTACCAAATGCTATTCGAATCGAGCGAGTATCCGAGCTCGATTGGCTTTACTTTGATGTTCGCGATTGTGGTCTCTTTCTTATCACTTGCTTTGGCTCTGCTGCTTGCCGTGAAAGCCGACAACATCATTCACGGACAAGGCGCTTACAAGGTCACTCTCACTTGGGTTTATGCGGTTGCCCCTGCGATTGCAGGTGTTATTGGTGCTTTCTTGTTTAACCCGCACATTGGCGTGTTCACAGAAATCTTTGCTGTTGTGGGTTGGGATTTTAGCTTCCAAACCGATCCCGTGGATGCCACGTTTGCTCTGATTTTGGTTTCCGTGTGGAAACAGGTTTCGGTGAATTTCATCTACTTCCTAGCGGGACTCCAATCAATCTCTTACGCCGTAAAAGAAGCGGCGATGCTGGATTGTGTCAGCGACTCAAAACGTTTCTGGACCATTACCTTCCCACTGCTCGCCCCGACTGGCTTCTTTCTACTGGTCATCAACCTCACCTACTCATTCTTTGAAACCTTTGGCGTGATAGACACCATGACCAATGGTGGCCCAGGTGGCGGTACAACTTCATTAGTGTACAAGGTGTATCGAGATGGTTTTGTTGGCGCAGATTTAGGCGGCAGTTCCGCCCAGTCTGTTGTGTTGTTACTACTGGTACTCACTCTCACATTTATCCAGTTTCGCGTTGTAGAAAAGCGCGTCCATTACTAGCCCATCCCCGCTAGGATTTAACGCGACAGGAGTTATTTATGAAAAGTAATAAGGTCTCTGACCACCTAATTTTAATTGCTGGGATGCTGTTTATGTTAGTCCCTATCTGGCTAATCTTTGCCAGTTCAACCCACAATCCAAACACCATTGTCAGCGAAGGTCTGCAATGGCTACCAGGCGATAACTTTACGGCTATTTATAGTGAAGCTTGGAACAAAAGCATGGGCTTCAGTGGCGAAGTCACCGCCAGCAAAATGATCGCCAACTCGATGATTATGGGGCTAGGTTTTGCGATCGGTAAGATCATCATTTCGATGATGGCCGCGTATGCTTTGGTCTACTTCAGATTGCCTTATGCTACAGCTTGGTTCTGGTTGATCTTCGTGACGCTTTTGCTGCCATTAGAAGTGCGCATTATCCCTTCCTATGAAGTTGTCGCTGGGCTTGGGCTTCTTAATAGCTACACAGGTTTAATTCTGCCTTTGATCGCCTCAGCCACCGCGACGTTCTTTTTTAGGCAGTTCTTCAAAACCATCCCCGATGAATTGTTAGAAGCCGCACAGTTAGATAACGCAGGTCCATTTCGATTCTTTGTCGATATCTTGCTGCCTCTTTCTAAAACCATGATCGCCGCGATCTTCATCATCATGTTTGTGGTGGGTTGGAACCAATACTTATGGCCGATCATGATGACTACCGATGAAGGCTACAACACCATCGTGATGGGCATAAAACAAGTACTCAACAACATCAATGAAACCAGTTTACCGCGCTATGACTATGCTTTCGCCATGGTGATTTTAGCCATGTTGCCACCCGTTTTAGTGGTAGTTGTATTTCAGCGTTGGTTTGTAAAAGGGCTAGTAGAAAGTGAAAAATAATAACGACACAACTCAAATGAACAATAACCGCATTCAATCTCTCAATGAGTACAAGACATCTCACCTGCCTTCCCACCAAGCTATCCACAAAAACACAGAGGACACCCCGATGCCAAACTTAAAGCAGACGCTAGCGCACAACCAAGCCACTCACAATCGTACGCGTAAAGCTCCCATCATGCTGGGTATCAAAAACTTGGTAAAGACGTATGAAAACGGCCATCAAGCCGTCAAAGGAGTCTCGCTTGATATCGATGAGGGTGAGTTCCTTGTTTTGGTGGGTCCTTCTGGTTGTGGCAAGTCTTCTATCCTACGTTCCATTGCGGGTTTGGAAAGCATTTCTGGTGGCGAGATTCACTTAAGTGGTCGCCGTGTTGATACAGAGAAACCTGCCCTGCGTGATATCGCGATGGTCTTCCAGAATTACGCGCTCTACCCTCATATGACGGTGTATAAGAACCTCGCTTATGGCTTAAAGAACCGAGGTGTCAGTCAGCACCTTATTGAAGATAAAATTGAGAAAGTCGCCAAAACGCTGAAGATCGAAGAATACCTAGACCGCAAGCCAGCCAAACTTTCTGGTGGTCAACGTCAACGTGTTGCTATGGGGCGAGCGATCGTTCGCGACCCACAGCTGTTCTTGTTTGACGAACCTTTGTCTAACCTAGATGCCTCACTGCGTGCTCACATGAGATTAGAAATCAAAAAGCTACAGCGTGAGCTTGGCGTGACCAGTGTTTACGTCACTCATGATCAAGTTGAAGCCATGACACTGGCTGACAGAATTGTGGTACTCAACAAAGGCCAGATAGAGCAAGTCGGGACACCAAGAGAGGTCTACCACCAGCCAGCCAGTACCTTTGTGGCAAGCTTCATTGGCAGCCCAGCGATGAATTTCTTACCAGCAACACTCGACGACGGCTATCTTGAGATTGGCGACCAGCAAATGTACTTGCCCGAATACGCCCACGTAAAAAATACAGCCATCACACTTGGTATTCGCCCAGAACACTCTGAGGTTTGTGCCGATTTAGTCATGAACGCGCTGCCGCTTGAATTACGCATCAGCGTGGTTGAGCCTTTAGGGCCAAATCAATTGGTTCATGGCCTTGTGAACGAACAACCCTTTATTGCAGTGACACCCGAAACGACGCTGTGCCAAGCCGTCCCTCTCGGGCTAAGCATCGATAAATCCAACCTGCATATTTTTGACAATCTTGGCAAACGCATTCACCCAAATAACTTCACATCACAGGAGTCACACGAAGATGCGACAAGCTTAACGACGGCTCTCGCTTAATCGAGTACACTGATATTTAATGCGTTTTTACGGTGCGTCTTTAAGAAGGATTAATTATGTCGTCTATCATCGTAGGTCATCGGGGTGTAGCAGGTACTCACCCAGAAAATACCAAAGCAAGCATTGAACAAGCGGCTAAACTCGGCTTGAAATGGATTGAAGTTGATATTCAGCCCACTCAAGATGACCAACTGGTCGTTTGTCACGATCACACGCTTGAGCGCTGCAGCGATGGCAAGGGTCGAGTTGATGAACACACCCTTGCAGAGCTACGTCAGCTCGATTTTGGCCGTTGGAAATCTGAGCAGTTCGCTGGAGAAAAAATACTGACGTTGGAAGAGTTACTCACACTCGTTGAGCAGCATGATCTTAGCGTCAACCTCGAAATCAAAGTCGACAGCCGACATCAAGCCCCTTATGTCGTTGATTTGCTGCACGACGAGTTGATTCGCTCAAATCTAGACACTGATAAGGTCTTACTTTCGAGCTTCAGCCATAAGGTGGTTGCTGAAATGGCTCGTCATTTACCTAGATACCGTGTCGGTGTGATCACAGAGCAACTGACTCAAGATGATCTTATGCTGATTGATGAGGTTAAAGCGTTCAGTTGTCACATGAACTACGAGCATCTGAAGCAGAGCGATCTTGATACACTTGGTGAAGCAAACATTCAAACATGGTGCTACACCGTCAATGATCCGTCTCGCTTCAAATTTCTCTCAAAAGTAGATGCCGTATTTACTGATTTTCCGAATCAATTCAACCCTATAAATTGACCTCGTAAATACCGAAAAAGTACCCCCCGAGAGACTTTAAAATTAACCCTGAAAAACCTGAAAATTAGATAGCAAACACAAGTGAGTAGGAGTACATTCCGCTACTCACTTGGTTTCATCGCTCGCTCTATTTAGACAGCTTCATTGGTTACTTAATTTATGGATCTCATTTTTAGTCCAACCTTCCCTGTTTTGGGTGCAATCTTCATTTTTGCCGCTATTGTTCGTGGCTTCTCAGGTTTCGGTTTCACCTTAGTGGCACTGCCATTAAGTGCGTTATTCGTGCCTGTAATCGAGCTGGTTCCCGTTTTCATGCTGATCGACCTGTTAGGCAATATCCAATTGCTACCGAAGGTTAAACATCACGTAAATTGGCGATGGGTTTCAAAGGTATTTATCCCTTGTTTGGCCTTCACGCCCGTCGGCTTGCTGTTGCTCAAATCCGTTAGCCAAGACACGATCATCTTGATCATCAGCGCCTTCATTTTTGCATCTGCACTTATGATCTACAAAGGGTTCCAGTACAAAAGAGAGCCTAGATTTGCTCCCTATATTCTAGGCAGCCTTGCTGGGGTAATGAACGGCGCGGCTTCGATGTCAGGGCCTCCAATTGGCACTCATGCATTGGCAAGCCCAGTTGCTCCGCACATTGCTAGAGCCGGCCTGATTGCCTTCTTTGTCTTGGCGGATTCCACTGCATTTGTTTCGGCATCTATCGCTGGGTTAGTCGATCGTGATGTGGTCTGGCTTACTCTAGCACTCTTACCAAGCAGCATGTTTGGCGGCTATGTCGGTTCGAAATTGTTTGAGAGGTTTGGTGGAGCGAAGTTTAAGCCAGTCACGATTGCATTGCTTATCGTGATTGCGATATTCAGTGCTGGTCGAGTCCTACTGTAACTGGCTTTAGCGGTTAATTTCGGAAGTTGGTTTCACGAATTGATTACGGAAAGTGATTAAGAAAACTGGGTACCAATGACTACCATTCGATATGGATAGGGGTACCCATTTTTACAAGTTGGAGAAACTCATCCATATCTTGATTGGTTAATGCGATACAGCCATCCGTCCAATCAAAGCTTTGAATAAAGCTCGGTGAACGGCGCTCACCATTTTTAATACCGTGGATCTTGATGTTCCCTCCAGGGTCGACATCATTTTCTTCAGCCCACTGCATATCCGAAGGTTGCGGGTAGCTGATATGCACCGAGCGGTGAAAATCCGATTCTTCCATCACATAATCGAGCTGGTATTCCCCTTCAGGTGTTCGGTTGTCTCCTTCAAAACGTTTATGCCCTTTCGGTTGTTTCCCTAACGCAATACGAAACTCTTGAATGACCTCATCCCCCTTAAGTAGGTACATTCTACGTTTCGATTTATCAACTTTGACTAAGGTGACCACTTGCGACAGAGAGTCTGCCTCAGAAGAGGGACCGGTTAGAGTGTAAGACTGTTGAGAAGAGCTTTGAGGAGGGCGTTTAGATGAACCTTGAGACAGCTGGGCAACTTGTTCGCCAGAGTTACTGCTAAGAACATCATCCACAATAATCACATGTTTGGAATTTGAGATCACTGAAGAGGTTGAGTTAGAGGAAGACGTTGAGACACGCTGAGAGTGAGCCGGTTTCGACTCGAATACAATGGTTTCGATTGCCGTCGCGTCAGAAATTATCTTTTCAACCACAACCTTTTCAGCTTGCACACTCGAAGCTACAAACAGTAAACACAGTGATAAAGGCAAAAATAGACGCACCTTTAGTTCTCCTCAAAGCGCATGGACATGGTTCGTGATTGAGTTTCCATGCCTAACGATTCATAGAAACCCTTAGCTTGCTGATTAAACTCCATCACTTCTAACCTAAGCTCAATAGCACCGCTCGCTTGCGCCCACTGATTAAACGACTTCATCAACGCTTTGCCGACGCCTTGGCTCTGAACCTGATCGTTTACCACAATCGTATTCACTCGCGCTATTCTGTGAGACTGAATGAAGCTTACCCCTTTATTCTGCGTTACCTTCCCCACCAAGAAACCAACAACCTGTTGCGCGTCAACCGCAACTAAGAAAGTGCCAACCGGATCAAGCATCAATCCCAACCAATATTCTTCACTATCAGCCAAGCCATGAGAAGCGGGAGCAAATACTATAGGGGCACCAAGATGATGTTGACGATTTATTTGCATAGAGAGCTCTAAGATCGAGCTAATATCAGTTACCTTAGCGTTCCGGATTTGCATATCACTACCTTTTTAAATTCAATAACACCTTAGCAAAAATAGCTTAGCTGTGCACCGTCCTACTCTTTTAACAAAACTTTCGAGCTAGAGCTTGATACCACTAATTACATGACACGATAACGAAGAACAGCCCCCAATTGGGAGCTGTTCTTATATCTAAATCTCGGTTCGTTCTAAACGAATGACGTAAAATCAATCAGATAAGAAACGATTAAAAACCGTTAAACATTTTGGGTCTGCTTTTTTTGATTATTACGGTATAGGTCAAATTGAACAAACCATTCATAGCGACATCTCTAAACTTACTTAAGAATTTTAGAGTTTTAATACGGAGTGATTTTTTAATACGGAATGTTCTTTCTCCGATAACAGAGTCTGCTGCCCCTCCAGTTAAACCAGCAGGAGACACACCATAAGTTGGTTGTTTATGAAGCCATACATTTCTAATGAAGACATCAACTGGGTAGAGGAATCGATCGCTTTTTTCTATAAATGTTTTTGCCACATGAGGGGTGATCATATAGGCAGTCATACATAACGGTGTTTTAATATGTCGCACTAGACTTTGTTCGTCATCTAGGTTTTCAACAACATAGTTATACTCTCTTTTGTTAGAGTAATTTTCTAACCGAATATAACCACACTCTTCAATATGCTCGCTGGCGTGCTGAACCGTTTTTTCGAAGACATCAACATCAACCATTACATCATCTTCAAAGATAATAATCGGCTGATTCAGTTCAATACACTTTTCCCATGCCAAGTAGTGGCTACTGTAACAACCGATTTCACCAGGAACGGCGACTCTTCCATTCAATGCATAAAAGGCGGCTTCATCATAACGATTCATCAAAGGGTGGTCTTTAGATAAGCTAGCATCAACGCCACTCAGCTTTTCTATGTCTAATTTCTTAATATTTAAAAGTTGTTCTTGGCTAGATAAAAATCGCTCTGACTTTCGCTCCAACGAAATGATGATAGACTTCACAGTAAAAAACACCCACTAATAATTTAACCCATAAGAAATTAATATAAATATCAACAAAAGTAACCCCCCTATTTCTCATAATTAGAACCAATCTAAAACAAATGTTGTTCATTATTCCAATTATGTTCAACTTCGTGACTCTGTAACGTAAATTGCTCCCAATCGATAACCTTTATTGTCTTAAAATGTTATCAATTACTAAACAAAGTGATATTAAAACACCATAGGTTAATTACGCGATTGCATATAAATACAATTGCACACCAATTCAGCTTGTATAATATTTCTTAAGAATTGACGAGAGGATATAATCAATAGATCTTCATTCTTTGGGTATTGAGTCTTTTATATTAAATACTTCCAATAAACCACCAATTGAGAGAATACAATCGTTCACTGAAACTAACCTGCACCTCCCACCTCAGAAACAACACAACAAAAGACTTTATTATGATGCTCTACAAAGCTCAGGTATAGGCGAGTTAATATTAATATCAGGCTAAAGATCGTGGAGAATTGTTCCGCAAATCTCAGAAACAATGCTAGCCATTGAGTGCTACTATCTTCATAGAATTAATATACTAACTATTGGATACCTTATGATTAAGTTCGCTGTAATTGGAACCAATTGGATTACACAGAAATTTGTTCAAGCTGCTCATGAATCACAATCGATGCAACTTGCTGCGGTTTATTCACGAAATCTGGCCAGCGCGGCACAGTTCGCCCAAGAATTTAACGTTGAAACGACGTATGACTCACTCGACGCATTGGCAAATGACAACACAGTTGAAGCCGTGTACATCGCTTCACCAAACTCACTGCACTGCGAGCAATCTATCTTGATGATGGAACACGGCAAGCATGTCATCTGTGAGAAGCCTGTCGCATCGAATATTGAAGAAGCAACACACATGTTTGAGGTCGCTCAGAAGAACGGGGTGGTGCTGTTTGAGGCGTATAAATCTCAGTATCTACCGAACTTTGAGCAAGTTCAACTCGGCTTAAAAAAGATAGGCAAAGTGCATAAAGCGCACATCAACTACTGTCAGTATTCATCGCGTTACCAGAAATACCTAAACGGCGAGAACCCAAACACCTTCAACCCAGCTTTCTCTAACGGTTCATTAGTCGATATTGGCTTCTACTGCGTAGCCGCGACTGTTGCTCTGTTTGGTGGGCCTGAGAATGCGCAGGCTTCGGCAAAGCTACTTGACTCCGGTGTGGATGCGCATGGCTGTGCGATCTTCCAGTATCCAGAATTTGATGTAACCCTTGCGCACTCTAAAGTCAGCGACTCTTACGCACCAAGCGAGATCCAAGGCGAACAGGGAGCGATCATCATCGATCACATTGCAGAATGCACCGACGTTAAGATTCGCTATCGTGATGGCACGGTAGAAAACCTTACTCAA
This sequence comes from Vibrio sp. 1F279, assembly GCF_041439815.1. Classification (NCBI taxonomy): domain Bacteria; kingdom Pseudomonadati; phylum Pseudomonadota; class Gammaproteobacteria; order Vibrionales; family Vibrionaceae; genus Vibrio; species Vibrio sp. 1F279. The sequence goes on along the minus strand of NZ_JBGOOU010000011.1, from coordinate 11,193 downwards.
ACACAAAGTGAAAACTCCATGAGTTACGAGGCTCAAGCCTTTGCAAACTGCATTGCTGGTGACAAAAACACCCAAGCTCAAGCCCAACTGCGTGCTTTAACCGTTGCTAAGTTAATTACGGAGATGCGTCAGCAAGTTGGTGTCGTTTATCCCGCCGACAAATAACACCCCAAGCATGTTAACCAACTGATTTTTAAGAAATGCCGATTTATGCATAACTAAATTTAATCTTTACGACAAATAACCGGATTAGTTGATTGGGATACCATCTGTTTAAATCCGCGTTCGATATCTGTCGTATTTATTTATTTTATTGAAGGTGTGTAAAGTGTTTTCAGTTGATGATCGCGTTGTTGCAACAAAAGGTGTTGAGCTAGGTGAAATGGTAGTAATTGGCCTAAGTGCTGGTGGTGGCTACGTTCATGTTACAACAGTAGAAGGCGCAATAATGACGCTTACTTACCCTGCAAAAGACCTTAAAAAAGCATAGTTTAACCGCTCCGCTCTTTTAGTCGTCACTCTGCTAAAGGTAACAAAATTGAGGCTTTGGCTGACTTCATTCTTCTGCATTAGAGTGAGCAGCCAGAGCCTTTTTTGTGCCTGTAATTTACCCACCAGTTTCCCCTCTAATTTACTCATTACAATAACGTCCAATCCAACGGACAATAGAATTCAGTAAAGAGTATCTACACTAAATACTTATTGTCTGTTAGTGCATGCTGTTTATTAGTGCTAAGCGTTTACTGGAACTTGGCATTTATTGTGCTTAGTATTCGTAAGAGTTTCTGGTACATTAGCATTATCTTATGCTTGTAATGACCATGAATGAGGGAAGCTATGAAGCTTTACATTTACGACCACTGCCCTTTCTGTGCAAGAGTTGCCTACATTGCTCAATCTCTCGGCTTGAACATCGAACTTGTTTCTGTGGATTATGATGATGCCCAAACCCTTATCGATCTGATCGGTAAAAAAATGGTGCCCGTCTTACAGAAAGACGATGGTTCTATTATGGCCGAAAGCCTAGACATCATTGCTTATTTCATGGATTTGAAATCAAATGATGAGCAACGTGAACCTTCAAAGCAGGCTACTCTTTTCCAAAGCCGTGCTTTCCCTCTTACTCAACAGATCGGACGCCCACGTTGGTGGAACCTCGACTTGGCTGAATATCGTTCGGCTGGAGCAAAAGAAGCTTGGCGTGTTAGTAAAGAGACCGAAGGCTTTAATTTTGAAGAGCTCTTAGAAAAGACCCCACAATACGTTCAACTGATTAACCCATTGCTGAAAGATGCAGAGCTTCTATTGGAGCTAGAGAATGGTGAATCATCGCTACCTTTGATTGATCAAGCTCTTTATTTCTCAATGCTTCGCGGTTTCTGTGTCGAACCAAGTATCGAATGGCCACCAGCACTTGAACATTGGCTCGAAAAACAGAGCAAAACGCTTAGCATCATGCTGCTTCGCTAATTTGTTGAGTCGTTAATAGTTAATAGTTAACAGTTAATAGCTAACAACCAGCTAAAAGAAAAATCGAAGCTCCCCGAACCATTGTCCGTACGAGCTTCGATTTTTATGACTCAATTGTCTTTTTCTACAACAAGCGCCTTCTCAAACCTGTACGTTCCAAGATTCGTGTCGAAATCTCTTCAACAGACAGTGACGAGGTGTTGATGTATGGAATGGCTTCACGTCTGAACAAACCTTCTACCGTTTGCAGCTCATACAAACATTGAGAGTCACTTGCGTACTCGCTACCTGCCAATCGATTTTCACGGATCTCGGTCAGCCTTTCCGCATCAATCGTCAAACCAAACAACTTATGACGATATATCTCAAATTCCGGTAACAACCTTAAGCGAGCAATATCATCATGGATAAACGGATAGTTTGCGACGCGTAAACCAAACTGCATTGCCATGTACAAGCTCGTTGGCGTTTTACCGCTGCGAGAGACACCCAACAAGATAATGTCTGCCTCTTCCAAGCCTTTTAAAGTAATGCCGTCGTCGTGCGCTAACGTGTATTCGATAGCAGCAATACGGTCGAAGTATTTGTCCGAGTCTTTATTAACGCTACGAGAACGCTGCAGCTTCGGCTTAGGCGCCATTTTCGTATCATCTTGCACTTTCTGCACGATACTCTCTAACACGTCATAACAATGCGCAGGCGCATCTAACAGCTTGAGTTTTATCTCCGGAATCACAATCGAGAAAAAGACCAAAGGTTCATGGCCTGTTGCTCGATATGAAATCTCGATCTCTTTCAATAAATCAGAAAGTTTGTCTTCACTTTCGACAAAAGGGAAGGTTTTTTCATTAGCTTCGAATGGGAATTGACCTAGAACAACATGCCCTAAAGTCTCACATGTTATGGCCGTTCCATCAGAAACATAGAATACATCACGACTTTGGATATCAATTTGCATTTTTTATTTAATGTTTAAAATTATTTTGAGTAGGATGGGAACCATAATATATATAACGAAACCCTGCTGACTATTACGTCCCCCACAGCTTTAGAAAATAATTTACATTTTTTTAAACTGATACGTAATCGTTTGCCTTTAAATCCCTACAATGCTTGCTATGTTTCTGGAGAAATAAATGCAAAATAACACCCTATGGTTCAATGGCCTTTCCATGGAAGATGTCGACAAAGTCGGCGGTAAGAATGCTTCACTTGGCGAGATGGTTTCTAACCTAGCCAACGCTGGCGTATCAGTACCTAATGGTTTTGCTACCACATCTTATGCGTTTAATAACTTTCTTGACTACAAAGGTCTTGATGAGCGCATCCACCAACTCCTTGATGAACTTGATGTTGAAGACGTTGACGCACTGCGTAAGACAGGTGCAACAATTCGACAATGGGTTCTAGACGCACCCTTCCCAGAATCACTAGAGCAAGATATCCGTGATAACTACCGCGAACTGATTGAAGGCAACGAAGAATTGTCTGTTGCGGTTCGCTCATCGGCAACAGCTGAAGACCTTCCAGATGCTTCTTTTGCAGGCCAACAAGAAACCTTCCTTAACGTGAAAGGTATCGATGCGGTTATCGAAGCAACGAAACACGTGTTCGCTTCACTGTTTAACGATCGCGCCATCTCTTACCGAGTACACCAAGGCTTTGATCACCGTGGCATTTCATTGTCTGCGGGCATCCAGCGCATGGTTCGCTCAGACAAAGCTTCTTCAGGTGTGATGTTCACGCTTGATACTGAATCAGGCTTCGACCAAGTGGTATTCATCACCTCTTCTTGGGGCCTAGGTGAAATGGTCGTACAAGGCGCGGTGAACCCAGATGAGTTCTACGTTCATAAGCCAATGCTAGAAGCGGGTCACTACCCAGTTGTTAAAAAGACGTTTGGTTCTAAGTTGATCAAGATGATCTACTCAACCAACCAAGAGATCGGCAAGCAAGTTGATATCATCGATACAGATACTAAAGAACGTAACGAGTTCTCATTGAACGATGAAGAGATCAAAGAACTTGCAAAACAAGCAATGATCATCGAGAAGCACTACCAACGTCCGATGGACATTGAGTGGGCAAAAGATGGCATCGACGGCAAGCTTTACATCGTTCAAGCGCGTCCTGAAACCGTATGTTCTCAGAGCGACCAAAACGTTATCGAGCGTTACGAGCTAAACAACAAGGCGGATGTCTTGGTTGAAGGCCGCGCTATCGGTCAGCGTATCGGTTCAGGCCCTGTTCGCTTGGTTGACTCTCTAGACCAAATGTCACTGGTTCAAGAAGGCGACGTACTGGTCACTGACATGACAGACCCGGACTGGGAGCCTGTGATGAAGAAAGCCTCTGCGATTGTGACTAACCGTGGTGGCCGTACTTGTCACGCAGCAATCATCGCTCGTGAGCTAGGTATTCCAGCAATCGTTGGCTGTGGTACAGCGACAAGCAGCCTGAATGATGGCGACACCGTAACAGTGTCATGTTCAGAAGGCGAAACAGGCTACGTTTACAACGGCGAACTCGACTTTGAAATCAAACGTTCTGAGGTTGATGAGCTACCAATGCTGCCAACTAAAGTAATGATGAACGTGGGTAACCCAGATCGTGCCTTCGACTTCGCTCAAATCCCGAACGAAGGTGTTGGACTTGCTCGTCTTGAATTCATCATCAACAAGATGATTGGTATTCACCCTAAAGCTCTGTTGAACTTCGATGAGCAAACGGATGAGATCAAAGCTGAAATCAACCAGCGTATTCGTGGCTACAAAGATCCTATCGATTTCTACGTAAGCAAGCTAACAGAAGGCATCGCGACTATCGCTTCTGCATTCTGGCCTAAGCGTGTGATCGTACGTATGTCTGACTTCAAGTCGAACGAATACAGCAACCTTGTTGGCGGTAAAACATTTGAACCACATGAAGAGAATCCAATGCTAGGCTTCCGTGGTGCATCTCGTTACATATCTCCAGTATTTGAAGACTGTTTCGAGCTTGAAACTCAAGCGCTAAAACGTGTACGTAACGAGATGGGACTGAAGAACGTTGAAATCATGATTCCATTCGTGCGCACTCCTAGTGAAGCAGCATCGGTTATCGACATTCTGGCTAAATTTAACCTTCGTCGTGGCGACCAAGGTCTGAAAGTCATCATGATGTGTGAGCTACCATCCAATGCGATTTTGGCTGAGGAATTCTTGAAGTACTTCGATGGCTTCTCTATCGGTTCAAACGACATGACACAGCTGACACTTGGCCTAGACCGAGATTCAGGTGACGTTGCACATTTATTCGATGAGCGTAATCCAGCGGTTAAAGCGATGCTGAAAATGGCTATCGATGCAGCAGCTAAAGCGGGTAAATACGTGGGTATTTGTGGCCAAGGCCCATCTGACCATGACGACCTAGCGGAGTGGTTGATGGAACAAGGCATCAGCTCGGTTTCATTGAACCCAGATACGGTTATCGATACTTGGTTGAAACTGGGTAACGTTGCGAATAAGTAACGCTTAGCGCCAACAAGTAGATACAACAGAAAGTAGATATAACAAAGCCAGTCATCGCGACTGGCTTTTTTGTTCACCGAAAGCCAACAAAGATAACCTGCCTAGCATAACAAACATTGGTATCGCGCTGACCTTACGTTATCCTTTACACAATTCTTCATTGAGAGGTTTGTCACCAATACAAGCCTAACTTCAAGACCGATAAGAGTGTTATGAATTCTACTACCGCAACTCCCTCGCCTTCTCTTGGCCGACAACTCTATACAATGACATGGCCAATGCTGTTTGGGGTACTTTCCCTAATGAGCTTCCAGCTTGTAGACAGTGCTTTTATTGGCCAACTGGGCGTGCTACCGCTCGCTGTTCAGGGTTTCACACTTCCTATACAGATGATCATCATCGGTATTCAGGTCGGGTTAGGTATCGCGACGACCGCGGTAATCGCGAGAGCCATTGGCGCGAATGAAACGCGCTACGCTAAGCAGCTTGGTGGATTAGTGATTGCGATGGGCAGTGTGAGTGTCGCACTTTTCTCCGTCATCATCTATCTGCTGCGAGGGCCAATTTTACAATTGTTGGATGCGCCACCGACGGTATTACCGATCATTGATTCTTATTGGATCTATTGGCTAGTCAGCTCTTGGACAGGTGCACTGCTCTACTTTTTCTACAGTGTGTGTCGTGCCAATGGTAATACCATGCTGCCCGGTTCAATGATGATCGCGACCAGTATCATCAACTTAATATTGGACCCGATTTTCATCTTTACGCTCGACATGGGCATCAATGGAGCCGCCATTGCGACCATCTTGGCGTTCGGTGCGGGTATCTTTATCGTAGCACCAAAGGTCACCAAGAAGCATTGGATGACCTTCGACTGGCACGACCTCGACATCAGAAAGAGTGTTCGCTCCATTGGTAACATCATGGGGCCTGCGATGATCAGTCAATTGCTGCCACCCGTTTCATCCATGTTTGCGACTAAACTGCTTGCTGGCTATGGCACCGCTGCCGTTGCAGCTTGGGCGCTAGGTTCACGTTTTGAATTCTTCTCGATTGTCGCTGTGCTAGCACTAACGATGTCGATGCCTCCGATGATTGGCCGCATGTTGGGAGAAAACAACCTAGGTAACATACGCAAGCTCGTTAAGATTGCAGTGATGTTCGTATTGGGTTTCCAATTAGTGATTGCACTGGTGACTTGGTTGTTCTCAGGCGGACTGGCAAGCCTAATGACCAGTGAAAAAGAAGTCTCAACGATTTTGAACTATCACCTACTGATCGTGCCTATCAGCTTAGGGCCATTGGGAATCTGTATGCTAATGGTTTCCGTCTCTAACGCTCTGGGCAAGTCCTACACCGCCTTGACGATTTCAGCGCTGCGCCTGTTCGCCTTCTTCTTACCTTGCTTGTGGGTTGGCTCTCAGCTTGCGGGTATTGAAGGCCTATTCTGGGGCGCAATGGCAGGTAATGTGCTTGCCGGCACTTGTGCATGGTTCATGTATCAGCGCGCGCTAAAGCAAGTCGAGCTTAAACTGCTAGGCTAATAATCAAACAGAACACTCTCAAAATAAGTAAAGCAGCGACTTCAGCTGCTTTTTTAGGATCTAAATCCTAGTTCGCATCCTATTGAGAAGCCGTTTTTTGTGAATTTAACTCTCTAATACAACCTCATTTTCAATTAATCACCTATCTTTACTCACCACCACATTCGCAAGGTAAATTCTTGATTGCCATGCATTTACAATACCAATCAATCCGACTTTTTACCTTTCCTTATAACTTGTCCTAGATCATCAAAGGGTTCAAAAATGCAACCTTTGGTTTTAAATATGTAAACCTTGATGCGGTTTAAGAAATTAAACCTCATTTGGCTATCTTTAGTGATCTTGTTCAAATTCCGCTCGTGATATAGGTCTAAACCTTACGATTTGTTGATGTTTTGAACGTTCACTTCAGGTTTACAGAAGTTTACCGCATCTTGTGAAAATACCACCAAAGGAGTAGATTTCAGTTATTGAGTTCAAAAATGTAAACCGAAATCATGAATGTAAAACAAGTTCGATTCACCGATGAAGACAGAGAATGCTTAAGCAATTACTTCCGCTTAGCAGACACTATCGCCGATTTGATTGGTCCTTACTGCGAAGTGGTCATCCATTCATTTGAAAGCTTAGAAAACTCAGTAGTGAAGATCGTCAATGGTCATCATACGGGTCGTGAAATTGGTTCACCGATCACCGATTTAGGTTTACGCATGTGGAGCACGTTCGAGAAAACTGGCGAAGTTTCTCCGAAGAGCTATTTCACCAACGCAGCAGATGGGTCCCTACTGAAATCAACCACCTGTATGCTGGCTGGTCCACAGCAAAAACCTATCGGCATGCTGTGTATCAACATGAACTTATCTTTCCCATTCCCAGAAATCGTCAAAACGTTGATGCCGCAGTGCAATGTGCCGCAAACCATTGTAAGCGAGACATTCAGCAACAATGCAAACGACGTCATTCAACAAGCATTGAGTTCAGCCATTAACGAGGTTGACCTAGACGAGTCGGTTTCCTGCAAAGGTCGTAATAAAGCCATCATCCGTTGTTTATTTGATAACGGCGTATTTGAGCTAAAAGAGACGACTACACAAGTATCAGAGCAGCTTGGGATCAGCCGTCAGGCGGTTTACAAGTTTATCCGTGAATTTAAATCAGAATAAAACCAATAATTTAGGAGTTACATCGTGAAACAGATCATTGCCACTGAACAAGCACCTGCAGCTATCGGCCCTTACTCACAAGGTACGTCTTACGGCGACATGGTTTATACATCAGGTCAATTACCTCTTGTTCCAGAAACCATGCAGTTTGTTGAGGGCGGCATCAAAGAGCAAGCTCGTCAGTCTCTAGAAAACTTAAAAGCTGTATTAGAAGCAAGTAATGCGGGACTGGACACCGTGCTGAAGACAACCTGCTTCCTATCAGACATGGAGAACTTCGTAGCATTTAACGAAGTGTATACAGAGGTGTTTGGTACAGAGAATGCACCTGCTCGCTCTTGTGTTGAAGCAGCAAGATTACCAAAAGACGCACTGGTTGAAGTTGAAGCCATCGCATACAAAAAATAACCGATTTAGGTATTAATGGGTATCATAGGAGATTCTCATGAGCGTTTCATTTATCGCATTAAGCGTACTGTTCTTTGGGTTCTACGCACTGCTGTCGAACTTCAAAAAGCAAAAGAAAAGTTTTAACTTCCGCGTACTGAGTGCGCTTGCTGCTGGCTTGTTGTTCGGTGGCGCAATTCAACTTGTTTTCGGTGTCGGCAACGTTGCGACATCTGGCTTTGCTGAACTGATTTCAGTGTTCGGTAAAGGCTACATCAAACTTCTACAAATGATCGTTATCCCACTGGTATTCGTGGCGATGATCTCTTCGATCATGAACGTCGAAGGCGGTGGTGCGCTATCTCGAATCGCACCAAAAATCATCGGTATTCTACTTTTCACTTGTGCAATCTCAGCAGCCGTAGGTATCGCAAGTATTTACCTATTTGGTATCGATGCGAACGCGCTAGTAAGCACAATCGGCACAAACAGTGCGATTGAAGCTCGCGGTGATTCACTGGTAGCAACACAAGATGCAATGGCGAGTAGTGGTCTGTCTGGTATGGCTCTGTCTATCATTCCAACCAACATCTTTGACATGCTAACGGGGTCTCAACGTACTTCTACGTTATCAACTGTACTGTTCGGTATGTTCCTTGGTTACTGCATCCTTCAAGTGAAAAACCGTAAGCCTGAGAAAGTGCAAAACTTCGTTGATTTCATCAACTCTGCAAAAGAAGTGGTGCTTTCAATGGTTCGTGAAATCCTGAAGCTAACGCCTTACGGTGTATTCGCTCTGATGACCACGTTCATGATGACCAACGACCTATTCGCACTTGCAGAGATGGGCCGCTTCCTTCTAGCAAGCTACGTAGCAATTGGCGTTATGTTCGGCATCCACTTCGTCATGGTGTCAATGTTCGGCCTTTCTCCTGCCAAGTTCATGAAGAAAATCTGGCCAGTACTCGTGTTCGGTTTCGGGTCTCGTTCAAGCATGGCAGCTATTCCACTAAACGTTGAAACACAAACTCAGCGCCTAGGTGTAGACGAAGAAACAGCAAACATGTCAGCGACATTCGGTACTAGTATCGGTCAAAACGGTTGTGCCGGTATCTACCCAGCAATGCTAGCAATCATGGCGGCACAGGTCATGGGCATGCCTGTAGACTTGAGCTTTATCCTGCAACTGATAGCTGTTATCGCGATTGCTTCATTCGGTATCGCAGGTGTTGGTGGCGGTGCAACGTTCGCAGCAGTAGCGGTACTGACTATCATGGGTCTAGACATCACAGTAGTCGCGATTCTAGTGTCTATCGAAGCGCTAATTGACATGGCTCGTACTGCGCTGAACATCTCAGGTTCTATGTTGTCTGGTGTTCTTACAGCGAAGAAGAATGGTTCATTGAATACTGAACAGTACGACGCTGACGTTACAGCGACAGTATCAAAAGAAGCAGCAGTATAATTCTCAAACTTAATTAAGAGCACTCCACGTAAGTGCTCTTCTGTTTTTCCCGAGTTCAGGTTATTTAGGTAGTAAATATGAAAGTTGTTGTTATAGGCGGTAGCGCCGCTGGTATGAGTTTCGCAGCAAAGTACAAACGTAATCAACCATCAGACGAAGTCATCGTTTTAGATAAGCGTAGCTACATCTCTTTCGGAGCCTGTGGCCTACCTTACTTTGCAGGCGGCATGTTTGATGACACCGAACGGATGATCTCCCGTACACCAGAACAAGCCATCAAATCAGGTTTAGATGTTCGTGTAGACACAGAAATGGTGTCGTTCGACCGCACTGAAAAGCAAATTACAGTTCGTTACCAAAACGTAGAGAGCACTATCGATTACGATATGCTGGTGATTGCGACAGGCGCACGTCCAATCGTTCCATCATTCGGTGAATTCAATCCAGAGCACGTATACACACTAACAAGCATGGAAGATGGCTTGGCGGTTAAAGAAGCGCTAAAGGATAGTAACAAGCAGCGTGTGTGTGTTATAGGGGCAGGCTTTATCGGCCTGGAAGTATTCGATGCTGCACACGGCTTAGACAAACACGTGACGATCATCGAACGTGAACAGCACATCATGAGCCGTCAGTTCAGCCCAGAGATCATTGAAGTGGTCGAAGGGGCAATTCGAGAATCCGGTGCTGACCTTAAAACAGGGTGCAGCGTGTCTGCAATTCGCGATGCGGAACAAGGTGGTTACATAGTAGAAACCGATAATGGCAATATAGAAGCGGATGTCGTGATCCTGTCACTCGGTTTCAAACCAAACACGGAAGCATTCGAATTACCAAAAGCTCAAAATGGCGCGTTGTTGGTGAATGAATATGGTGCCACTGAAGATGCTTACATCCACGCAGTAGGTGACTGTGCCGTTGTCCATCATATGGCACTAGGCAAACCCGTTTATGTTCCTCTAGCAACAACAGCCAATAAGCAAGCGCGTATGATGGCTGACAAGCTAGCAGGTAAAGATACCTATATGTCAGGCTTCTTAGGTTCGTCTTGTTTGAAAGTACTCGATTACGAGCTGGCGTGTACTGGCGTAAATGAACTTCTAGCGAAAGAACATAACTTGGATGTGAAAGTATCGACCATTTCAGATAAGAACCAAACCGATTACTACCCTGGTCAAGAAGACATCAAGGTAAAGCTGGTTTATAACCCAGAAACGAAGGTCCTGCTAGGTGGTGAGATAGTAGGTAAGAAAGGAGCCGTTGGCCGCATCAATGCACTGGCCGTAGCGATCACAGCCAAGATGACTACTCAACAACTAGGCTACATGGATTTCTGTTATGCCCCACCTTTTTCACGTACTTGGGATGCTTTAAACGTGGCAGGTAACGTCGCTAAGTAAGAGAGCTGACTATACAATTTCCAAAGAGTATTCATTGAGACATCAAAGCAGAGCGATTACGCTCTGCTTTTTTAATCCCTTAACTCTACGAACCTTATAACTAGATTAGATAACGACTTATCTAGTGTTTTTGAGCTCTCTTTTTGCAAATTCAAGATGTAAAAAAGCCCGCTGATTTCTCAGTGGGCTTTTCAATGGTGGTGGAGGGATAGGGATTTGAACCCTAGAACCGCTATTAACGGTTGCCGGTTT